>NZ_JAPYKM010000008.1:0-223046 GCF_029623465.1 Pseudomonas sp. RIT-To-2 | reverse complement strand
GCTGGTGCAACTGACCGAACAAGGCTATTTCGCCTTTGCCGAACAGGCCCTGAGCGAGCGCCGCGCCGCTGGCCTGCCGCCCTTTGCGCACCTGGCCCTGCTGCGCGCCGAAGCCCACAAGCCCGGCCAGGCCGAGGGCTTTCTGGACGAGGCGTGCGGCGTGGCCGAACAGTTGCTGGAACAAATGCAGCTTGCGGGCATCGAACTGCTCGGGCCGGTGCCGGCCCCCATGGAACGCCGGGCCGGCCGTTACCGGGCGCAGCTGCTGTTGCAGGCCAGTGCCCGGGCGCCGCTGCACAAGTTGATCGCCAGCTGGCTGCTGAACCTGGAGCAAATGCCCAGCGGGCGGCAGGTGCGCTGGTCCCTGGATGTGGACCCCGTCGATCTCTATTGAAGACCGTGCTGGCGGGTTCCCAAGCTCCACCCGGTCCTGCGGGGCGACGCCTCGACCTGCAGGGCCGGGCGAAGCTTGGGAAGATGACAACACAGATTTAAAGCCAAACAAGGTTGGCAACGCCCCACCAGCACCGGATAATATCCAGTTTTTCCACCCGCGCTTCCAGGCGCCGCCCGCCCACGCGGACGAACGAGAAGACCATGAAAGACACCATTCGCCAGCTGATTCAACAAGCCCTCACCCAACTCGTCACGGAAGGTGTGTTGCCTGAAGGCTTGACGCCAGCGATCCAGGTGGAAAACGCCCGCGACAAGAAAAACGGCGACTTCGCCAGCAACATCGCCATGATGCTGGCCAAGCCTTCGGGCCTGAAGCCGCGCGACCTGGCCGAGAAGCTGATCGCCGCCCTGCCTGCCGACGCGCAGATCAGCAAGGTCGAGATCGCCGGCCCCGGCTTCCTCAACTTCTTCCAGAACACCCAGGCCCTGGCGGGCCGCCTCGACGCCGCCCTGGCCGACGCCAGGGTCGGCGTGCGCAAGGCCGGCGCTGCCCAGCGCGTGGTAGTCGACCTGTCCGCCCCCAACCTGGCCAAGGAAATGCACGTGGGCCACCTGCGCTCCACCATCATCGGTGACGGCGTGGCGCGGGTACTGGAGTTCCTCGGCGACGAGGTGATTCGCCAGAACCACGTGGGCGACTGGGGCACCCAGTTCGGCATGCTGATGGCCTACCTGCAGGAAAACCCCATCAACAGTGACGAGCTGTCGGACCTGGAAAACTTCTACCGCGCAGCCAAGCAACGCTTCGACGAGTCGCCGGAGTTCGCCGACCGTGCCCGCGGCCTGGTGGTCAAGCTGCAGGCCGGCGATGCCGAGTGCCTGGCACTGTGGACGCGCTTCAAGGACATCTCGCTGTCCCACTGCCAGAA
Source organism: Pseudomonas sp. RIT-To-2 (assembly GCF_029623465.1). Classification (NCBI taxonomy): domain Bacteria; kingdom Pseudomonadati; phylum Pseudomonadota; class Gammaproteobacteria; order Pseudomonadales; family Pseudomonadaceae; genus Pseudomonas; species Pseudomonas sp. RIT-To-2. The sequence goes on along the minus strand of NZ_JAPYKM010000008.1, from coordinate 221,721 downwards.
GATCTACGAGCTACTGAACGTCAAGCTGACCATGGCCGACGTGATGGGCGAAAGCGCCTACAACGACGACCTGATCAACGTGGTCAACGACCTGAAGGCTGCAGGCCTGCTGGTGGAAAGCAACGGCGCCCAGTGCGTGTTCCTCGACGAGTTCAAGAACGCCGAGGGCGAGCCGCTGCCGGTGATCATCGTCAAGGCCGACGGCGGCTACCTGTACGCCACCACCGACCTTGCCGCCGTGCGCTACCGCAGCAACACGCTGCAGGCCGACCGCGCCCTGTACTTCGTTGACCAGCGCCAGGCCCTGCACTTCCAGCAGGTGTTCGCCGTGGCCCGCAAGGCCGGCTTCGTGGGCCACCCGATGGACATGGAACACATGGGCTTCGGCACCATGAACGGCGCCGATGGCCGCCCGTTCAAGACCCGTGACGGCGGCACCGTGAAGCTGATCGACCTGCTGACCGAAGCCCAGGAACGCGCCTACGTATTGGTGAAGGAAAAGAACCCGGAGCTGGCCGAGGACGAACTGCGCAACATCGCCAAGGTGGTGGGCATCGACTCGGTGAAATACGCCGACCTGTCCAAGCACCGCACCAGCGACTACAGCTTCAACTTCGACCTGATGCTGAACTTCGAAGGCAACACTGCGCCCTACCTGCTGTACGCCTACACCCGCGTGGCCGGCGTGTTCCGCAAACTGGGCAAGGGTTTTGCCGACGTCGACGGCCAGATCGTTCTGGAAGCCGCGCAGGAACACGAACTGGCCGCCAAGCTGGCGCAGTTCGGTGAAGTACTGAACAACGTTGCCGAGAAGGGCACCCCCCACGTGCTGTGCACCTACCTGTACGATGTGGCCGGGCTGTTCTCCAGCTTCTACGAAAACTGCCCGATCCTGAGCGCCGAAACGCCTGCGCAGCAGCAAAGCCGCCTGCGCCTGGCCGCCCTGACCGGTCGTACCCTCAAGCAAGGCCTGGAGTTGCTCGGCCTGGAAACCCTGGAGCGCATGTAAGTTGGCCGCCAAGAAAACCCCAGCTCCCAAGCGTGGCGCCAGCCGAAACTCCGCTCCAGCGAAAAAGCCGATCCCGGGATGGGTATGGATGGCGGTCGGCCTCACGGTCGGCGCGTTCATCGTGTTCCTGATGAAGCTGGAGCCGGGCCACGACGACGTCAAGCGGGTCAAGCCCGAGCAGGCCAAGGCCGACAAGATCGCCGAGGCCAACAAGACGCCACCGAGCCCGCAAGCGCCGGTCAAGCCCAAGTACGACTTCTATACCCTGCTGCCCGAGTCTGAAGTAATCGTGCCGCCTGAAGCCGTGCCGGAGAAAACCCCGCCCGTACCGGCGCAACCACCGGTTACCCCGGCGGAAGCAGCGAAGATCGATACTGCCCGGGCCCAGGCTGCCCTGTCGGGGCAGACGCCACCCCCGGCGCCCGCCGTGATCAAGCCTGCGGCTACCACGCAGTTCTTCCTGCAGGCTGGCTCGTTCCGCAAGCAGGCTGACGCTGACCGTGTGCGGGCGCAGATCATCCTGCTGGGCCAGGCCGTGTCGGTCGAATCCGGCACCGTCAAGGACGAGACCTGGTACCGCGTGCTGGTGGGACCGTTCAGCAACCGCGAACAGCTGACCGTGGCCCAGAAGCAACTGTCGGGCAGCGGCTTCAGCAACTTGCTGTTACAACAACGCCAGACCCGCCAGTAACCCCCTTTGCCGAGCTTCGCCCGGCCTGCAGACCACCCCCTGCAGGACCGGGTGCAGCTCGGCAAGAAGACACCCCTGCCCCAACACCGCCCATCCGGGAAGGTTGAAATACCCATCCCCACCCCCATATGAGTTTCCATCAGGGCATTTTCGCCCCGCTGCGTGGAGACTCTCCCCTTGACCACCATCGTTTCAGTTCGCCGCCACGGCAAAGTCGTCATGGGCGGCGACGGCCAGGTTTCCCTCGGTAATACCGTGATGAAAGGCAACGCCAAGAAAGTGCGCCGCCTGTACCACGGCCAGGTGATCGCCGGCTTCGCCGGTGCCACCGCCGACGCCTTCACGCTGTTCGAGCGTTTTGAAGGCCAACTGGAGAAACATCAGGGCCACCTGGTGCGTGCCGCCGTGGAACTTGCCAAGGAATGGCGCACCGACCGCTCCCTGAGCCGCCTGGAGGCCATGCTGGCCGTCGCCAACAAGGACGCCTCCTTGATCATCACCGGCAACGGTGACGTGGTCGAACCCGAGGACGGCCTGATCGCCATGGGTTCGGGCGGTGCGTACGCACAAGCCGCGGCCCGCGCCCTGCTGATGAAAACCGAGCTGTCGGCCCGAGAAATCGCCGAGACCGCCCTGGGCATCGCCGGCGACATCTGCGTGTTCACCAACCATAACCTGACCATCGAGGAGCAGGACCTCGCGGAGTGACAAGCTGTTTTGGCGCCCGGCCCGACGCCGGGCTTTTCCACGCTTGGAATCACCGCTAGAGGACCGCCACATACCATGTCCATGACCCCCCGCGAGATCGTCCACGAACTCAACCGCCACATCATCGGCCAGGACGATGCCAAGCGCGCCGTCGCCATTGCCCTGCGCAACCGCTGGCGCCGCATGCAGCTGCCCGCCGAGCTGCGCGTTGAAGTGACGCCCAAGAACATCCTGATGATCGGCCCTACCGGCGTCGGCAAGACCGAAATCGCCCGCCGCCTGGCCAAGCTGGCCAACGCGCCGTTCATCAAGGTCGAAGCCACCAAGTTCACCGAAGTGGGCTATGTGGGCCGTGACGTCGAGTCGATCATTCGCGACCTGGCCGACGCTGCGCTCAAGCTGCTGCGCGAGCAGGAAATCACCCGCGTGCAGCACCGCGCCGAGGACGCCGCCGAAGAGCGCATCCTCGACGCCTTGCTGCCGCCGGCGCGCACGGGCTTCAACGAAGACCAGGGCCACAGCACCGACTCCAACACCCGCCAGCTGTTCCGCAAGCGCCTGCGTGAAGGCCAGCTGGACGACAAGGAAATCGAGATCGAAGTGGCGGAAGCCGTGGGCGTCGACATTTCCGCGCCGCCGGGCATGGAAGAAATGACCAGCCAGTTGCAGAACCTGTTCGCCAACATGGGCAAAGGCAAGAAGAAAAGCCGCAAGCTCAAGGTCAAGGAAGCACTCAAGCTGGTACGCGAGGAAGAAGCCGGGCGCCTGGTCAACGAGGAAGAACTCAAGGCCAAGGCCCTGGAGGCCGTCGAGCAGCACGGTATCGTGTTCATCGACGAAATCGACAAGGTCGCCAAGCGCGGCAACGTCGGCGGTGCCGATGTGTCCCGTGAAGGTGTGCAGCGCGACCTGCTGCCGCTGATCGAAGGCTGCACGGTGAACACCAAGCTGGGCATGGTCAAGACCGACCATATCCTGTTCATCGCTTCCGGCGCTTTCCACCTGAGCAAACCGAGCGACCTGGTGCCCGAGCTGCAAGGCCGCCTGCCGATTCGTGTGGAACTCAAGGCCCTGAGCCCGGAAGACTTCGAGCGCATCCTGCAGGAACCGCACGCTTCGCTGACCGAGCAGTACCGCGAGCTGCTGAAAACCGAAGGCCTGAACATCGAGTTCGCGCCCGAAGGCATCAAGCGCCTGGCCGAGATCGCCTGGCAGGTCAACGAGAAGACCGAAAACATCGGTGCCCGCCGCCTACACACCTTGCTTGAGCGCCTGCTTGAGGAAGTGTCGTTCAGCGCCGGCGACCTGGCCGCGGCCCACAGCGAAGCGCCGATCCTGATCGACGCCGACTACGTCAACAGCCACCTGGGCGAATTGGCGCAGAACGAAGACCTGTCCCGGTATATCCTGTAAGGCATCAGCCCCGCCTTCGCGCCGCCCCCTGTGGTACCGAGCTTCGCCGGTACCACAGACGGTTGTAGCGTTTTGAAGATTGGGGGGTAACCAACAGGCCTATCCCCATGACCAAACTCCCCACCGCTATCAACCTGCACAAGGCCTCGAAAACCCTGACCCTCACCTATGGGCCGGACGAGGCATACCACCTGCCCGCTGAATTTCTGCGGGTGCACTCCCCCTCCGCCGAGGTTCAAGGCCACGGCAAGCCGATACTGCAATTCGGCAAATTGGGTGTAGGCCTGTCCAAAATAGAGCCTGCCGGCCAATACGCACTGAAATTGACCTTCGACGACGGCCACGATAGCGGCCTGTTTACCTGGGATTACCTCTACCAGTTGTCGGTTCGCCAGGAACAACTCTGGGCCGATTATCTGGACGAGCTGCAAAAAGCCGGAAAAACCCGCGACCCCGCGCTGGCGGTGGTCAAACTGATGCTCTAGCCCGGGCCCCGGATTTTCTAGAGAGCATTTTCTAATTCTATTTGCTTGAATGCCTGGGCAGCGTTCGGATTCTGGCCGCTTGCGGTTTCATGCAAAACCGGGTAACCAATGGAACTGGCAGGTTCCCTGCATCGTTTGGATTCAACTGTTCGCTATCACTGGTCACCCGGGCAGTAGTACTGGCTCGCGGCTGCGCTGTCGGCACAGTCACCCACCAGTACTCGTCTCAGGACAACGGAGCGTCGTAGATGAGTATCAAGAACAACGATGAACTGAAGTACCAGGCCTCGGAAAACACCCTGGGGCTGAACCCTGTCATCGGCTTGCGCGGCAAGGACCTGCTGAGCTCCGCGCGCATGATTTTGCGTCAGGCGCTCAGGCAGCCGCTGCACAGTGCCAAGCACGTGGCCCACTTCGGCCTGGAACTCAAGAACGTGCTGTTCGGCAAATCCAGCCTGACGCCGGAAAGCGACGACCGTCGTTTCAACGACCCGGCCTGGAGCCAGAACCCTCTGTACCGCCGCTACCTGCAGACCTACCTGGCCTGGCGCAAGGAGCTGCACGACTGGGCCGGCGACAGTAACCTGTCGGACCAGGACATCGCTCGCGCCCACTTCGTCATCAACCTGATGACCGAGGCCATGGCCCCCACCAACAGCATGGCCAACCCGGCGGCGGTCAAGCGCTTCTTCGAAACCGGTGGCAAGAGCCTGCTCGATGGCCTGGCGCACCTGGCCAAGGACCTGGTCAACAATGGCGGCATGCCCAGCCAGGTCAACATGGATGCTTTCGAGGTGGGCAAGAACCTGGGCATCACCGAAGGGTCGGTGATCTACCGCAATGACGTGCTGGAACTGATCCAGTACCGGCCCACCACCGAACAGACCCATGAACGTCCACTGCTGGTGGTGCCACCGCAAATCAACAAGTTCTACGTATTCGACCTCAGCCCCGAGAAGAGCCTGGCGCGCTTCTGCCTGCGCAGCAACGTGCAGACCTTCATCGTCAGCTGGCGCAACCCTACCAAGGCTCAGCGCGAGTGGGGCCTGTCGACCTATATAGACGCCCTGAAGGAAGCCGTGGACGTGGTCACCGCCGTCACCGGCAGCCCCGACGTAAACATGCTCGGCGCCTGCTCCGGCGGCATCACCTGCACCGCCCTGCTGGGCCATTACGCCGCCCTCGGGGAACGCAAGGTCAACGCCCTGACCTTGCTGGTCAGCGTACTGGACACCACCCTGGATACCCAGGTCGCCTTGTTCGTCGACGAGCAGACCCTGGAAGCTGCCAAGCGCCACTCCTACCAATCCGGCGTGCTCGAGGGCAAGGACATGGCGAAGATATTCGCCTGGATGCGCCCCAATGACCTGATCTGGAACTATTGGGTCAACAACTACCTGATGGGCAACGAGCCGCCGGTGTTCGACATTCTGTTCTGGAACAACGACACCACGCGCCTGCCGGCCGCCTTCCACGGCGACCTGATCGAAATGTTCAAGAACAACCCACTGACCCGGGCCGGCGCCCTTGAAGTGTGCGGTACTGCCATCGACCTCAAGCAGGTCGACAGCGATGTCTTCTGCCTGGCCGGCACCAATGACCACATCACGCCATGGACTTCGTGCTACAAGTCAGCACAGCTGTTCGGTGGCAAGGTGGAGTTCGTGTTGTCCAGCAGTGGCCATATCCAGAGCATTCTCAACCCGCCGGGCAACCCCAAGGCGCGGTTCATGACCAACAGCCAACTGACGTCCACCCCTGCCCAGTGGCAGGACGACTCAACCAAGCACACCGATTCCTGGTGGTTGTACTGGGCCGCCTGGCTGGCCGAGCGTTCAGGGGAAATGAAACAAGCGCCACTCAAGCTGGGCAACAAGGCATACCCGGCCGGAGAGGCTTCACCCGGGACTTACGTGCACGAGCGCTGAGGCGCCAAGGCCCGTCCGAGCACCGCCGCAGTGACTGATGCGGCGGCACAACCTATAGGGCTGATGCATGCAGCAACCGTACATCTTCCGGACCGTCGACCTGGATGGCCAAGCCATCCGCACGGCCGTCAGGCCCGGCAAGCCGCACCTGACGCCACTGCTGATCTTCAACGGTATCGGGGCCAACCTGGAACTGGTGTTCCCGTTCGTCGATGCACTGGACCCGGACCTGGAAGTCATCGCGTTCGACGTACCGGGGGTGGGGGGGTCTTCAACGCCCAGCTACCCGTACCGGTTTCCGGGCCTGGCAAGGCTGACCGCGCGGATGCTCGACTACCTCGATTACGGCCAGGTCAATGCCATCGGCGTGTCGTGGGGCGGCGCGCTGGCGCAGCAATTCGCCTATGACTACCCCGAACGCTGCAAGAAACTGGTGCTGGCCGCCACGGCCGCTGGCGCGGTGATGGTGCCGGGCAAGCCCAAGGTGCTATGGATGATGGCCAGCCCCAGACGCTACATCCAGCCCTCCCATGTGGTGCGCATCGCCCCCGAGATCTACGGCGGTGCCTTTCGCCGCGACCCGGACCTGGCCATGAACCACGCCAGCAAGGTGCGCTCCTCGGGCAAGCTGGGCTACTACTGGCAACTGTTCGCAGGGCTGGGCTGGACCAGCATCCACTGGTTGCACAAGATCCACCAGCCGACCCTGGTGCTGGCCGGCGACGATGACCCGCTGATCCCGCTGATCAACATGCGCCTGCTGGCCTGGCGCATCCCCAATGCCCAACTGCACATCATCGACGACGGCCACCTGTTCCTGATTACCCGCGCCGAGGCTGTCGCCCCGATCATCATGAAGTTTCTCCAGGAAGAGCGCCAACGCGCGGTGATGCATCCGCAGCCGGCGCCGTTTGGCGGCCCCTGACAGGCCGCCGGTTGTCGCGTGCCGGGCCGGAGTGCCCGTCGCGACCCGCGCACACCCGGCTTCCCGGGTGTGCACCGCAGTGTTGGTTGATGGCTCGACGAAGGAGTGTTGCCGCATGAAAGACAAACCAGCAAAGGGGCAGGCGCTCACCGCCGCCAGCTTCATGAACGCCCAGAGCGCGATTACCGGCCTGCGGGGTCGCGACCTGGTTTCGACCTTGCGCAACGTGGGCCGCCACAGCCTGTTGCACCCCGTGCATACCGCTCGGCACGCCCTGGCGCTAGGTAGCCAGCTTGGGCGCGTGCTGATGGGCGACACGCTGCACCAGCCCAACCCGAAGGACACCCGCTTCAGCGACCCGGCCTGGAGCCTGAACCCTTTTTACCGGCGCGGGCTGCAGGCCTACCTGAGCTGGCAAAAGGAAGTGAAGACCTGGATCGATGACAGCGGCCTGCCCGACGACGAGCGCGCCCGCGCCCATTTCGTGTTTACCCTGCTCAACGACGCCATGTCGCCCACCAACTCATTGCTCAACCCCCTGGCGCTCAAAGAGTTGTTCAACTCCGGCGGCCTGAGCCTGTTCAAGGGCATCAACCACCTGCTCGACGACCTGCGCCACAACAACGGCCTGCCGCGCCAGGTAACGCGCGAAGCCTTTGAGGTGGGCAAGACCGTGGCTACCACCCCCGGCGCCGTGGTGTTTCGCAATGAATTGCTGGAGCTGATCCAGTACAAGCCCATGAGCGAAAAGCAGTACGCCAAACCTCTGCTGATCGTGCCGCCGCAAATCAACAAGTACTACATCTTCGATCTCAGCCCGGGCAACAGCTTCGTTCAGTACGCGCTGAAAAACGGCCTGCAGGTGTTCACCATCAGCTGGCGCAACCCGGACCCGCGCCATCGCGAATGGGGCCTCTCCACATATGTGGAAGCGTTGGAAGAAGCGCTCAACGTATGCCGGGCGATCACCGGCGCGCGCGAAGTGAACCTGATGGGCGCTTGCGCCGGCGGCCTGACCATGGCAGCCCTGCAAGGCGTGCTGCAAGCCAAGCGGCAGTTGCGTCGGGTGGCCAGTGCCACCTACCTGGTGAGCCTGCTCGACAGCGAGATCGATAGCCCAGCCACCCTGTTCGCCGATGAACAGGCCCTGGAAGCGGCCAAGCGCCGGTCCTACCAGCATGGCGTGCTGGACGGCCGAGACATGGCCAGGGTGTTCGCCTGGATGCGCCCCAACGACCTGATCTGGAATTACTTCGTCAACAACTACCTGCTGGGCAAGGCCCCGCCGCCTTTCGACGTACTGTACTGGAACAACGACAACACCCGTTTGCCCGCCGCGCTGCACGGTGACCTGCTGGACTTCTTCAAGCACAACCCGTTGACGCACGCGGGGGGGCTGGAGGTGTGCGGCACGGCCATCGACCTGTCCAAGGTCACGGTGGACAGCTTCAGTGTGGCCGGCATCAATGACCACATCACGCCCTGGGACGCGGTGTACCGCTCCACCCTGCTGCTGGGAGGTGACCGGCGCTTCATTCTGTCCAACGCCGGCCACGTCCAGAGCATTCTCAACCCACCGGGCAACCCGAAGGCCTCGTACGTCGACAACCCGCGCCTGAGCAGCGACCCGCGGGCCTGGTACTACGATGCCAAGAACGTGGAGGGCAGTTGGTGGCCGCAATGGCTGACCTGGGTACAGGCCCGCTCAGGCACCCAGCGCGAAACCCAGACAGCCCTGGGCAATGCCAATTACCCCACCCTGGACGCGGCACCCGGCACTTACGTGCTGGTGCGCTGACCTGGGGCCCAAGGACTGACGACCAACCGGATGAAGACGCGCGACCGTATCCTGGAATGTGCCCTGCAGTTGTTCAACCAGCAGGGCGAGCCCAATGTCTCGACCATGGAAATAGCCAATGAGATGGGCATCAGCCCCGGCAACCTGTATTACCACTTCCACGGCAAGGAGCCGTTGATACTGGGTTTGTTCGAGCGTTTCGAGGATGAACTCACGCCCCTGCTCGACCCACCCGAGGACGTGCAACTGACGGCCGAAGACTATTGGCTGTTCCTGCACCTGATCGTGGAACGCATGGCGCAGTACCGCTTCCTGTTCCAGGACCTGTCCAACCTCGCCGGGCGCCTGCCCAAGCTGGCGCGGGGCGTGCGCAGCCTGCTCAACGCCATCAAGCGCACCCTGGCCTCGCTGCTGGCCAGCCTCAAGGCCCAGGGCCAGGTCACCAGTGACACCCAGGCACTGGGGCAACTGGTGGAGCAGATCACCCTGACGCTGGTATTTTCCCTGGACTACCAGCGCATCCTTGGCCGCGATGGCGAGGTGGGCGTAGTGGTTTACCAGATCATGATGCTGGTGGCCCCGCACCTGCACCCCGAGCCACGCCAGGCAGCGGAGCAACTGGCGCTGCGCTACCTGGAAGGCTGACCCGGCCCGCTGCGGGTCTGTGCATAGGCACCAATAAAAACGCCCGGCCTTTGCGGGCCGGGCGTGCGGGCAGCACCTGGAATCAGGACTGCGGTGCGCTTGCCGGGGTCGACGTGCTGCTGGCAGCAGGGGCCGATGGCGAAGCGCTGTTGGCGGTGGATGCCGAAGCAGCAGGTGCCGCGCTGGCCGCCGGGGTTGCAGGCTTGGCCGCGGCAGGCTTCTTGGCCACAGGCTTCCTGGCTGCGGACTTGGCAGCAGGCTTGGCCGCGGCTTTTGCGGCGGCAACCGGCTTCGCGGCCGCCTTGGTGGCCGTCTTGGCCGCCGCGGCGGTTTTCGCCGCCACCGGTTTGGCCACGGCCTTGGTGGCGGTCTTGGCAGCGGAGGCTGCCTTGGCTACCGGCTTCGCGGCTGCCTTGGCCAGCGGTTTGGCCGCGGGCTTGGCGGCCGGTTTGGTTGCGGTCGAGCGGCTGGAGATCGGGGTCACCGACTGCCCTGTCAGCTTCTCGATCTGCTTGGTCAGCGTATCGACCTTGCTGTGCAACTGCTTGACCTCAAGGCGGCTAGGCACGCCCAGACGCGAGATGGCGCTGTTGAGGCGCTTATCGAACGCTTCCTCCAGCTCACTCCACTTGCCCAGTGCACGATCCTTCACTTCACCCACCCGCGACTTCGCGCTCTTGGCGGTGGACTTGACCGAGTCAACACCCTTGTCCACTTCGGCCTTGGCTTCTTCCTCGGCCTTCTCGCCGTCCTTGACCAGGTTCTCGAAAAGCTTACTGCCGTCATTGCTGATCTTGGAGTAAGCGCCTAAACCAGCCAGCCAGATCTGGCGAGAGTATTTCTCAACCTCGCCGACCCAGGAGCTGCCTTCTTTCTCAACCTTCTTCTTGCCAGCCATCCTGCTCTCCTTATTGTTTACGCGCGACACGTTCGAGCAATGCCGTCAGCTCATCGAGCTTAGCAGAGAGTGTCTCGACATCATGTTTAGATGGAATGCCGATGCGGTTCAAGGCACTGGCAACGCGGGTATCGAATGCACTTTCGATACGATCGAGCTGCAGCTCGACCTTACCCTTCACGGACTTGAGCTCCGCCTTGACCTCGCCCTTCACTTCGGCGATTTCGGTGTTGGCGGCCTTGATCTCGGCGTCGATCTTTTTCTTACCGGACTTCTCGACGCCCTCGCCTGTCTTGATCAGCTCCTTGATGTAGCTGACGCCTTCCTTGCCGGCCTTGGCATAGGCACCGATGCCGGCCAGCCAGATCTTGCGCGCATAGGAACGAACTTCGCCGGCGGCATGCTCGGCCGGTTCCTGGACTTTCTTCTTCAGGGTCGCTTTTGCCATGGTGCACCTCATGCTTGGAAAGAATGGAGGATCGCCCACCCAACCGCAGGGCCTGAGCACACATTAATGACAAAAATTAGAATGCTCACCCTAAGAGCCGATACCCCTTCACCCGCTTTGCACATGGTTTTGACATAAATCTCACATTTCGCCCCGTAGGATGCCGTTCGCTTTGTTTTTTAGGTGCTGGCTCCTGGCGCCTGATCGTCGAGAGTTGAACGCCCTATGACCACTGCCTCCCCCGCCGTTCCACGCCGCACCCGCACCGACTGGGCAGGCCTTGGCTGGCTATTTCTGTTCTTCTGGTATTTCTCCGGCGTTACACAGGCCCTGATCCTGTACACCGGCACCACGGGCTTTCAAGGCTTTCGCGACGCATTCTTCCTCAGCGCCCTGTGGCTGATCCCGGCACTGCTGTTCCCTTCTCGCACCAAGCTGATCGCCGCGGTCCTGGGGATCATCCTGTTTCTGTGCTCGCTGGGCAGCCTGTTCTACTTCCTGGTGTACCACCAGGAGTTCTCGCAGAGCGTGATCTTCATCATGTTCGAGTCCAACAACGCCGAGGCCGGCGAGTACCTGGGGCAGTATTTCCAGTGGTGGATGGTGCCCACCTTCCTGCTGTACGCCGCCGTGCCGGTGTTCATCTGGACTCGCCTGCGCCCGGTGCGCATCAGCACCACCAAGGCCATCGCGGTGAGCCTGGCCCTGATCCTGGGCCTGGTAGTGTGGCCGCTGATCAAGGCCGTGAAGAAGAAAGGCAGCTACGAAAGCGGCATGGAGTCGTTCCAGGGCCGCATGGAGCCCGCGGTGCCGTGGCAGTTGGTGATTGGCTACAACAACTACCTCAAGCAGCTCGACGGCATGCAGGACATGCTGGCGCTGGATGCCAAGATCCCGCCCTTGACCAACCTCAAGGACACCATGGCCGGCCAGCCGTCGACCCTGGTGCTGGTGATTGGCGAATCCACCAACCGCGGGCACATGAGCCTGTATGGCTATGGCCGCGACACCAACCCGGAACTCTCGAAGATGCGCGACCAGTTGAGCATCTTCAATGACGTGGTCACCCCGCGCCCCTACACCATCGAAGCGCTGCAACAGGTGCTGACCTTCGCCGACGAGGAGCACCCGGACGAGTTCCTGAAGACGCCATCGATCGTGAAAATGATGAAACAGGCGGGTTACAAGACCTACTGGATCACCAACCAGCAGACCCTCACCAAGCGCAACACCATGCTCACCACGTTCTCCGAGCAGGCGGACGAGCAGGTATACCTGAACAACAACCGCAACCAGAACGCCCGTCAGTACGACGGTGACGTGATCGAGCCGTTCGCCAAGGTGCTGAATGATGCGGCGCCCCGCAAACTGATCATCATTCATTTGCTGGGCACCCATGTCAGCTACCAGTACCGCTACCCGCCGGAATTCGCCAAATTCACTGACAACGTCGGCGTGCCACCATCGATTACCGGTGAACGCCTGGAAACCTACAACGATTACGACAATGCGGTGCTCTACAACGACTTCGTGGTGTCGAACCTGATCAAGAAGTTCCAGGCGGCAGACCCCAACGGTTTCCTGCTGTACCTGTCCGACCACGGTGAAGACGTGTACGACTCGGGCGACCACACCAACCTGGGCCGCAACGAAGGCAACCCGACCTCGGCGATGTACACCATCCCCTTCCTGACCTGGGCCTCGCCAAAATGGAAGGCCGACCATGCCTGGAGCTTCCAGGGCGATGTCAACCGGCCGTACAGCAGCCAGAACCTGATCCATACCTTCGCGGACATGGCGGGCCTGACGTTCAATGAATGGGACCCGACCAAGAGCCTGGTCAATGACAAGTTCGTGGTGCGCCCGCGCCTGATCGGCGACCCCTACAACCCCAAGAACCTGCGCGACTACGCCACCATCGCACCCAAGGCCGATGCCAACGCCGCCGTGGTCCAGAAGTAACCCAGGCCACCCCTTCCCTGCAGCAGCGGCCGCCAGGCCGCATCTCAGGCGCCGCGGCGCATCCGATGTGCCGGGGCAGCGGCTACACGTCAGGCCACCAGGGCCTTGTCCAGGGCCTTCTCGATCTCGCCCTTGATGGACGACCCCATGATCGACAGCATCATGCCCAGCTTCAGGTCCACGCGGATGATGTCGTCACCGATCCGGATGGTGCCGCTGGCGCCGCTGCGCTTGACCTCTACCGTGTCACCGTCCCAGCGGGCCTGCAGGTCGTATTCCCTGGCCAGCTTGTCCACCAGCACCTCGGCTTTCTGCCGGGCCGCGTCGCGCCCCAGGTTGTGTTTGCGCTCAACGCTGATTTGCGTCATCCGACCCTTCCCGAATAAGTGATAATGCTGCCTATAGTATCGCGGTTGGCCCGCCAAGCCATCTGCAACCCAGCCTTGCCAAGACAAAGCCGGCCATGGGGATTAGAATGGCCAGTAATTTTTTCCGGTGACAGCGATATGACCGATCAGCGCAAAGCCAGCGATGCCGAACCTACTACCCACTTCGGCTACAAGAATGTGCCCGAAAGCAAGAAGGCCGAGAAGGTCGCCGAGGTGTTCCACTCGGTAGCGGCCAAGTACGACCTGATGAATGACGTGCTCTCGGGTGGCATGCACCGGCTGTGGAAACGCTTTGCCATCGAACTGTCCGGCGTGCGCAGCGGCAACCGCGTGCTGGACATCGCCGGCGGCACGGGCGACCTCACCCGCAAGTTCTCGAACCTGGTGGGCAGCACCGGCGAAGTGGTGCTGGCCGACATCAACGAATCCATGCTCAAGGTAGGTCGTGACCGCCTGCTGGACCTGGGCGTTGCCGGCAACGTCAGGTTCGTGCAGGCCGACGCCGAGAAGCTGCCGTTCCCGGACAACTACTTCGACTGCGTGACCATTGCCTTCGGCCTGCGCAACGTCACCCACAAGGAAGACGCCATCGCGTCGATGCTGCGCGTGCTCAAGCCGGGCGGCCGCCTGCTGGTGCTGGAGTTCTCCAAGCCCACCAACAAGCTGATGTCCAAGGTCTACGACGCTTACTCGTTTGCCTTCATGCCATTGGCTGGCAAGCTGATCACCAACGACTCGGAAAGCTACCGCTACCTGGCCGAATCGATCCGCATGCACCCCGACCAGGAAACCCTGAAGGCCATGATGGTGCAGGCAGGTTTCGACCGCGTCACGTACCACAACATGACCTCCGGCATCGTTGCGCTGCACCGGGGCATCAAGCCCTGATGCTGTACAGCGGCCTGATCGCCAGCGCCGAGCACGGTCTGAACCGTGTACTGCGCCTTGACGGCACCGCCCTGCCCCGGCTGGCGCGCCTGGCCGGCAAGGTCATCGAAGTCGATTGCCTGATGCCTGCCATGAAGCTCTTCATCCTGCCCAGCGGCGAAGGCCTAATGCTGGCCAGCCAATGGACGGCGCCGGCCGACTGCGTGCTGCAGGCCCCGGCCAGCTGCCTGGTGCAACTGGCCGTCAGCCAGGACAAGCCCGCCGTGCTGCACAGCCCCCAGGTCGACCTCAGCGGCGATAGCGGCGTGCTGCTGGAACTGGTAGGCGTGCTGCAGGACCTGGAGCTGGACTGGGAATACGAGCTGCAACGCTGGCTCGGCCCCGTGGCCAGCCAACTGATCAGCGGCCACCTGCGCCGCGACGCAAGCTGGGTCCGCAAAGGCGTTGCCAGCCTGAACCAGAACATGGCCGAATACCTGGCCGAAGAAACCCGAACCCTGGTGGGCAAGCATGAAGCCGAAGCCAGGTTCGCCGAACTCGACGAGCTCAAAGTCGATGTCGAACGCCTCGAAGCGCGCCTAGAGCGTCTCGTCCGATCCCTCAACTCCAGCGATAACGCATGAAGCTGCTTGCCGTCCGCCGTTTGTTGCGCATCCAGCGCGTCGTGATCCGCTACCGTCTCGATGACCTGCTATTTGCCCTCCCCCTGCCGTGGTTCCTGCGCATCACGCGCTTTGGCATGCCATGGCGCTGGTTACCGCGCAAGCGCCTGGAGCTCAGCCGTGGCGCTGCCCTGCGCCTGGCCTTGCAGGACCTGGGGCCGATCTTCATCAAGTTCGGCCAACTGCTGTCCACCCGCCGCGACCTGCTGCCTGAAGACATCGCCGATGAGCTGATGCTGCTGCAAGACCGTGTGCCGCCCTTCGACCCGCAAAAGGCGGTAAAGCTGATCGAGGAGCAGTTGGGCAAGAAGATCAGCGAGGTGTTCAGCCGCTTCGATGTCGAGCCGCTGGCGTCTGCCTCGGTGGCCCAGGTGCATTCGGCGCAGCTGCGCACGGGTGAGGAAGTGGTGGTCAAGGTGGTGCGCCCCGGCCTCAAGCCGATCATCGGCCAGGACCTGGCGTGGCTGTTCCTGCTGGCGCGCTGGGCAGAAAAGTTTTCCGCCGACGCACGCCTGCTGCACCCGGTGGACGTGGTGGCCGACTACGAGAAGACCATCTACGACGAACTGGACCTGTTGCGCGAAGCCGCCAACTCCAGCCAGCTGCGGCGCAACTTCGAAGATTCGGACATGCTCTACGTGCCCCAGGTGTACTGGGACTGGTGCCGGCCCAAAGTGCTGGTGATGGAGCGCATCTACGGCATCCAGGTCACTGACCTCGCCACCCTGGCCGACCAGCGTACCGACATGAAGCTGCTGGCAGAACGCGGCGTGGAGATCTTCTTCACCCAGGTGTTCCGCGACAGCTTCTTCCACGCCGACATGCACCCGGGCAACATCTTCATCAGCACAGTGGCGCCGTGGAGCCCCAAGTACATCGCGATCGACTGCGGCATCGTCGGCAGCCTCACGCCCGAGGACCAGGACTACCTGGCGCGCAACCTGTTTGCGTTCTTCAAGCGTGACTACCGGCGCGTGGCGCAGTTGCACATCGATTCGGGCTGGGTGCCGGCCGAGACCAAGCTCAACGAGTTCGAGGCGGCGATCCGCACGGTGTGCGAGCCGATCTTCGAGAAGCCGCTGAAGGATATCTCCTTCGGCCAGGTGCTGATGCGCTTGTTCCAGACCGCCCGGCGCTTCAACATGGAAGTGCAGCCACAGCTAGTTCTTCTGCAGAAAACCCTGCTGAACATCGAAGGCCTGGGCCGCCAGCTGTACCCGGACCTGGACCTGTGGAGCACCGCCCAACCGTTCCTGGAACGCTGGATGCGCGAGCGCATGAGCCCCAAGAACCTGTTCCACAACGTGCAGTCCCAGGTGGAGCAACTGCCGCACCTGGCCAACATGACCCGCGACCTGCTCGAACGCATGTCGCAGCCCCATGCCCGCGACCCTTCGCCACCGTGGCGCAAGCCCAGCGAACAGCGCCTGGTTCGGGTGGTGGGTGGCGTGCTGCTGGCCGGGGGTGCGACACTGGCCGCCACCGGCGGCGCCATCGACACCCTGGCGGCCTGGCCGGCATGGGTGATGCTGGCCGCAGGCCTATATCTGGTCGCGCGTTGATAGCCAGCCGCCCATGAGGCTGGCACACTAGAGAGGAGTTCGAGCGAGTCGAACTCGTTGTCGGAGTCGAAAATGAAAGACTGGCTGGACGAGATCAACTGGAACAGCGACGGCCTTGTACCGGCCATCGCCCAGGATAACAAGACCGGGCGCGTGCTGATGATGGCCTGGATGAACCGCGAGGCCCTGGCCCTGACCGCGGCCGAAAACCGTGCCATCTACTGGTCGCGCTCGCGCGGCAAGCTGTGGCGCAAGGGTGAAGACTCCGGCCACGTGCAGCACCTGCACGAAATGCGCCTGGACTGCGACGCCGACGTCATCATCCTGATGGTCGAGCAAGTGGGCGATATTGCCTGCCATACTGGCCGTCAGAGCTGCTTCTATCGCGTCCACGAAAACGGCGAATGGAAAACCGTCGACCCCGTGCTCAAGGACCCGAAGGCCATTTATCAGGCAGGACACAGCCATGAATGACACCCTGACCCGACTCGCCGAAGTGCTGGAGTCGCGCAAAGGCGCCGAGCCCGACAGCTCCTACGTCGCCAGCCTGTACCACAAGGGCCTGAACAAGATTCTGGAAAAGGTCGGCGAAGAGTCCGTGGAGACCATCATCGCCGCCAAGGACGCCGCCATCAGCGGAGATTACAGCGATGTCATCTATGAAACCGCCGATCTGTGGTTCCATAGCCTGGTGATGCTGGCGGCGATGGGCCAACACCCACAAGCCGTCCTGGACGAACTGGACCGCCGTTTCGGGCTGTCCGGCCATGCCGAGAAAGCCGCCCGTCAGCCTTCATAACGTATTTGAACGAGGAAATACCCCATGGGTCTCTTTGACTGGAAACACTGGATTGTCATCCTGATTGTCGTGGTACTGGTTTTCGGTACCAAGAAGCTGAAAAACCTGGGCACCGACGTCGGCGAGTCGATCAAGGGCTTTCGCAAGGCCATGAACGATGACGACAAGCCTGCCGAACAGCCGGTACCGCCTGCCCAGCCCGTGCACCCGCAGGCCACCTCGCCCCTGAGCCAGCCGCACACCATCGACGCCACGGCCCAGAAAGTCGAAGAGCCGATCAGGAAAGACTAAGTCATGTTCGGGATCAGCTTCAGCGAATTGCTTCTGGTAGGCCTGGTGGCCCTGCTCGTGCTAGGCCCCGAGCGCCTGCCGGGCGCCGCGCGCACCGCAGGGTTGTGGGTTGGCCGGCTCAAGCGCAGCTTCAATGCCATCAAGGCGGAAGTGGAGCGCGAAATAGGCGCCGATGAAATTCGCCGGCAACTGCACAACGAGCACATCATGTCGCTGGAGCAGGAAGCCAGGAAGATCCTGAGCCCGCTGCAGCAGGCGATCAATCCCACGCCTGCGCAGCCGCAGCCCTTGGCCGCCCCGATCGAAACGCCCCCGCCTCCTGCGGCAGCCGACCTTGATCGCGATAGCCATGTCGCGCAACCAGGCCATGCACCCATGGCCGGGCAGCCGATGCCCGAGCAAGTTCCCGGCGAGCACACCCCGCCTCACGACCCGACACAGCCGCCGCGAGCCCCATGAGCGAAATTCCCGAAAACGACCAGCCCATGCCGCTGGTCTCGCACCTCACCGAGTTGCGTACCCGACTGCTGCGCTGCGTAGCCGCGATTTTCATCATCTTCGCCGGCCTGTTCGCCTTTACCCAGCAGATCTACACCTTCGTCTCCATCCCGCTGCGCCAGTACCTGCCGGCCGGGGCGACGATGATCGCCACCGACGTGTCCTCGCCTTTCCTCACGCCGCTGAAGCTGACCATGATGGTCTCGCTGTTCCTGGCCATCCCGGTGATCCTGCACCAGATCTGGGGCTTCATCGCCCCCGGCCTGTACAAGCATGAAAAGCGCGTGGCGGTGCCGTTGCTGGTGTCCAGCATCCTGCTGTTCTACTGCGGCATGGCCTTCGCGTATTTCCTGGTGTTCCCGCTGATCTTCAAGTTCTTCGCCGCCGCCACCCCGGCGGGCGTGGAAATGATGACCGACATCACCAGCTACCTCGATTTCGTCATGACCTTGTTCTTCGCCTTCGGCGTGGCCTTCGAGATCCCGGTGGCCGTGGTGCTGCTGGTGTGGATCGGCGTGGTCGACGTGGCGCAACTGAAGAAAATGCGCCCGTACGTGATCATCGGCTGCTTCGTGGTGGGCATGATCCTCACGCCACCGGACATTTTCTCGCAGACCCTGCTGGCGGTGCCCATGTGGCTGCTGTTCGAGATTGGCGTGCTGTTTGGCGGGCTGGTGAGCAAGCGCGGCGACGCTGAACAAACCAGCGACAAAGACGACCAGCCGCCAGCTACCCTGCCGTGAACCTGCTGTTGCTCGAGGAGGCCGACTTCATCGCGGCCGACCGGGTGGTCCTGCGTGATCGCCGCCTGGTCCACATGCAAGAGGTCCATGGCGTGGCCGTGGGCGACAGCTTGCGCGTGGGGCGCATCGGTGGCCTGATGGGCCGGGCCGAAGTCGTACGCCTGGAGCCTCGCGAAGCTGAGCTGCAGGTGGTACTGGACCAGGCGCCACCGGCCAAGCTGCCGCTGACCCTGGTACTGGCGCTGCCGCGCCCGAAAATGCTGCGCCGGG
This sequence comes from Pseudomonas sp. RIT-To-2, assembly GCF_029623465.1. Lineage (NCBI taxonomy): Bacteria > Pseudomonadati > Pseudomonadota > Gammaproteobacteria > Pseudomonadales > Pseudomonadaceae > Pseudomonas > Pseudomonas sp. RIT-To-2. The sequence goes on along the minus strand of NZ_JAPYKM010000008.1, from coordinate 202,709 downwards.
TGTTTCAGACCATCGCCACCATGGGCGTTGCCAAGGTCATTCTGGTCAACAGCTACCGGGTGGAGAAAAGCTTCTGGCAGACGCCGTTCCTGCAGGCCGAGGCCATCCGCGAAAACCTGGTGCTGGGCCTGGAACAGGCCCGTGACACGGTGCTGCCCGAGATCATCGTCGAGAAGCGCTTCAAGCCTTTCGTCGAAGACCGCCTGCCCGCCATCGCTGATGGCACCCTGGGCCTGGTCGGCCACCCCGGCAATTACCCACCCTGCCCTCGCGCCTTGCAGGAACCGGTGACCCTGGCCATCGGCCCCGAGGGCGGTTGGATCCCCTACGAGGTCGACCTGCTGGCCAAGGCCGGCTTGAGCCCGGTGCAACTGGGCGAGCGCATCCTTCGCGTCGAGACCGCCGTCACCGCCTTGCTTGCCCGCTTGTTCTAAACGCCGCCCTTTTCGCTGGCAAGCGCACCAAAGCGTGGAAAAGTCCGATCCACGGCATTACAGAACCTTTGCACCGAGCCGATACAAGGTCACGCTAAGGCATTACGCCCTGACTGCTCGCTAGGAGTGCAAGCGCATGTACCGTTGGATGCAATACCACCTTGGGCATATCAGTGTCCGGCGCAAACTGATACTTGGCTTCGGCCTGGTCCTGCTCATGACCCTGCTGACCACCAGCACCGCCTGGACTGGCCTCGACGCCCTGATCAACAGGGGCGACAAGCTCAACACCATCGCCCACGTGGGTGATCTGACCCGTGACCTGCGTATCACCCGCCTCCAGGTCGCGACGCAGGCCGCCACCACCGACAAACTGCTGGACGTGCTCAATAGCCTGGATCGCCAGCTGGCCACCGCACGCCAGCAGCTGACAGACCCCGAAGACTTGAGCCGTGTCGACCGCCAGATTGAAGCCGCCCGCCAGTATCGCCAGGCATTGGACCAACTGGAGCAGGCACAGAAAACCGGCAGTAGCGACAACACCGCCCTGTTCAAACGCTTGGGCGATGCCGGCAGCGTGCTGCTGGACATGAGCGACGAGCTGAGCAAATCCCAGACCAGCAAACGCGATGCCGATGCGGCCAATGCCCGTTCATGGCTGAGCGTCGCCGCAGTGATGGCGCTGGTCTTCAGCATGCTGGCGGGTTTCGCCATCACGCGGCAGATAGTTCGCCCATTGCAGGCCACCCTGAAGATCATGGACGAGGTAGCCGCTGGCGATCTCAGCCATGACCACAGCGTCGACCGCCGTGACGAGCTGGGCCAACTGCAGAACAGCCTGCAACGCATGACCGTGGGCCTGCGTACCCTGATCGGCGGTATCAGCGACGGCATTACCCAATTGGCCAGCGCCGCCGAAGAGCTTTCAGCGGTGACGGAGCAGACGAGCGCCGGCGTCACCAGCCAGAAAGTGGAGACCGATCAAGTGGCCACCGCCATGAACCAGATGGCCGCCACCGTGCAGGAAGTGGCCCGCAACGCCGAACAAGCCAGTGAGGCGGCCGTGGCGGCCGACCAACAGGCCCGGGAAGGCGATCGGGTAGTCAGCGAGGCCATTGAGCAGATCGAGCGCCTGGCGGCCGAAGTGGGGCACTCCACCGAGGCCATGGGACAGCTCAAGCGCGAAAGCGACAAGATTGGCGGCGTGCTGGACGTGATCAAGTCGGTAGCCCAACAGACCAACCTGCTGGCCCTGAACGCCGCCATCGAAGCGGCCCGTGCCGGTGAAGCCGGCCGCGGCTTCGCCGTGGTCGCGGACGAAGTGCGCAGCCTGGCCCAGCGCACCCAGCAGTCCACCGAGGAAATCGAGCAGTTGATCGCCGGCCTGCAGAGCGGCACCCAGCAGGTCTCAGCGGTGATGGACAATAGCCGCACACTGACCGAGAGCAGCGTGGAACTGAGCCGCCGCGCTGGCAGTTCGCTGGAAAGCATCACCCGCACGGTGTCGACCATCCAGAACATGAACCAGCAGATTGCCGCGGCGGCCGAGCAGCAGAGCGCTGTGGCCGAAGAGATCAACCGCAGCGTGATGACCGTGCGCGATGTATCGGATCAAACGTCCGCCGCCAGCGAGGAAACAGCCGCGTCCAGTATCGAACTGGCGCGCCTGGGCACCCATTTGCAGGGCCTGGTGGGGCGGTTCAGGGTATAAAAGATGAGGCGCCCTATGCCGCTGCGTGTTCTATCAAAGGCCAGGCAGACAAGGGCGCCAGCTGGGCGCGTACTTATAGCGCATTTCCCAGATTGACAAGCAACAAGTATGAATGTCCCATTTCTGTACTTCCCCTTCTGACAAGGTATTGAAATACCCACGCCGTGCCTGCCGACTTAAGCGAAGTCAGTGTCGTGCCACTGACCGGGAAGTCTGTTGAGTTATTGGCTGCGACCGTCATGGAGCCTAGTTCCCTGGTTGTATTGCCTACATTGTGTCTTGCACATTTCCATGTAACCACATCGCCCACAGCTGGCGTATAGGTCGCTTTGAACGTACCTCCCGAGGCGTACGGCGGATATCTCCCATCGGCCAGCTGGCCATTCAACGTGGGAGTGTTAAATATCGAGTCGATGGTACTGAGATCATCCATTTCAAAAACCCTCTGCAGAATAAGAGCCACGAAAAGGTCGTGACACACCTTAATCTAAACGTGGGAGCGGCACGGACAACTGTCAAATCCTGCAATTTATGAAGGTTTTCAAACCATCAAAAGTATCAACAATAATTCAAACAAATGATGCCGGGTGAAGCGGCGTGCAACCGCTTCGGTCGAGGCGCCTGGTTCGCGAGCTGCGCCCGTCCCTACAGGTTCAGCGGCATTCCTGTGGGACCGGGCGAAGCTCGGGAAGGGTACAGCGCGGTAGGCCTGATGCGCCGCGGGCACCTGTAACGGGGCCAGGGCCGCTGCAGGTACTTCGCGCGTGTTCAGAGCACCTGGCGCAGGAAGGCCTGGGCGCGGGGGTCTCTGGGTTCGGTGAAGAATTGATCGGGCGGCGAGTCTTCCAGCAGCTTGCCATGGTCGAAGAACAGCACGCGGTGCGCCACTTCGCGAGCAAAACCCATTTCGTGGGTGACGCAGATCATGGTCATGCCTTCCAGGGCCAGGGTCTTCATGACATCCAGCACCTCGCCGACCATCTCCGGGTCCAGTGCGGAGGTTGGTTCGTCGAAGAGCATGACCTTGGGGTCCATGGCCAACGCACGGGCAATGGCCACGCGCTGTTGCTGGCCGCCAGACAGGCGCGACGGGTACTCGTTGGCCTTCTGGCCGATACCCACTTTCTCGAGCAACGCCAGGGCCTTCTGCTCACGCTCTTTCTTGCTGCGCTTGCGCACGATCTTCTGCGCCAGGCACAGGTTCTCCAGCACCGTCATGTGTGGAAACAGGTTGAAGTGCTGGAACACCATGCCCACTTCACGCCGGTAGGCGTTGATGTCGGTTTTCGGGTCGGCCAGCGACAGGCCATCAATGCTCACGGTGCCCTCGTCGAACTGCTCGAGGCCATTCAGGCAACGCAGGAAGGTCGACTTGCCCGACCCGGAAGGCCCGACCACCACCAGAACTTCGCCCTTCGCCACCTGAGTGGTCACATGGTCCACGGCTCGTACCACCTGGCCACGGGTATCGAAGACTTTCACCAGATCACGTACTTCAATCACTTTGTGCAAGCCTCCGCTCAAGCCGGCTGGCAAGGTGCGACAGCGGCAGGTTGATCAGCAAATACAGGGCCGCCACGCAGAACCAGATCTCGAAGGTGGAGAACGAGGTGGTGATGGCTTCACGGCCGCTCTTGGTCAGCTCGGTGATGGAAATGACCGAGACCAGGGAGGTGTCCTTGACCAGGCTGATGAACTGCCCGGCCAATGGCGGTAGTACGCGCTTGAAGGCCTGGGGCAGGATCACATGGCGCATGGACTGGCCGGCGCTCAGGCCCAGGGACCGCGCCGCCTCGCCTTGGCCACGGGCGATGGACTGCACACCGGCACGGACGATCTCCGCCACATAGGCGCCCGTGAACAGCGACAGCGCGGCCACACCGGCGAACTCCCGCGACAGGTTGAGCACGGTGCCGATGAAGAAGTAGAAAATGAACAGTTGCACCAGCAATGGCGTGCCACGCACCAGCTCGACGTACACCGTGGACAGGTCACGCAGGGTGGGGTTGCTGGACAGGCGGCACAGCCCGGCCATCAGCCCGATGAACAGGCCGATCACACCCGACACCACCGAAATCCATACGGTGGCCCACAGCCCCCATGCCAGCGGCCCAGCCGCCCAATGGCGGGTAACGCCTACCGGGTCACCTTCGGAGACATCATCGCCCTGGGACACTCTCACACTGTCCTGGGCCACGCTGAGCACCTGTTGGTCGCCGTCTTCATCCTTGAGCGTCACCCGGGCCATCTTGCCTTGCAGGTCGATGGCTTCGACGGTGCCGTTGCCGGCGGCGCGCTGCACGTCCTCGGCCTGGTAGGCGAAGTACTGGGGCACGCGGTTCCAGCGCCACTCATAGGAGATCAGCGACGTCGCGTAAAACAGGGCGACAGCCAGGCCCACCAGGACCAGCGCCGTCAGCCCGTGCCAGGGCCACTGGGCTTTCTTGTGTTTGATCACTACTGCGTTCCGTAAATGCGAACGCGCGGGCAGGCCCGCGCGTTGGTGTCAGGCAAGGGGAATGGGGTTATTCCATGTCCTGGAGCCACTTGGTGTTCTTGAACCACTTGTCGTGAATGCGATCGTACGACCCGTCTTCATGGGCCTGACGCAGGAAGTTGTTGATGTAGTTCAGGCTGTCGTAGTCGCCTTTCTTCAGGCCGAAAGCCAACGGCTCGTAGGTGAACGGCTTGTCCAGGAACAGCAGCTTGCCGTTGCCGGCCTTGTCCACGGCCACCACGTTGTAGGGCGAGTCATAGACGAAGGCGTCGGCCTTGCCGTTGACCACGTCCATCACCGCTTCCTGTTCGTTGTCATAGCCGTGGTACTGGGCCTTGGCGATCAGCTTGCGCGAGACCATCTCGCCGGTGGTACCCACCTTGGAGGTCAGGCGGTACTGCGGGTCGTTGAGGTCCTTGTAGGACTTGATCTTGTCTTGCAGGTCCTTGCGGATCAGCAGGGTCTGGCCGACCACGATGAAGGGGTCGCTGAAGTTGATGCGCAGGTTGCGTTCCTGGGTCAGGGTCAGGCCGCTGCCGATCAGGTCGAACTTGTCGGTCAGCAGGGCCGGAATGATACCGTCCAGGCTGGTGGACACCAGTTCCAGCTTGACGCCCATGGACTTGGCCATGGCCTTGAGCAGGTCCACTTCGAAGCCGATGATCTCGCCGCGCTTGTCGGTCATTTCGAACGGCATGTAGGTGGGGTCCATGCCCACCCGCAAGGTACCACGCTTGACCGCTTCATCGATGGCACCCGCCTGGGCGGAACCGACTGCGCCCAGCGCCATGACGCCCAGCAGCAGCATCGACAGATACTTCTTCATCACACCAAGTCCCCTAACTAACGCGCACAACGTGCCCGCGCGTGGCAATTCAGGGCGCCACGCGTCGCGGACGCACCATTTCGGGGTGCGATCCTAACGTACTCGTCCGGTAGTACAAGTGCTGATGCGGGATTTAATGCGCAAAGATCGACAGAAAGTGACCGTTGGCAATGTTTCAGGAGGTTTCCAAAGCCCCCGAGCACAATGCTCGGGGGCCCGGAATCAAGCGTTTGCCAGGGCTGGCGGGGTGGAAGACTGCGGGTGCAGTGGCAACAGCGGCGAATGCGGGTCCGCTTCCAGCGACTGGCGCCAGGCGCCCAGCCAGGCTTCGTTGTTCTCGCCCCAAACCAGTGCATGCAGGCGAGCCAAGGCAACCGGGTCGCTGAGCAGATGCAGACGAGTGTTGCCGTCCAGCTTCTGCGGGCCGGCTGTCAGTGCCTTGCGCACACGTTCTTCACGCATGGCCTCAACCGCTGGCACCGAATGGTGCCGTGCCGTGGCCAGGGCGCAGGCCAGGGCGTTCTGCTGCGGGTCGACCACGGCGCGGACGAAACCGTCCTTGAGCGCGTGCCAGCGGTTCTCGTGGGTGTACTGATCGGTGGAGATCAGCTCCTGAGGCGTGTCGTACTCCTCGGGAATCAGGAACAACTTCTCGTCGCGGGCGCTCAGGCCCAGGTTGGTGCGGCTGGAGATCACCGATACCGGGATCGACAGCATCAGCGAACCGACGATAGGGGTCAGCCACCACAGGAAGCTTGGGTTCAGCCAGCACACCAGCAGTGCCCACAGGAAGCCCAGCAGGGTCTGCGGGCCATGGCGGCGCACCGCTTCGCTCCACGGGGTGGAGTCATCGTCACGCTGCGGCGAGTTCCAGGTCGCGGCCCAACCCAGGAACGCGGCCAGCACGAAACGGGTGTGGAACAGCATGCGCACCGGCGCCAGCAACATGGAGAACAGCATCTCCAGCAGCATCGAAATGGTGACCTTGATGCGGCCGCCGTACTCTTTCGCACCCTTGGCCCAGATCAGGATGATGCTCAGCAACTTGGGCAGGAACAGCAGCACGATGGTGGTGGAGAACAGCGCGACGGCTTTTTCCGGATGCCACTGCGGCCACAGCGGGTACAACTGCCGTGGTTCCAGGAAGTACGCTGGCTCCAGCAGGGTATTCACCGCCAGCAGCGCGGTAGACAGCACCAGGAAGAAGAACCACAACGGCGCTGACAGGTAAGACATGACCCCCGTCAGGAACACCGCGCGGTGCACCGGGTGCATGCCCTTGACCAGGAACAGGCGGAAGTTCATCAGGTTGCCGTGGCACCAGCGACGGTCACGCTTGAGTTCATCCAGCAGGTTGGGCGGCAGTTCTTCATAGCTGCCCGGCAGGTCATAGGCGATCCACACACCCCAGCCGGCACGGCGCATCAGCGCTGCTTCGACGAAGTCGTGAGACAGGATGGCACCGGCGAACGCCCCTTTGCCCGGCAACGGCGCCAAGGCGCAGTGCTCGATGAAAGGCTTCATGCGGATAATGGCGTTGTGGCCCCAGTAGTGGGACTCACCCAGTTGCCAGAAGTGCAGGCCAGCGGTGAACAGCGGGCCGTACACGCGGGTAGCGAACTGCTGCATGCGCGCATACAGGGTGTCCATGCCCGAGGCTTTAGGCGCGGTCTGGATGATACCGGCGTCGGGGGTGGCCTCCATCAGGCGCACGAGGCTGGTCAGGCATTCGCCACTCATGACGCTGTCGGCGTCCAGCACCACCATGTAGCGGTAGTCGCTGCCCCAGCGACGGCAGAAGTCGTCGAGGTTGCCGCTTTTGCGTTTCACGCGGCGGCGGCGACGGCGGTAGAAGATCTTGCCGAAGCCCTTGGCTTCACGGCACACGTCCAGCCAGGCCTGTTGCTCGGCCACGGCGATGTCGGTGTCGTTGGTGTCCGATAGCACGAAGAAGTCGAAACGGTCCAGGTCACCGGTGGCGGCCACCGACTCGAAGGTAGCGCGCAGGCCGGCGAATACCCGGGGCACGTCTTCGTTGCAGATAGGCATCACCAGCGCGGTGCGAGCGCCCGGCTCGATCGGCTCGTTGCCGGCGCTGGCGCCGGAAATGCGGTACTTGTCGCGCCCGGTCAGCAGTTCCAGGAAGCCCATCAGGGCGGTCCAGAAACCAGCCGACACCCAGCAGAACAGGATACCGAAGAGAATCAGAATGCTGGTCTGCAACGCATACGGCAGTACCTGCTGCGCGGTTTGCGCCACCGGCTGGTGGATGACTTCGTCCAGGTCCACGAACGACCAGCCCTGGTAGGGCAGGATGCCTTTCATGTAGTAACCGGCGACGATGGTCTGGCCGAGCATGAGCGCCAGCAAGATGTAGCGGCGCATCGAACCCACCCAGCGCCAGCGCGCCTTGGGCAGTTCACGCTTGTCGCTGACTGGTTCCGGGGCGCTCTTCTGGCCCGTGACGCGGCGCCACATGCGCACCAGCACGTTGGTGCGCCATGGCTCCGGCACCACCCGTGTGCGGTTGATGGGCGGGGTCGCCTTCAACCGCACGCGGCCGTCCTGGTCGACCGACAACATCTCGGCCTCTTCCATTTCGGCGGCGCTGTTGAGTGTCAGCCGGCGGCCGACCGAGGCCTGGGCTGCCTCGCGCGACTCATCCGTCGGCTGCGCGGAGAGGTATTCATGCAGCTCGCTGAACGAGTTGCAGCGGGCAAGTTGCGCGCGCTGCTCCTCGCTCAGGGGCAGGTGGGCCAGGTATTCGCTGAGCGATTCTGGCCGAGTGTGTGAATTACTCATCGGAAGGCAACTGGTAGCTCCAGGTTTCGGTCAGCACCTGATCGGGCTTGGCCGGCTCCTCGGGGGTGGGCGCAGCCGCGGTGGCCGGCTGCTCGGCGGCCTTGTCTGCCTTGGCATGCTTGGCGTTGGCCTTGGCGTGCTTGGCGACAGGCTTCTCTTCCTTCACAGGCTCAGCCGGCTTGGCTGGCGGCAGTGGTGCGTCCTTGACCAGTGCGGCGCGCATTTCCACCGACTGTTTCGGGTCCTTGACCTTCAGGCGCAGCGTCAGGCGCCAGCCTTTGGTCTCGGGGTTGTAGCGCAGGTTGTTCTCGACGAGGTCCGCGTTGTCGCCAACGCTCACCTGGCTGCGCACCTGGGCGTCTTCAGGCAGGGCAGCGAGTACCGGGCCGGTGAAGTCGATCAGGAAAGCCACGCTGCCGTCCGGCTGGCGGATCAGGTTGGACTGCTTGACGTCGCCGGTGGAGCGCAGGGTCTGCTTGACCCAGGCGGTTTCGGGCGAGTGCAGCTGGTCTTCGTTGGAAGTCCAGACCAGACGGTAGTCGTGGTCCAGCGCCTGGCCGGGCTCCGGCAGTTTTTCCGGGTTCCAGAACGCAACGATGTTGTCGTTGGTTTCATCGGCAGTAGGGATCTCGACCAGGTCGACGGTGCCCTTGCCCCAGTCGCCCTTGGGCTCTACCCAGGCGCTTGGACGCTTGTCGTAGCGGTCATCCAGGTCTTCGTAGCGATTGAACTCGCGACCACGCTGCAGCAGGCCGAAACCTTTGGGGTTTTCGACGGTGAAGCTGCTCACGGCCAGGTGTTTGGGGTTGTTCAACGGGCGCCAGATCCACTCGTCGTTGCCGGCATGGATCGACAGGCCAGTGGAGTCATGCAACTCGTGACGGTAGTTCAGCACCTTGGATGGCTGGTTGGAGCCGAACAGGAACATGCTGGTCAGCGGGGCGATGCCCAGGCGGCTGACGTGGTCACGCAGGAACACCTTGGACTTGACGTCCACCACGGTGTCGTCGCCCGGGCGCAGGGTCAGCTTGTAGGCACCGGTGGAGCGCGGCGAGTCCAGCAGGGCATAGATAACCAGCTGCTTGTCGGTCGCGCCGGGCTTCTCGATCCAGAACTCGGTGAAGCGCGGGAACTCTTCGCCGGACGGCAGTGCGGTGTCGATCGCCAGGCCGCGAGCCGACAGGCCGTAGGTATGGCCCTTGCCGACGACGCGGAAGTAGCTGGCGCCCAGCAGGGTCATCACCTCATCCTGCTTGTCGGCCTTGTTCAGCGGGTACATCACGCGGAAACCCGCATAGCCCAGCTTCTCGGTGGACTTGGGGTCGACCTTCAGGTCGCCGAAATCGAAACGGGCCGGGTCATACTTGATTTCCTCGACCTTGTCGTTGGCGATCTCGTTGATCTTGACCGGCACGTCGAAGTGCATGCCCTGGTGGTAGAACGACAGCTTGAAGGGGGTCTTGTCGGCCGCCCACTCGGCTTTTTCGTTCAGAAAGCGAATTTTCTGGTAATCAGCGAACTTCATGTCACGAAATTCGGCAGGCAGATTGCTTTTGGGTGCCTCGAATTTCTGCCCGGCAAGATCCTTTGCCTTGGCGGCCACGTCGTCCAGGCCAAAGGCCCAGATCTGGCCCGCGCTCAGCAGGCATAACAGTGCAGACCCCGCCAGCACGGCGCTACGCAGGCGCTTGCCTGGGGTTCTTGGAGCTTTACAGGGACTAACAATCACGAGCAACCCTCGCCGAAAAACAAATCAAAGAACCAACGGCCAGCCATGTCTGCCGGGTTGGCGAGCAATGTTCCGACTCCGAAAGGGCGTAATGATTCCCCAAACGGTGAAGGCCAAGGCTCATGTTGGAACAAAATGGATCAACGAACGCTGATGTCATGACGCGAGATTATCCAGCAGCCCGCGTGACAACGCATCAGGTCAGGTAAACTTTTTATGCTACAAACCGGCCGATTTTACTGCAAATGAACGATTGGCGAGGCTTATGTCTGTAACAGGAATGTCACAGGGCCATCATTGACCAGATGCACCTGCATATCGGCACCGAACCGCCCACAGGCCACACCCTCATGCTGCCCACGTGCCTGCGCCAGCAGGTACTCGTAAAGCTCGATGCCCAGCGCCGGTGGCGCAGCGGTGGAAAAACCGGGGCGCATGCCGCTGCGCGTATCGGCGGCCAGGGTGAATTGCGAAACCAGCAGCAACCCACCACCGACGTCCTTGAGCGACAGGTTCATCTTGCCCTGCGCATCGGAAAACACTCGATAGTTAAGCAGCTTGTGCAGAAGTTTGTCGGCGCTTGCGCAGGTATCGTCCGGCTCCACCGCCACCAGCACCATCAGGCCCTGGTCGATGGCGCCGACAACCTCGCCTTCGACCTCGACCCGCGCACTGCTCACCCGTTGCAGCAGCCCCCTCACGCTTCCTCCAGGGGCAGGTCAAGCAAGCGCCGGGCCATCTGGTCGCACGCGCGCACCAGGGCGTCGGTGATACCGGGCTCCGAAGCGGCGTGGCCCGCATCGCGGATCACCTGCAGCTCACTGTTTGGCCACGCCTGATGCAGTTCCCAGGCGTTGTCCAGCGGGCAGATCACGTCGTAACGGCCATGCACGATCACCGCCGGCAGGTGGGCGATCTTGTGCACGTCGCGGATCAGTTGGTTGGGTTCCAGGAAGGCCTTGTTCATGAAGTAGTGGCATTCGATGCGGGCAATGGACAAGGCCCGTTGCGGCTCGGAGAAGCGATCGACCACCAGCGGGTTGGGGCGCAGGGTGGCAGTACGGCCTTCCCAGGTGGACCACGCCTTGGCGGCGTGCATCTGGGCGATCTGGTCATTGCCGGTCAGGCGCTTGTGGAAGGCGGCAAGCAGGTTATCGCGCTCATCGGTCGGGATGGGCGCGATGTAGTCCTGCCAGTAATCGGGGAACAGGCGGCTGGCGCCGGCCTGGTAGAACCATTCCACTTCCTGGGGGCGGGCCAGGAAGATGCCGCGCAAGATCAGCCCGTGCACGCGCTCGGGGTGGGTCTGGGCGTAGGCCAGGGCCAGGGTCGAGCCCCACGACCCGCCGAACAGCACCCATTTGTCGATGCCCAGGTGCTCGCGGATGCGCTCGATGTCGGCCACCAGGTCCCAGGTGGTGTTGTTTTCCACGCTTGCGTGGGGGGTAGACCGGCCACAGCCGCGCTGGTCGAAGGTAACGATGCGGTACAGGTTGGGGTCGAAATAGCAGCGGCTCTGGGCATCGCAGCCTGAACCGGGGCCGCCGTGGATGAACAGCACCGGCAGGCCCTCGGGCGAACCGCTCTCGTCGACATACAGCACATGCGGCTCTTGCACGGCCAGATCGTGCCGGGCGTAGGGTTTGATCTGCGGGTACAAAGTCTGCATTGCACGCTCCGTAAGGGTATTGGGTCATCCCTGCTGGGACTTCTGTCATAAGTGCCGTGAGGCATCATAAACCCGAATCGCTTACAGATCATGCCCCCTTGGTATCAGGGGGCATTTCAGCCCTGCCCGGCCCATGCTCTTCACCCCCTGCAGAACCGGGCGCAAGCTCGGGAACGGCGCGGCGCGGTGGGGTTAGCAAACCTGGTCGCCCGGTCCTGCAGTGTCATGCGTAGCGGGTGCTGGCCCAGGCGATGAGTTCGGTGAGCAATGCCTTGAGCACTTCGCGGGTTGGTTCGGCGAGATCAGGCCGGTAGTTGAACGGCTCGAACTCTTCCATGTAGGTGCTCTGGGCCAGCTCCAACTGCACTGCATGGATGTCATGGGCAGGGTCGCCAAAATGACGGGTGATGTGCCCACCCTTGAACCGCCCGTTGAGCACATGGGTGTAATCGCCAAACCCCGCGCACACGCTTTCCAGGCGCCGAGCCAGCTCAGCGTCGCAACTGGCACCATTGAAGGTGCCCAGGTTGAAATCCGGCAGGCGGCCGTCGAACAGGTGCGGTACGTGAGAACGGATGGAGTGCGCGTCCCAGAGCAGCACGTAGCCGAATTCATCGCGCAGGCGCGCCAGTTCCTGTTCGATGGTGCGGTGGTAAGGCCCCCAGATCTCGGCCAGGTAGCGGTCACGCTCGGCGGCGGACGGTTCCTGCCCTTCGCGGAACAGCGGCACGCCGTCAAACAGGGTTTCCGGGTACAGGCCAGTGGTAGCGCCGGCATACAACGGCTTGTTGTCAGACGGCCGATTGAGGTCGATGACGAACCGCGAGTACTCGGCAGCCACGATGCTGGCCCCCATTTCATCGGCAAAATCGTAGAGCCGCGGGATGTGCCAATCGGTGTCGGGCAGGCTGCGTGCCTCATCGATCAGGCCGTTCTCCACGGCCGGGGTCAGACGCAGGCCGGCATGGGGCATGCTGATCAACAGCGGCACGCGGCCGCGCTTGAAAGTCAGGACGTTAGCCACGGGTCAGTTCTCCAGCAGTGACTTCCACGCCGTGACGCACGACGCGCTTGTTCAGCTCGCCACCCAGCCAGTAGGCCAGGTCAGCGGGGCGTTCGATGTCCCAGGCGACGAAGTCGGCAACCTTGCCCACTTCCAGCGACCCATGGCTGTGGCCAAGGCCAAGCGCCTTGGCGGCATGCACGGTGGCGCCGGCCAGGGCTTCTTCCGGGGTCATGCGAAACAGAGTGCAGGCCATGTTCAGCATCAGGCGTACGGACAATGCCGGCGACGTGCCCGGGTTGAGGTCGCTGGCAATGGCAATCGCCACGCCGTGCTGGCGCAGCGCATCCATGGGCGGCAACCGCGTCTCACGCAGAAAATAGAAAGCGCCAGGCAACAGCACCGCGACAGTACCCGCCGCCGCCATGGCCCGGGCGTCATCTTCGGTCATGAACTCCAGATGGTCGGCCGACAGCGCCTGGTAACGGGCGGCCAGGCTGGAACCGGCCAGTGCCGACAACTGCTCGGCATGCAGCTTCACCGGCAGGCCCAGTTCGCGGGCCTTGAGGAAAACGCGCTCGACCTGCGCAGGCGAGAACGCCAGGTACTCGCAGAAGGCATCCACCGCGTCCACCAGGCCTTCGCCCGCCAGCGCTGGCAGCATCTCGTCGCAAATGTGCGCGATATAGTCGTCGGCGCGGTCCTTGTACTCCGGTGGCAGTGCATGGGCCGCCAGGCAAGTGGCGCGCACGCTCACCGGCAGGGCCTCACCCAGGCGACGGATCACCCGCAGCATCTTGCGCTCGCTGGCCAGGTCCAGGCCATAGCCGCTTTTGATTTCCACGGTGGTGACGCCGTCGCGCAACAGGCTGGCCAGACGCTTGCGGGCACTGTTGAACAGCTCATCCTCAGTGGCGGCACGGGTGGCACGCACGGTACTGGCGATGCCGCCACCCGCCGCGGCAATCTCGGCGTAGCTGACCCCTTGCAGGCGCTGTTCGAACTCACCGCTGCGGTTGCCGCCGAACACGGTGTGGGTGTGGCAGTCGATCAGGCCCGGGGTCACCCAGGCACCGCCCAGGTCGATGATGGCCACGCCCTCCCCCACCAGCGCCTCGCTGCGGGGGCCGATCCAGTGAATGGTGTCGCCGGCGGTAAGAATCGCCGCGTCTTCGATGATCGAGTATTTGCCATGGGCCATGGTTGCCACATGGCAGTGCTGCCACAGGGTTTTCATTACAGAGACTCCAGGAACAATTCGGGGAAGGTGCGGCCCAGCAGGGTCGCGTCCTTGAGCAGGGCGGCGCTGGCGGCGATGTCGGGCGCCAGCCAGCGGTCCTGGTCGTAGGGTGGGATGTGTTCACGCAGCAGCCGCCAGGCGGTATCGGTACCGACGCCAAAGCGCTGCTCCTTGAGAAACTCGAAGGCCTGGGCCGCCAGCAAATATTCGATGGCGAGGATCTGCGTGCAGTTCTCCAGTGCCCGGTGCAGTTTGAGCGAGGCGTTGGTGCCCATACTCAGGTGGTCCTCCTGCAGGCCCGAGGTCACGTAGTTATCCACCACCGCCGGTTGCGCCAGTTGGCGGTTCTCTGCGCATAGCGAAGCCGCCACGTACTGAACGATCATCATGCCGGAATTGACCCCCGGCTGGCTGACCAGGAAGGCCGGCAGGCCGCTGACCAGCGGGTTGATCATGCGGTCCAGGCGCCGTTCGGCGATGGCACCGATCTCGGCCACGGTAATGGCCAGCACATCGGCGGCCATCGCCACCGACTGGCCGTGGGGGTTGGCCTGGGACATCACCCGAAAATCCGCCGGGGTGCCCAGCAACAACGGGTTGTCGGTGGCCGAATTGAGTTCGATCTCGATCTGCCGCGCCGCATGGGCCAATTGGTCGCGGGAAGCGCCGTGCACCTGGGGAATGGAGCGGATGCTCAGGGCGTCCTGGGTACGAATGCCGCGGCTGCTGGCGATCACTTCACTCTCGGCCAGCAAGGTGCGCAGGTTATGCGCCACCACCTGCATGCCGGGGTGCGGCTTGAGGCTGATGATGGCCGGGTCGAAGGCGTCGATCTGCCCGCGCAGGGCCTCGAAGCTCATGGCGCCGATGACATCCGCCCAGCCGGTCAGCCGCCAGGCATCGTCCAGCGCCAGGCAACTGAGGCCGGTCATGCACGGCGTGCCATTGACCAGGCACAAACCGTCCTTGGCCCCCAGTTGCACCGGTTGCAGGCCTTCGGCGGCGAAGGCCCGGGAAGCCTCGACGATTTCGCCCCGGTAACTGACTGGGCCGATGCCCAGCAGGCCGACGCCGATGTGCGCCATATGGGTCAGGTAGCCCACCGAGCCCTGGGACGGTACCTGTGGGGTAATACCACGGTTGAGCAGCGCCAGCAGGCCTTCCACCACTTGGCGGTGCAGCCCCGACTTGCCCTGGCAGAAGTTGATGATGGCGGCGCAGATGATCGCGCGCGTCTGCTCGTCGCTCAGCGGCTTGCCCACCCCGCAGGCGTGGCTGAGCAGGGTATTGCGCGACAACTGGCTAAGTTGCTCGCCTTGCAGCGACACGTTGCACAAGGCTCCCAGGCCGGTGTTCACGCCATAGGCCCGCTCACCGCTCTCGACGATGCACTGCACGATGGCCTGGGCATTGTCGATGCGCGCCCAGGCCTGGGCGGACAGTTCCAGCTTGGCGCCAAAGCGCGCCACGGCGACCACATCCTGCCAACGCATTCTGGCGTCGGCGATGACGACGTTTTCGGCCAACAACATCTACAGCGCTCCTTAGTAAGTGGCCACCCGACGCTGGACGAAACGGTCCACGTAGTCGTCGGCCGGGTGGTGAAGAATGTCCCCGGGCGTGCCCACCTGAATCAGGCGGCCGTCGCGCAGGATGGCAATGCGGTTGCCCAGGCGAATGGCTTCGTCCAGGTCGTGGGTAATGAACACGATGGTCTTGCGCAGGTTCTGTTGCAGGGCCAGCAACTGGTCTTGCATATCGGCGCGGATCAGCGGGTCGAGGGCGCTGAAGGCTTCGTCCATCAGAATGACCGGTGTATCGGCAGCCAGGGCCCTGGCCAGCCCGACACGCTGGCGCATGCCGCCAGAGAGCTGGTGGGGCCAGGACTTCTCGTAGCCTTGCAGGCCTACGACCTTGACCCAATGGGCGGCGCGTTCAGCGCACTGCTGGCGGCTTTCACCTCGCACCGTGAGGCCGTAGGCGACGTTCTCCAGCACCGTGCGGTGCGGCAGCAGGCCGAAACTCTGGAACACCATGCTGACGCTGTGCCGACGAAACTCGCGCAGGGCCCGGCGGCCGTAGCCCAGAATATCTTCACCGGCCACCAGCACCTGGCCGCTGGTGGGGTCGATGAGCCGGTTCAAGTGGCGTACCAGGGTCGACTTGCCGGAACCGGACAAGCCCATGACCACGAATATCTCGCCCTGTGAAACCGTCAACGACAGGTCATCGACGCCGATCACGCAACCGGTGGCGGCCAGCACCTCATCCTTGCTGGCGCCGTCGCGGCGCATGGCCAGGGCGCGTTCGGGCTTGGCGCCGAACACCTTGGACACGTTGCGCACCTCGATCATGGCCGCACCTCATGGCGTGGCCGGCCGTAGGCCTGGGTGATGCGGTCGATCACCACGGCCAGAATCACGATAGCCAGCCCCGCCTCCAGCCCCAACCCGATGTTGAGGGTCTGGATGCCGACCAGCACATCCTCACCCAGCCCCCGGGCGCCGATCATCGAGGCGATCACCACCATCGACAGGGCCATCATGGTGGTCTGGTTGACCCCGGCCATGATGCTCGGCAACGCCAACGGCAGCTGCACGCCGAACAACTGCTGCCAGCGGCTGGCGCCGAACGCGTTCACCGCTTCCATCACCTCGCGGTCTACCTGGCGGATGCCCAGGTCGGTCAGGCGTATCAGCGGCGGCGCGGCGTAGATCACCGTGGCGAAGATGGCCGGCACCTTGCCCAGGCCGAACAGCATCAGCACCGGAATCAGGTACACGAAGCTGGGCAGCGTCTGCATGATGTCCAGCAAGGGCATCAGTACCGCCCGAAGGCGGTTGCTGCGCGCCGCCAGAATGCCCAGGGGAATGCCGATCAGCACGGCGATGAGCGTGGCCACCAGCATCAGGGCCAAGGTCTGCAGCAGCTTGTCCCACAGCCCCACCGCCCCCACCAGAAACAGCAGCCCCACGATCAACAGGGCGCTGAGCACCCGGCGCGTGGCATGCAGGGCGATGCCGCCGACGATGATCAGCAGCAACCACCAGGGCACCAGCCGCAAGCCGTTTTCCAGGCGCACGATCACCCACAGCAAGGATTCGGACACCTGGCGGAACAGGTCGCCATAGCGGGTCACCAGGGCGTCGACGCCTCGGTTGACCCAGTCGGCAATGGAGAAGGTAAGGTCATCGGGGAACATGAGCGGCTCTCACACGTCAGAAGGTCCCCTGAGGTATAGCCTTCCCGAACTCGCCCGGCGCACTGTTGGCCTCTGCAGGCAAAATCAACTGATCCGGAATGGACCGCGTGCAACGCTTGGCGACCACGTAGTAGAGCACCGCCGGTACCACCAGGCCGATGATCCACGAAATATCGGTATCACCCAGGCTGGCCACCAGCGGGCCGGTGTAGAAGTGGGTGGAAATGAACGGCATCTGGATCAGTACACCCAGCACATAGATGCTGATGCCCGGAACGTTCCAGCGCCCGTAGCGGCCATTCGGGTCACTGAGCGCGGGAATGTCATAGCGCTCCTTGGTGATGCAGTAGAAGTCCACCAGGTTGATGGCGCTCCACGGTGTGAAGAACGCCAGCAGGAACAGGATGAACGCCGAGAAATCCTTGAGGAACGAGTCCTTGCCCAGCAACGCCAGCAAAGTGGCCAGGCCGACCATGGCGAAAATGTAGGCCAGGCGCAGCGCGCTGGAGATGTGCCGGTTGCCGCGGAAACCGCTGACGATGGTGGCGATGGACATGAAGCTGCCATAGGCATTGAGGGTGGTGATGGTCACCTTGCCGAAGGCCACGCTGAAATAAAGCAGGGCCGCGACCACGCCAGTGCCGCCCAGGCCAACGATGAACGACACTTCATGGTGGGCGAACTGCGAGCCGGCCAGGGCGGCGGCGAACACGCCAAACACCATGGACGCCTGGGCGCCGATCACCGCGCCCAGGCCCACGGCCCAGAACGTGCCCGGTACCGAAGTCTTGCTCGGCAGGTAACGCGAATAGTCCGCCACATAAGGCCCGAAGGCTATCTGCCAGGACGCCGACAGGGATACCGCCAACAGAAAGCTGCTGAGGGAGAAATGCTTGTTGCCCAGCAACGCACCGATGTCGTTGCCCGCCAGCAGCCGGTAGAACAGGTAGATGAAGGCCACCACACCCAGGACGCTGGCAATGCGGCCGATCATGTGGATGACCCGGTAGCCGAAGACAGTCAGCACCACGATCAGCGCGGCGAAGATGACGATGCCTTTCCAGTCATCCACCTGCAGCAACTGGGCGATGGCCTGGCCGGCCAGCAACGAGCCGCTGGCGGAGAAGCCGATGTACATCAGGCACACCAGCACCAGGGGGATCACCGCGCCATACACGCCGAACTGCACCCGGCTGGAAATCATCTGCGGCAGCCCCAGGCGCGGGCCTTGTGCCGCGTGCAGGGCCATGACCCCACCGCCCAGCAACTGGCCGATGAACAACCCCACCAGCGACCAGAACACATCGCCGCCCAGCACCACGGCCAAGGCGCCAGTAACGATGGCGGTGATTTGCAGGTTGGCGCCCAGCCACAGGGTGAACTGGCTGAATAACCTCCCGTGGCGCTCGGACTCTGGAATGTAGTCGATCGAGCGTTTTTCGATCAATGGCGTGCTTGCAGCACGGTCAACTGAACCAGCCATACAACGATCCTCGGGTTAGGTGGCGTTTACTCGGCGTTACGCTGCTGATGGCTGGACACGAACTGGCGGAAACGCTCGGTCGGCAAGCCTTCGAACAAGTCGGCGGGGCTGCCCTGGCAGTCGATCTGGCCGCCCTGCATGAACACCACGCGGTTGGAAACATGGCGGGCGAACCCCATTTCATGGGTGACCACCAGCATGGTGCGGCCCTCCTCGGCCAGCGAGCGCATCACCCGCAGCACTTCACCCACCAGCTCCGGGTCCAGGGCCGAAGTGGGCTCGTCGAACAGCATCACCTGAGGGTTCATGGCCAGCGCGCGGGCAATGGCCACGCGCTGCTGCTGGCCGCCGGACAGGTGCGCCGGGTAGTAGTCACGGCGCTCGTACAGGCCGACCTTGTGCAGCAGCGCCTCGGCCTCCTCCACGCATTCGGCGCGCGAACGCTTGAGCACGCGCATGGGGCCTTCGATCACGTTTTGCAGCACGGTCATGTGCGACCACAGGTTGAAGCTCTGGAACACCATGCCCAATTTGCTGCGCATGGCTTCAACCTGGCGACAATTGCCGGGCAGCAGGCGGCCGTCACGGTGGCGCTTCATCTCGATGGCTTCGCCGTCCAGGACGATGCTGCCCTCGTCCGGGGTTTCCAGCAGGTTGATGCAGCGCAGAAAGGTGCTTTTGCCCGAACCGCTGGCGCCGAGAATGGAGATCACGTCGCCCTTGTGGGCATCCAGGGAAATGCCCTTGAGCACCTGAGTCGCACCGAAGGCCTTGTGAATATTGGCGACCGACAGGGCGGTCTGGAATTGAGTACTCATGGCAAGCTCCGCTGCAATCAGGAATGGGGGGTGGCTTCAGGCACCGGTTTGGTCGGCACGCCCTGGGGCCGCTCGCGCAGGTGCGGGGACAGGCGGTGTTCGATCCAGGCCACGGCGCGCACCACCAGGAAATTCAGCACCAGGTAGATCAGCGCCGCGCAGATGAACACCTCCATGGTGCGGTAGGTGCGCTGGATGATCTGCTGGGCCACACCGGTCACGTCCCACACGGTGACCAGGCTGGCCAGGGCGGTAGACTTGACCAGCAGGATGGCCTCGGTGGAATAGGCCGGCAGCGCCTGGCGCAAGGTGACCGGGGCAATGACACGCCACAGCAGTGTCCAAGGGTTCATGCCCACCGCCTGGCCGGCCTCGATCTGGCCGTGGGGCACGCTCTGCAGGCCGCCGCGGATGATTTCGGCGGTATAGCCGGCGGTGCACATCGCCAGCGAGACCACGGCGCAGCCGTAGGGTGACTTCAGCACCACCCACAGGAAACTGTCGCGAATGGCCGGGAACTGACCCAGGCCGTAATAGATCAGGAACATCTGGATCAGCAGCGGCGTGCCGCGAAACAGCATGATGTAGAAGCGCGCTGGCATGCTCAGGAACCACCAGCGGCTGACACGCATGGCCACCACGCCCAGGGACAGCAGCAAGCCCAGCAACAGCGAGGAGAAGAACAGCGTCAACGTAGTGGGCAAGGCGCCCAGCAACTTGAGCATGGTGTCGGCGAGAAAGGCAAAATCGATCATCTGGTTTCCCCTTCTCAGGACTGCGTCGGGTTGCGGCGCTGGGTACGCTGCACCCGCGACTCGGCAAGGTTGAACAGGCGGCCCGAAAGGCCGGTGAGAATCAGGTAGCACACCCCGCCGACGATGTAGAACGTGAAGTACTGGCGGGTGGACCCGGCTGCCACCTGGCTGGCGCGCATCAGTTCCACCAGGCCGATCACCGAGATCAGCGCCGAGTCTTTCAGGCTCATCTGCCAGACGTTGCCCAGGCCCGGCAGCGCATAGCGCCAGATCTGCGGAATCAGCACCCGGCGAATGCGCATGCCACGGCTCATGCCGATGGCCAGCGCCGCTTCCAGTTCGCCCTTGGCCACGGCGATGAAGGCGCCGCGGTAGACCTCGGCCTGGTAGGAGGCGGAAATCAGCCCCACGGCGATGGCCCCCACCAGGAACGGCGGCACGTCTACATAGCCCTGGCCACCGAACCAGTGGTTGATCGCCGACACCACGCTGGCGCCGCCGAAATAAAACAGGTAGATCACCAGCAGTTCAGGAATCCCTCTGAACAGGATCGAGTAGGCATCGCCCAGGTATCGCACGCCACGCCGGCGCGAGAGCTTCGCCGTGGCCACCAGGCTGCCCACCAGGGCGCCGATCAGCAACGCCGCCAAGGTCAGCAGCAGGGTCATGGCCGCTGCCTTGAGCAGCGCCATGCCCCAACCGGTGTCACCGAAGCTGAGCATCTGCAAGAGATTCATGAGGTTTTTCCTGCCACTTCAATCGTTGAACATCCGGCGCCCGCGGGCGCCGGCCCCGCCACGCTTATGACTTGGGCGTAAGGTCGAGCTTGAACCACTTCTCACTGAGCTTTTTCACCGTACCGTCCGCCAGCGCGTCCTTGAGCGCGGCGTCGAACCTGGCCTTCAGGTCTGCGTCAGCCTGACGGAACCCCAGGGCCTCGCCTTCGCCCCAGATAGGGCCGCCGATCTGCGGGCCGGTGTAGGCCAGGTTCTTGTTTTCGTCCTTGGCCTTGAGCGAGTCGAGGAAGGTCACGTCGTCGAACGCCACATCGATGCGCCCGGCCTGCAGGTCGAGGATGGTGTCTGCCGAAGCGTTGTATTCGCGAATGGTGGCGACGTCCTTGAAGTGGTCGTCGATAAAGGGGGTATAGATGGTGCCCGAGGCGATACCGATGGTCTTACCCTTCAGTGCCTTGCGCAGGCCTTCAATGGCATCGCCGATCTGTTTCTCGTCGGTGCCCAGGGTGATCTCGTGGGCCGGGCCTGGTTCGCCAGGCAGCAACTTGGCATCCAGGGCCACGAAGCTGGCAGGGGTACGCGCGTAAGGAATGGAGAAGGCCATGACCTTCTTGCGGTCTTCAGTGATGACAACCGCGTCCATCAGCACATCGAACTTGCCGGCGTTGAGGCTGGCGATCATGCCGTCCCAGTTCTGCACCGAAATATTGCACTTGAGCTGCATGCGCTGGCACAGAATCTCCATCAGCTCGGGCTCGAACCCGCTGATCTTGCCGCCCGGCAGGGTGACGTTCCACGGCTCATAAGAGCCTTCGGTAGCAATGTTGACCGAGGTCCAGTCCTTGGCCTGGGCCAGCGGCATGCCGGCCAGCAGTACAGCGCTCAATGCCAATGAACCCAACAACCCGAATTTCTGCGCCATCGTTAACCTTCCTGCAAAGTCGAATGAGAGAAAGTGTTACAAGCTCGCTGACCGTCGCTCACCTATGCTTGTACATACAACCACAAGCAATTTGGAAGCCAACGTCAGGCTGCCGCTCTGGGCAGCCTGATGGACCTTAGATCAGCCGTTGATCATCGGCAGGTTCAGGCCTTGTTCTTTGGCGCAGTCGATGGCGATTGGGTAGCCGGCGTCGGCGTGGCGCATGACACCGGTGGCCGGGTCGTTGTGCAGCACACGGGCGATGCGCTCGGCGGCTTCATCGGTACCGTCGCAGACGATGACCATGCCCGAATGCTGGCTGAAGCCCATGCCCACGCCACCGCCGTGGTGCAGCGACACCCAGGTGGCGCCGCTAGCGGTGTTCAGCAGGGCGTTGAGCAGCGGCCAGTCGGACACAGCATCGCTACCATCCTGCATGGCTTCGGTTTCACGGTTGGGGCTGGCTACCGAGCCGGAGTCCAGGTGGTCACGGCCAATCACCACCGGGGCCGACAGCTCGCCGCGGCGCACCATTTCGTTGAACGCCAGGCCCAGCTTGGCGCGCTGGCCCAGGCCTACCCAGCAGATACGTGCTGGCAGGCCCTGGAAACTGATGCGTTCACGGGCCATGTCCAGCCAGTTGTGCAGGTGATCGTCATCCGGGATCAGCTCCTTGACCTTGGCGTCGGTCTTGTAGATGTCCTCGGCGTCACCTGACAGCGCCGCCCAGCGGAACGGACCGATGCCGCGGCAGAACAGCGGGCGGATATAGGCAGGCACGAAGCCAGGGAAATCGAAAGCGTTGGCCACGCCCTCCTCCTTGGCCATCTGGCGGATGTTGTTGCCGTAGTCGAACGTCGGAATGCCCTGCTTCTGGAAATCGAGCATGGCCTGTACGTGCACGGCCATGGACTGCTTGGCGGCCTTGACCACCGCGGCCGGCTCGGTCTGGGCGCGGTCGCGGTACTGCTCCCAGCTCCAGCCAGCGGGCAGGTAGCCGTTGAGCGGGTCGTGGGCGCTGGTCTGGTCGGTGACCATGTCGGGGCGCACGCCACGCCTGACCAGCTCCGGCAGGATTTCGGCAGCGTTGCCCAGCAGCGCGATGGAAATCGCCTTGCCCTCGGCGGTATACCGGGCGATGCGGGCCAGGGCGTCGTCCAGGTCAGTGGCTTGCTCGTCGACATAGCGGCTGGCCAGGCGGAAATCGATGCGGCTTTGCTGGCACTCGATGTTCAGCGAGCACGCCCCGGCCAGGGTCGCGGCCAACGGTTGCGCACCGCCCATCCCGCCCAGGCCGGCGGTCAGTACCCACTTGCCCTTCAGGCTACCGTTGTAGTGCTGGCGGCCGGCCTCTACGAACGTTTCGTAAGTGCCCTGGACGATGCCCTGGCTACCGATATAGATCCAGCTACCAGCGGTCATCTGGCCGTACATCGCCAGGCCCTTGGCGTCCAGTTCGTTGAAGTGCTCCCAGTTTGCCCAGTGCGGCACCAGGTTGGAGTTGGCGATCAACACGCGAGGGGCGTTGCTGTGGGTCTTGAACACGCCTACCGGCTTGCCCGACTGCACCAGCAGGGTTTCATCGTCATTGAGGTTCGTGAGGCTCTCGACGATCTTGTCATAGCACTCCCAATTGCGCGCGGCGCGGCCAATACCACCGTACACCACCAACTCCTTGGGGTTCTCGGCCACCTGCGGGTCGAGGTTGTTCATCAGCATGCGCAGCGGCGCTTCGGTCAGCCAGCTCTTGGCGGTCAGCTTGTTACCGCGGGCGGCGCGGATTTCGACATCACGGTATTTGGTTTGAGCTTTGTCGGTCACGAATAGGACTCCTCTGCGGTAACTGCACTGTTCTGTGCACGTCTTTACTTGTACATACAAGCATATGCAATTGAGTTGCCAACTTTTGTGATAGGGGGGTTGGGCGAGTACTGGTTGAGGGTAGAAGGCAGGGAACGAGCGGGGTGTAAGGGAAAAGAATTTTAGCGCGGGCGGCTGATGGATGGAGTTTGCGTTCGACTCGACAGAGCTTTTTGCGCCGCCTTGGGGCGATCGGTAACAACTTGGTGCGCTTTATCAACGCGGCCGCGCAGCCAGCTGTTACAAGTGACCCTAGCCCCGCAATGCCGCACATCCCCTGTGGGATCGGGCGGAGCGCGGGAAGTCCGCACCGCGATCTACCTGCGGCACCGCGGCGTCTGCTTCCCGAGCTGGCGCCCGGTCCCACAGAGGTGCGCCGTGATGGTGGGGCATACCCTGTAGGACCGGGCGAAGCTCGGGAAGGCCACGCCGCAGTGGGTCAGGCCGGCGACAGTTCTATCAGGCAGCAGTGGCCATCGACGCTGAGTTCGGTGAGGGCGTCTGTCTCGATTTGCAGGCAGTCGTACAAGCCCAGGATGTGGGGGGTGCTGCCCGCCTTGACGGTCAGGGCGTCGGCGACGCTGAAGATCAACAGTGTCCGAGCCGCGGTGAACAGGCGCGCCTCACCTTCCAGCCACTGTAGCCGCGCGCGGTACCGGCTGGGGGCGTAGATGAGGTTGAAGTCGCGGATCTCGCCGCCTGCCAGCGTGCAGGAAACGACGCTGTCACCGCTGAACGAATAAGGATCGAAGGGCTGCAGTTCGCGGCTATCAGTGCCATCGACATTCAATACCATGCCCTTGCCCTGCAGCACGGTGATGACGCGCTGGTACCCGGCAAAGCTGGAGAACCCGCCCGACTGGCCAATATCGGCTATCGACAGGCGCCAACCGAACCCATCCAGGCCGTCGCCGCCATGGCGGGCGATTTCCTCGGTACTGCCGCCACCATTCTTCCACGGCATGCGCGGGTAGCCCGTGGCGCGCAGGAGTTTGAATGTACTCATTTGCTGAATCGTCCTTCCAGGCGGTGCCGGGAGCCGGGGTGGATCAGGCGCGCGGCGGTCACCGGGGTGCGACCCGACCAGGTACGGCGGCGGATCAGCAGGCAGGGTTCGCCAGGCTCTATTTGCAGCAACTTGCATTCCGATGGGTCAGCCAGGATTGCTTCAACCACGTGCTCGCCTTCGGTCAGCGGCGCAACCCTGGACAGGTAAGCGTAGGGGGTTTCCTGGGTAAAATCCTGTTTGAGGTAGTCCGGTGCCACCACGGCGTTGACGTAGCGGTCCTCGATCTGCACAGCGATGTCGTTCTCGAAGTGCACGATCAGCGAGTGGAATACCTTCTGCCCTTCACGCATGTCCAGGGCCAGGGCGCGCTCGGAACCAGCGGCTTCCTCAGCCAGCATGATGACCTGGCAGCGGTGGCGATGGCCGCGTGAGGCGATTTCATCGGCGATGTTGTGCACTTCGAACAGCGCCGACTGGCTCTTGGGCTCGGCAACGAAAGTGCCCACCCCCTGCATGCGCACCAGCAGGCCTTCGGCGGTCAACTCGCGCAGGGCGCGGTTGATGGTCATGCGGCTGAAACCCAGTTGGCTGACCAGTTCGCTTTCCGACGGCACGCGGTGGTGCGGCGGCCAGGTGCCGTTCTGAATCTGCAGGGCGATCATCTGTTTGACGCGGGCATAGAGCGGTGCCGGACTTTCGCCCATCTGGGCAACCAGCGGAGAGACGGCGGGCGGAGTCGACACAGGAAATCCTTCTGTTTTGGGCCAGTTGAAACGATAGATGGATAGCTTGCCGCAGTTTACCGAGCAGGCAAACGTCTGTATATGTATATACAAATAAACCTGATGAGGTAAGTGTCGATGCCCGCCTTCTTTGCCGAACGCGCGTTGTTGCCATCCGGATGGGCGGAAAATGTCCGCATCGAGGTCGGTGCCGATGGCTTGATCACCCTGCTCCAAGCCGACGCCAGTGCCGAGAATGCCTTGCCTCTGAAGGGCCCGCTGCTGCCAGGCATGCCCAACCTGCACTCCCACGCGTTTCAGCGCGCCATGGCCGGCCTGGCGGAAGTGGCCGGCAACCCCAACGACAGTTTCTGGACCTGGCGCGACCTGATGTACCGCCTGGTAGGCAAGATCAGCCCCGAGCAACTGGGGGTGATCGCCCGTCAGCTGTACATCGAAATGCTCAAGGCCGGCTACACCTCGGTGGCCGAATTTCACTACGTGCACCACGATACCGACGGCCGCGCCTATGCCGACCCCGCCGAGCTGTCCCGCCAGGTCAGCCAAGCGGCTGCCAGCAGTGGCATCGGCCTGACACTGTTGCCGGTGCTCTATAGCCACTCGGGTTTTGGCGGCCAGGCCCCCAACGATGGCCAGCGCCGCTTCATCAACAGCACCGACGCCTACCTGACGCTGCAACAGCGCCTGGCGCCGATCCTTGCCGAACAGCCGGCGCAGCGCCTGGGCCTGTGTTTTCACTCGTTGCGCGCGGTCACCCCCGACCAGATCAGCCAGGTGCTGGCGGCCAGCGACACTACCGCGCCCATACACATTCACATCGCCGAACAGATGAAAGAGGTCAACGATTGCCTGGCGTGGAGCGGCAAGCGCCCGCTGCAATGGCTGTACGACAACGTGCCCGTGGATCAACGCTGGTGCCTGGTGCACGCCACCCATGCCGATACCGATGAAGTGCGGCGCATGGCGGCCAGCGGCGCGGTGGCCGGGCTATGCCTGACCACCGAGGCAAACCTGGGCGACGGGATTTTCCCCGCGGTGGACTACCTGGCCCAAGGCGGGCGCATAGGCATTGGCTCCGACAGCCATGTGTCGTTGAGCGTGGTGGAAGAGCTGCGCTGGCTGGAATACGGCCAGCGCCTGCGCGACCAGCGCCGCAACCGGCTATACGGCCAGCACCAGCCCATGGTTGGCCGTACCCTTTACGACGCAGCCCTGCAAGGCGGCGCCCAGGCCCTGGGCCAGGCCATCGGTGAACTGCGTGTGGGCACACGGGCCGATTGGCTGGTGCTCGACGGCAGCGACCCTTACCTGGCCACCGCTAGCGGCGACGGCATTCTCAACCGCTGGCTGTTTGCCGGGGGGGATCGCCAGGTGCGGGATGTGTGGGTCAATGGCAAGCAGGTGGTCAGCGAAGGGCATCATGCGCAGGAACATGAAAGCGCGCAGGCTTTCGCCCAGGTCCTGCGCACACTCCTGAACTGAAGGACTACCCTGCAGGACCGGACACTTATTTGCCGATTTCCGAATCCTTGGCGCGCCAGATCAGCTTGGTGGTGTCGTAGCCCTGCTGCTGGGCCTTGGCCAGCAGCTCTTCACGCACTGCTTTCGAGACGGTAGGCGTGCGTGACAGCAGCCACAGGTATTTGCGGTCCGGGTTGCCGACCACGGCCTGCTTGTAGTCATCGCTCACGTACAGCACCCAGTAGTCGCCCTTGGCAACGCCCGGCAGCAGCCTGGAGAACCAGTTGTCGAACACCACCCACAATTTGTCGGTTTTGCCCGGCACCTGCGGCGACGCGGTGCCCGTGGCCTCCTCCCATTCACCCTCCTGCGTGCGGCAGCGGTTCAGCACGGCGACGTTGCCATCGGGCTTGAGCCGGTAGTGGGCTTCGGATTGCGCGCAGTTGCGCTGGAAGAACATGGGCAGCCGCGCCAGTTCATACCAGGTGCCCTGGTAGCGCTTGAGGTCGACATGGTCCACGGTGCGCGGCGCCAACGCGTCGTTGCCCTTGTTGGCACAACCGCCCAGCAACGCCCCGGCGGCCAGGCCGCCAAGCAGGCAGGCAGCTAGTTTCAGGCGGCTCATTTCAGGCCCTGCCCGGAGTACATGACTACCTTCTCGCCTGCGTACTGAACGCTGATGAAGCTGTTCTTGTCACCCCAGGTGCAGCTGGAAACGCCCAGCGCGCCCGAACAGTCCGTGGGGCTGCCCAGCAGTTTTTCGACTTCGACCTTGGTCATGCCTGCCTTGATCTGTGAATAGTTTTCCTGATTGATCTTGCTGCACGCGGCGAGCAACACGCAGAACGATAACAAGGCGATGGAACGCAAAGACATGAAGGGTCACTCCTGGACAGTAATGCCGGCCTGGCTGCCAGCTAGAGCTTAGAAGAGAAAAGCGCAGTGTGGTTCCCGTGCGCCCGCGGCATTTCTGACAGCCCCTTGGCGACCACTGATCAACTCACCGGAACGTACATTAATCTTCATCGCAAACCTGCCGAAAGTAGATAGCGCTGTCTGCGCACTTCTGGCAGATTGCCACCCTCGTTTGACCCGCCTCTTTGCGTGCAGATCATCTCAATGACAAAAAACCTGAAATTCAGCCACAAGATTCTGATCGCGGCGGCCCTCATCGTCGCCCTGGCGTTCTCGTGCTTCATGCTGTTCAACGACTATCGCCAGCGCGCCACCCTGCACGAAAACACCGACGCCTCGATGAAACAGCTGGGCATGCTGACCACCAGCAACATCCAGACCTGGCTGGAAAGCCGCATCCAGTTGCTGCAGTCGCTGGGCCAGCAAGTGGCGGTGGATGGCGACTCGGCCGCCAGCCTCACGCGCAGCGTTGGCCTGCCAGCCTATTCGAGCAATTTCCAGCTGACCTACTTCGGCGGCCAGAACGGCGTTATGTTCTCGGTGCCAGCGGGTAACCGCGCCGCCGACTACGATCCGCGCCAGCGCGGCTGGTTCAAAGCGGCGAATGCAGCCCAGCAGACGATCGTCACCGAACCCTACATCGCGGCGTCGTCCGGCAAGCTGGTGATCACCATTGCCACCCCAGTGCGCCACGACAACCAGTTCATCGGCGTCGCCGGTGCAGACATCGACCTGACCAGCATCAGCGACATCATCAACTCGCTGAACTTCGGCGGCCACGGCCACGCGTTCATCGTTACCGCCGACGGCAAGATCCTGATCCACCCTGACACCAAGCTGGACCTCAAGCAGCTCTCCGAGGCCTACCCCCAGGGCGCCCCTCAAGTGTCGCCTGGCCTCAAGGAAGTGGAATTCAACGGCAAGACCCAGTTCATCTCGTTCACCCGCGTAAACGGCGTGCCGTCAGCCGACTGGTACGTGGCTCTGGTGCTGGACAAGGACGCGGCCTACGCCATGCTCGGCGAATTCCGCAACTCGGCCCTGGTGGCCACGGTGATTGCCGTGGTGATCATCATCGCGCTGCTGGGCCTGTTGATTCGCGTGCTGATGGAACCGCTGCACGTGATGGGCCGCGCCATGCATGACATCGCCGAAGGCGAAGGCGACCTGACCAAACGCCTGGTGATTCACGGCCAGGACGAATTCGGCGCCCTGGGGCAGTCGTTCAACCGCTTCGTGGAGCGCATCCACGAATCGATCCGCGAAGTGTCATCGGCCACCGGCCGGGTCAATGAAGTGGCCTTGCAGGTGGTGAGCGCCTCCAACTCCTCGATGCTCAACTCCGATCAGCAGGCCAGCCGCACCAGCAGCGTAGCCGCGGCCATCAACGAACTGGGCGCCGCCGCCCAGGAAATCGCCCAGAACGCTGCCCTGGCCTCGCAGCATTCCAGCGACGCGCGCAACCTGGCCGAAGACGGTCAGCAGGTGGTGAACAAGACCATCGAGGTGATGGGCCAACTGTCGGCGAAGATCAGTGACTCGTGCGGCAACATCGAGACCCTGAACGCCAACACGGTGAACATCGGGCAGATTCTGGAGGTGATTACCAGCATCTCCCAGCAGACCAACCTGCTGGCCCTGAACGCTGCCATCGAAGCCGCCCGCGCAGGCGACGCCGGCCGTGGCTTCGCCGTGGTGGCCGATGAAGTGCGCAACCTGGCGCACCGCACGCAGGACTCGGCGCAGCAAGTGCAGAAGATCATCGAGGAACTGCAGGTGGGCGCCCGCGAAGCCGTAGGCACCATGACCGAAAGCCAGAGCCAGAGCGAACAGAGCGTGGGCATCGCCAACCAGGCCGGTGAGCGCCTGGGCAGCGTGACTCAGCGTATCAGCGAGATCGACGGCATGAACCAATCGGTGGCCACCGCCACTGAAGAGCAGACCGCCGTGGTGGAAGCCATCAACATGGACATCACCGAGATCAACACGTTGAACCAGGAAGGGGTGGAAAACCTGCAGTCAACGCTGCGGGCCTGCGGTGAGCTGGAACAGCAGGTTTCGCGGTTGAAGCAGTTGGTGGGCAGTTTCCGTATCTGAAAACAGCGGCGCCTGGGAACCAGGCGCCGCCGCTCTGAAGCCTTACTCTTTGTGGTAAGCAGTCACACGCTCGACTTCTTCCTTCGAACCCAGGAACACTGCCACGCGCTGGTGCAGGCCTTCAGGCTGAATGTCGAGGATGCGCTGGTGGCCGTCGGTGGACGCGCCGCCTGCCTGCTCCACCAGGAACGACATCGGGTTGGCTTCGTACATCAGGCGCAGTTTGCCTGGTTTCTCTGGCTCGCGACCGTCACGCGGGTACATGAACAGGCCACCACGGGTCAGGATACGGTGTACGTCGGCCACCATGGAGGCGATCCAGCGCATGTTGTAGTTCTTCTTCAACGGGCCTTCTTCACCCGCGGTCAGCTCGCTGACGTAACGCTTCACCGGCGCTTCCCAGTGGCGCTGGTTGGACATGTTGATGGCGAACTCGGCAGTGCTCTTCGGAATGCTGATGTCTTCGTGGGTGAGCACGAAGCTGCCCATCTCGCGGTCCAGGGTGAAGCCTTTGACGCCGTTGCCCAGGGTCAGGATCAGCATGGTCTGCGGGCCGTAGATGGCGTAGCCGGCGGCGACCTGCTCGGTGCCTTTCTGCAGGAAAGCCTGCTCGTTGAGGCTGTCGTTCTGGGTCAGGTACTCGGTTGGGCAGCGCAGTACCGAGAAGATGGTGCCGACCGAGACGTTGACGTCGATGTTCGACGAGCCGTCCAGCGGGTCGAATACCAGCAGGTAGGCGCCTTTGGGGTACTGACCCGGGATCTGGTAGGCATTGTCCATTTCCTCGGACGCCATGCCGGCCAGGTGGCCACCCCATTCGTTGGATTCCAGCAGGATGTCGTTGGACAGAACGTCGAGCTTCTTCTGCACTTCGCCCTGCACGTTCTCAGTGCCCATGCTGCCCAGAACGCCGCCCAGGGCGCCCTTGGATACAGCGTGGCTGATCTCTTTGCATGCGCGCGCCACCACTTCGATAAGGAAGCGCAGATCGGCAGGGGTCTTGTTGCTGCGGGTCTGCTCGATCAAATAGCGACTCAGGGTAACGCGGGACATGGACGGCTCCGGAGAATGGGGTGGGAAAAAACCCGCGCAGTTTACAGGCTCATTGGCCACCTAGCGAGCAATTGGGGGGGTGGTTGCAGCCCTTCAGACCGGGCTGTAACGATAAAGGTTCACGCCACCGCTCAAGCGTAGTCCGAAAACGACCACCGGTGGCGCTTATGGCCTTACGGCGGGTTGGGCCGCGAGCGGGTCAGGCTCCAGGCCATGGCCGCCAGTGCCAGCACGCCGATGACCAGCACCAGCCACAGGCTGATGCGTTTCCAGTCCGACGCCGGCGCCACCGTGGCGGCTGGCGGCGGTGCGACGATCACCGGGGTAATGGCCGGTTCGGCAATGCCCAGGGATGCCAGGCGCTGCTCATCGGCCCCGGGCATCAGGGTGCCGATGGGCAGTTGAGCGCCCTGCACCGCCGCGTTGCCGATGGCCAGGCGATACGGCCCCGCGCCCCGGGCCAGGAAAACCAGCTGCACCGGGCGTACCGCGACGCGCAGAAGAGGGGCTTCGGCCCCCAGGCCGCCGCCACGGTCGTCCACCTGCAGCTTGAGCTGGCGCAGGGTTTCGCCGCGCAGGGGCAGTTCGCTCTGAACGGCGTCCTGGCCATTCTGGGTCAGGCGGTACAACAAACCGCTTTCCAGCGGTTCCCAGCTGCCGTTGGGGTCGTAGCGCCCAAGCAGGTCCACGGGGGCCAGGCTATTGGGTTGGTCCAGGCCGATCTGCACCCGTTCCACCGCCAAGGCGGCGGGCAGCATCCAGGTGTATTCGTTGGCCTTCAGGCTGCTGCCCTTGATCGGTTCGGACCACACCAGCGGCGTTGGCACATGCTCCGTGGCGCTGCTCTGCACCAGCACCTGGCTCAGCACCGGCGCCGACTGCGGCACTTGCCACAACAAGCGCAGGTAACGGGCCGGAAGGCCTGGCAGTGAGACTTCATGCTGCTCGATCCGCTCATCGGCGAATGACAACCGGGCCACCTGGCCCTCACCCCACGGGCGCCAATGTTGCAGGTCGTCGCTGGCTTCGATGCCGAAGCGCTGGAAGCCCTCACGTTCGCTGCTCCAGTCCAGGCTCAGCTGGGTCAGGGGCTCCTTGATGGCACTGGTGTCCAGCAACCAGCCACGCAGCACTTCTTCGCCCGCTTCCAGCTCTTCCTCGGGTTGCACTTCGATGAGACTGCCGCTGGGCCCGGTCTGTACCCGGACCTTCGGCGTACCCGGCGCACTTTCGGCGTCATCGTACAGGGGAAACCACTTCACGCTGGCCTGGTGCTCACTCTGCTGGTGTCGCGCGCCCTGGTGCACCAGGGCATAAGCCTGGGGCTCGCCGGCGGCGTTGAACACGCGCACGTCACCCAGGTCGGCCTGGCGCGCCCCCAGCTGCAAGGCCAGCGGCAGGTCCAGCCGGTACCAGGGGCCCTGGCCGCTGACACTCAGAGGTACCTGATTGGCAAAGTCCCCCGGTTGCTCCTGGGCCACGGCCGCCATGGCCGTCAGCAACCCCAGCACTCCACACCACGTCTTTATCATGTGCCCCATGTCAGGTATCGCCCCCTGCCGCCCCTTCGATACGCCGTGGCGGTAGCGGCGCGAAATAGCCGACCACCAGCAACAGCACGCCCACCCCAATGAACGAAACGATCCGAGCCAAACCACCGTGGTTGCTCAGTTCGACAAAAAACAGTTTTGCCACCACCACCCCGATCAGGCCCGCGCCCACCAGCCAGATGTAGCGCCGTGCACGCACGTGCCCGCCGATCATCAGGCCCAGGGCCACCACCGTCCAGACAATCGACAGGCTGGCCTGCACCAGCATGGAGCCCAGCAGCGCATCGAGCTGATAAGGCACGCCTGCGTATTGATGGACGGTGCGCATGACCATGGCGGTGAGCACGGCAAACAAGGTGGCGCCGATCGTCCAGTCCACCGGCCCGCGCACATGCAGGCGCTGGATGCGCTCATCGACGCTGCGCGCCCAGATGAATACAGCGTACACCGCCAGCAGCAACCCCAGCTCCAGCGGGTTCACCACGGGCAGGTAAGGCAGCGGATCGGCGGCACCGTCGCTGAAGAAGTTGGCCAGCCACACCCAGGCCACCATCACCAGCGCCAGCGGGCAAGCCGCCCACCAGCGGTACGCCTCTGGATACAACGACAATGGCCACGGCCACTGGCGCGGGCTGGCGACCACCAGCAGCAATAGTGCCGGGAAGACCGCCCAGCCCAACCAGCGCCAGGCATTGTAATCACCGGCCAACTGCTCAAGGCCGTAGCTCAGCTGCAAGGAAAGAAGCGCCACCAGCAGCCAGGCGCCCAGCACATGACTGGCCGTCAGTACCCGTGCGCCCAACCACGGCGCCAGCCGGCGCAGGGCTTGGAAATGCACGACGAAAAACACCGGCCAGGCCAGCCACCCCAGTTCCTGCACCGGGTTGAAACCGACGTGCCAATTGCACAGCAGGACCAGGGTGGCCAGCGGCGCCAGGGCCATGGCCAGATGCGCCAGGCCCGGCCAGCGCAGGCGCGGGGCCAAAAAACTGGCCAACGCCGCGCTGGCGCTGAAGGCAATGAGCAAGGCGGCCATGTCCCACGACCAGCGCACCAGCAACGGCACCCCTGCTACGCAGGCCAGCAACCACCACGCACCGCCCCATACCAGCAGCACCGTGGCCAGGAGGCTGGCCTGGTGCTCTGCGTGCTGGCGCCAGGCACAGACCAGGCCGGCGATACCGATCAACAGGGCACTGAAGGCCAGCTCACCGGTGGGGGTATAGAAGAACGCGTGGCTGAAGGCCTGAAGGCAGAAGGCAGCCGCACCAGCCTGCAACAGCAGCGCAAACCAGCAGGCCAGACGCCGTTGCTGACGCAGGCCCAGCCAATACAGGCCTGCCCCTTCCACCGCCCAGGCAGCGGTGGTCCACTGGGCATCGAGGCCCAACGGGATGGCCAGGCTGGTGAAGATCACCCCCAGGGCCAGGCAGGTCTCGGTCAACAGCTTTGCCCGCTGCGGCGCCCGGCGGGCCAGCAGCCAGGCCAATACCATGTAGATGGCCCCCAGGGCCAAGGCACTGAACGCAGCGCCAAACTCCAGGTGGCGAATCAATGCCCACTGCAGGCCGAAGCCCACCAGCGGCGGGCCGAACAGAATGCTACCGTGCACATAGTCGCCCTGGCGCGCCGCCCACCGCACCAGGGTCGCCCGGTCGGCGCCAGCGGGCGGCTCCGGGCTGTCCAGCAGAGTACGCCGTGCGAACATTAGGCCGATGGCCAGGTACATGAAGAAAAACAGGCACAGGAACGGTTCGGTACTCCAGAACAGCTCGGGGGTATAGGAGCGCGCGCCCCAGGCGAAGCCAATGCCGAAGGTGCCCACGAAGCCGATCAGGTTCAACAGGCGCCAGGCCTTGAACCAGGCGATGGCCAGGATGCCGGCGTTGAGCAGGGCAAAATAGCTGAACAGGGCCACATGGCTACCGGCGCCGGTGGACGCCAGGATGGGTGCGGCAAAGCCTCCCAGGGCCGCGGCGCAGGCAAGGCCCAGGGCGTCCTGCAGCACCGCCAGAACCGCTGAGCAGACCGTCACGGCCACCAACAGGCCCATCGCCGGGCCCGGGTCGATCAGTGCATGCACGCGCATGGCGGCGAAAATGGTCAGGTACAGCACCGCCACGCCAGCCCCTTGCAGCAGCAGGCCGTAACCGCGCCGCTTGAACCGCAGCCACCAGCCCACGCCAAGCAATGCCAGGGCACTGGCCGCGACACCGGCGTAACGCAGTTCCACCGGTACCACGACGTTTTCGGTGGCGTAGCGCAACAGGAACGCCAAGCCCAGAAACAGCAGTACCAGGCCTACGCGCAGCACGGTATTGCCGCCCAGCAGCCAGTCGCGGGCAGCACCGAACACGGTACTGAAAATATCAGGCTCATGTGGGCGCACGGGCTCGGGTGCCCAGGTATCTGCCGGCGCAGGGGCAGGTGCAGGTGGCGGCTCGACCGCGACCTCCCATTCCAGCACCGGCTCGACAGCGGCGGGCTCAGGCACCGGCTGCGGCATTGCGACCCCGCCCTCCAGCACGTCCAGGCGTGCCTGCACGGCCGTCAGTGCCTGACGGGCCTGCTCCAGCTCCAGTGCTTGTTGTTCGCTGCGCCGCGCCAGCGTACCCAGGCGCAACGCCTGCCCCAGGCACCAGCCAAACAGGCCGCCAACCAGCGCGCCTTCGATGGACTCATCGAAGGCACCGCCCAGCGCAAGGCCCAGCAGCAACAATACCCATTGCATGATCGATTTCCCTAACCGTGTTCCAGTTCCATGGCAGGGAGACAGTATATCGAGTGGGGTCGTAAAAGCTGAGGCTTATTCCTACAGGGGGTAACCAGGCCAAACAACCAGCCTGGCCCGGTCCCACAGGAGAAGCGGCGTCAGCGTCAGTCCAGCGCCTTCCAGATATCCTCGGCGTACTCGCGGATGGTGCGGTCGGACGAGAACCACCCCATGCGCGCAGTGTTCAGCACCGCTGAACGCCACCACTGAGCCGGGTCGTGCCACAGGTCTTCCACGCGTTTCTGGGCGTCCCAGTAAGCATCGAAGTCGGCACATACCAGGAAGCGGTCATAGGCGATCAGGCCGTCGATCAACCCTGCATAGCGCGAGGAGTCATCCGGCGAGAACACCCCGCCACGAATTGCCTGCAATACATCATTGAGGCGGTGCGAGGCCGCGATGTCGCCACTGGCGTTGAATTCGCCACTGCGCTTGCGGGCCTCGACCTGCTGGGAGGTCAGGCCGAAGATGAACATGTGCTCGGCCCCTACCCGGTCGCACATCTCCACGTTGGCGCCGTCCATGGTGCCAATGGTCAGTGCGCCATTGAGGCCGAACTTCATGTTGCTGGTACCCGACGCCTCGTAGCCGGCCGTGGAGATCTGTTCGGACAAGTCGGCTGCCGGAATGATGCTTTCGGCCAGGCTGACGTTGTAGTTGGGCAGGAACACCACCTTGAGCAGGCCCCGCACGGTCGGGTCATTGTTCACCGTGCGCGCGATGTCGTTGGCCAGCTTGATGATCAGTTTGGCCTGGTGGTAGCTGGCGGCCGCCTTGCCGGCGAAGATTTTCACCCGCGGCACCCAGTTGGTGCCAGGCTCGGCACGGATAGCCTGGTACAGCGCCACCGTGTGCAGCAGGTTCAACAACTGGCGCTTGTACTCGTGGATACGCTTGACCTGCACGTCGAACATCGCCTCGGGGTTCACCACTACCCCCAGGCGCTCCTGGATGATGCGTGCCAGGGCTTTCTTGCTGCTCAGGCGCTGGGCGGCGAAACGTTTGCGGAAATCGGGCTTGTCGGCGAAAGGTTCCAGGTCCACCAGGCGCTGCTCGGGATGGTCGAGCACATCCTCGCCCAGGGCATCCACCAGCATCGAGGTCAACTCGCCGTTGGACTGGAACAGCCAGCGGCGGAAGGTGATGCCGTTGGTTTTGTTGTTGATGCGGTCGGGGTACAGCTTGTGCATCTCGGAGAACACGGTGCTGCGCATCAGCTTGGTGTGCAACCCGGACACACCATTGACGCTATGGGAACCCAGGAACGCCAGGTTGCCCATGCGCACCCGCCGGCCGTTGTCTTCCTCGATCAGCGACACCGCGCGCAGCACGTCGAAATCGTGGATGCCTTTGGCTCGCAGCGAATCGATATGGTAGGCGTTGATCAGATAGATGATCTGCATGTGCCGCGGCAGCATGCGCTCCATCAAGCCCACCGGCCAGGTTTCCAGGGCCTCGGGCAGCAGTGTGTGGTTGGTGTAGGCAAGCGTGTTGACGGTAATGTCCCAGGCGGTGTCCCAAGGGATGGCATGGGTATCCACCAGCAAACGCATCAACTCGGCCACGGCGATGGAGGGGTGGGTGTCGTTGAGCTGGATGGCGGCGCCGTCGGCCAGGTTGAGCAGCGAGGGGTGAATGTTCTGGTGGCGGCGCAGCAGGTCCTGCAACGACGCTGACACGAAGAAGTACTCCTGGCGCAGACGCAGTTCCTGCCCGGCCTCGGTGCTGTCGGCCGGGTACAAGACCCGGGAAATGCTTTCGGCCCGGGCCACTTCGGCCACGGCCCCCAGGTGGTCACCGGCGTTGAACCGCTCCAGGTGCAACTCTTCCAGGGCGCGGGCACGCCACAGGCGCAAGGTATTCACGCTGGAGCCGCGCCAGCCCACCACCGGGGTGTCATAGGCCACCGCACGCACGGTCTCTGCCGGCCACCACACTTGCTTCTGCTGGCCCCCGGCGTCCTGCACGGTTTCCACATGACCACCGAAGCTGATGGGGTAGATCACTTCCGGGCGCTCGAACTCCCAGGGGTTGCCGAAGTCCAGCCAGTTCTCGGTCTGCTCCTGTTGCCAGCCGTCGACAATGGCCTGGCGGAACAGCCCATGCTCATAGCGAATGCCGTAACCGTGGGCCGCCACACCCAGGGTCGACATGCTCTCCATGAAACACGCCGCCAGGCGGCCCAGGCCGCCGTTGCCCAATGCGGCGTCAGGCTCCAGCAGGCGGATGCGTTCCAGGTCCACGCCCAGGTCGGTGAGTGCTTCGCGGGCGACGTCCAACAGCCCCAGGTTGCTCAGGCTGTCGTACAGCAACCTGCCGATCAGAAACTCCAGGGACAGGTAATACACCCGCTTCTGCGCCTTGCGGTAGATCTGCCGGGTGTGGTCCATCCAGTGCTCGACCATATGGTCGCGGGCCGCCAGGGCGATGGCTTCGAACCAGTCATGATCAAAGGCATGATCGGGGTCTTTGCCCACCGCGTATGTGAGTTTAGCGAGTACAGCGGCGCGAAATTCTGCCACCTCTGCGTCACGGACAAGCGGTTCCTGAGACATTGATGCGTCCTCGGGGAAGTTGACGGATTTTTTAGGAGGGGGTTGTCTGAGCCTAGACGGTTCGACACAAGGTGAAAGGGCTGGTTCGCGGTTTTCTGTAATAACGGCGAAACAGGTTAAAATTTAACCGGCAAATGGTTGTTCACAATTTCACCAGTCCCGGTATGATCGCGCGCCCGATCACGCCGAAACCCGAACCTGATGAAAAGCACCCTGATAGCCGCTGCCGAGATTGACCGCCTCGAAACCTGGCAGAAATTCACCCAGCCCATGTGCGGCGCCTGTATTTCGTCCTGCTGCACCCTGCCCGTGGAAGTGAAGATCAAGGATCTGGTGCGCATTGGCGTGGTCGATGAATTCGAACTGGGCGACCCACCGAAGAATATCGCCAAGCGGTTGCAGAAGGACGGCATCGTCGAGCGCTTCAACCAGAAATCGGGCATCTTCACCCTGCAGCGCATGAGCAACAACGACTGCCTGTACCTGGACCGCAAAAGCCGCATGTGCACCATCTACGACAAGCGCCCGGACACCTGCCGCAACCACCCCCGCGTAGGCCCGCGCCCAGGGTACTGCGCCTACAAGCCAAAGCCCGTGTCTTATTGAAGGGCCTCATCGCGAGCAAGCTTTGCTCCCACAGCGCCTTTCACCCGTGGGAGCAAAGCTTGCTCGCGAGAGGCCAGCACTACCGACCCGAAGGTTTCAGACAAAACCCCAGGGCATAAAAAAACGCCCCCGGCCTTTCGACCGGGGGCGTTTTTCATTCAGCTAAGGCTAGATCAAGCCTTGGCTTTCTTGGCAGCGCGGGTACGCTCGCTTTCGTCCAGGATCTTCTTGCGAAGACGGATGGACTTGGGAGTGACTTCACACAGCTCGTCTTCCTGGATGTATTCCAGGGCCTGTTCCAGGGTGAAGCGAACAGGTGGAACCAGAGCGATGGTTTCGTCTTTACCCGAAGCACGCATGTTGTCGAGCTTCTTGCCCTTGGTAGGGTTGACGCCCAGGTCGTTGTCGCGGCTGTTCTGGCCGACGATCTGACCGTTGTAGATCTCCTGGCCGTGTTCAACGAACAGCTTGCCACGAGCCTGCAGGGTTTCCAGCGAGTAGGTCAGCGCCTTGCCGGTTTCAACCGAAACCAGAACGCCGTTCTGACGGCCCGACATGTGGCCCGACTTGACGGTGTCGTAACGGTCGAAGATCGAGGTCAGGATGCCAGCACCGTTGGTCAGGGTCAGGAACTGGTTACGGAAACCGATCAGACCGCGAGCAGGGATGTTGTATTCCAGACGAACACGGCCTTTACCATCCGGCACCATGTTGGTCAGGTCGCCTTTACGCAGGCCCATCTCTTCCATGACCTTGCCCTGGGATTCTTCAGGGATGTCGATGGTGACGTTTTCGAACGGTTCCTGCTTGACGCCGTCGACTTCACGAATGATCACTTCCGGACGGCCCAGGGCCAGCTCGAAGCCTTCGCGACGCATGGTTTCGATCAGTACCGATAGGTGCAGCTCACCACGGCCGGAAACCTTGAACTTGTCAGCCGAGTCGCCTTCTTCAACGCGCAGTGCAACGTTGTACAGCAGCTCTTTGTCCAGACGGTCCTTGATGTTGCGGGACGTCACGAACTTGCCTTCCTTACCGCAGAAAGGCGAGTCGTTGACCTGGAAGGTCATGGAAACGGTTGGCTCGTCGACGGTCAGCGGCTTCATCGCTTCGACGTTCAGTGGGTCGCACAGGGTGTCGGAGATGAACAGCTCTTCGAAGCCGCTGATGCACACGATGTCGCCGGCTGCTGCTTCTTCAACGTCGATGCGGTGCAGGCCGTGGTGACCCATCAGCTTCAGGATACGACCGTTGCGACGCTTGCCGTCAGCGCTGATGGCCACAACCGGGGTGTTCGGCTTGACGCGACCGCGAGCGATACGGCCAACACCGATGACGCCCAGGAAGCTGTTGTAGTCCAGTGCCGAGATCTGCATCTGGAACGGACCGTCACGGTCAACGGCCGGAGCCGGAACGTGGTCCACGACCGCCTGGTACAGCGGGGTCATGTCTTCGGCCATGTCGGTGTGGTCCAGGCCGGCGATGCCGTTGATGGCCGAGGCGTAGACGACTTTGAAGTCCAGCTGTTCGTCGGTGGCACCCAGGTTGTCGAACAGATCGAAGATCTGGTCCAGAACCCAATCAGGACGCGCGCCCGGACGGTCAACCTTGTTGATGACCACGATCGGCTTCAGACCGGCTTCGAACGCCTTTTTGGTCACGAAGCGAGTTTGCGGCATAGGGCCGTCTTGAGCGTCAACCAGCAGCAGAACGGAGTCGACCATCGACATCACGCGCTCTACTTCACCGCCGAAGTCGGCGTGGCCGGGGGTGTCGACGATGTTGATGTGGTAACCATTCCAGTTGATGGCGGTGTTTTTCGCCAGAATGGTAATACCGCGCTCTTTCTCCTGGTCGTTGGAGTCCATCACGCGCTCGTCGTTGAGCTCGTTGCGCTCCAGGGTGCCCGATTGACGCAGCAGTTTGTCTACCAGGGTGGTTTTACCATGGTCAACGTGAGCGATGATGGCGATGTTACGTAGATTTTCGATCACTTGTGTATCTCGATCAGAGGATTCGGTGTGCTGACAGGTTGTGACAGCGATTTGACTTAGAGTCCGACAAAGCCGTTACAGCTTGTCGTTGGCGTCGGGGGGCCGGTGACGCAGGCCACAGGCAAACAGCCCCGGGCGCTTAGCTCGGTCGATAAACGCGCACATTGGCATGTCCCTCACTGAGCAAGTGGTGGGCATGCAGGCGACTCATCACGCCTTTGTCGCAATACAGCAGGTACTGACGGGTGGGGTCCAGTTCCTTGAAACGGCTGTTCAGTGCATAGAACGGCAATGCCTTGACCTCGATGCCTTCGAGTTCAAGGGGCTCGTCTTCCTGGGCGTCCGGATGACGGATATCGACGATCACCTGGCCGGCCAGTGCCTGGCCAACTTCCTCGATCTCGATATCCTGGCCCAGTTCATCGATTACATTGTCGATGGAGACCAGCTTGGCGCGTTCCAGGGCCCGCTCCAGCACGGCCATGTCGAACTGCTGTTCTTCATGGGCAACGCGGTGAGGCTTGGCCTTGGTGGTGGGGTTGACCGAAATCACCCCGCAATATTCAGGCATGTGCTTGGCGAAGTCGGCGGTGCCGATTTCGTTGGCCTGGTCAATGATGTCCTGCTTATGGCTGGCAAGCAATGGACGCAGCAGCAGCTTGTCGGTTGCCGCGCTGATGACGGACAGGTTCGGAAGCGTCTGGCTCGACACTTGCGAGATGGCTTCGCCGGTCACCAGGGCATCAATTTGCAGACGATCGGCCATGCGGCTGGCGGCGCGCAGCATCATGCGCTTGAGAATCACGCCCATGTGGCTGTTGTCGACCTTGCTCAGCAGCTCGCCCACCACTTCCTCGAACGGAATGCTGATGAACAGCACGCGCTGGGAACTGCCGTACTTCTTCCACAGGAAGTGCGCGACTTCCATCACGCCCAGCTCGTGGGCGCGGCCGCCCAGGTTGAAGAAGCAGAAGTGGGTCATCAGGCCGCGGCGCATCATCTGGTAGGCGGCCACGGTGGAGTCGAAACCACCGGACATCAACACCAGGGTCTGCTCCAGCGAACCCAGCGGGTAGCCGCCGATGCCCTGGTGCTGGCTGTGGATGATGAACACGCGCTTGTCGCGGATCTCCAGGCGCACTTCGACGTCCGGGTTCTTCAGCTCGATGCCGGCCGCACCACACAGGCGGCGCAGCTGGCTGCCCACGTAGCGGTCCACGTCCATGGAGGTAAAGGTATGCCTGCCGGCGCGCTTGCAGCGCACCGCGAACATCTTGCCCGGCAGCTGGTCACCGAAATGCTTGCGGCACTGCTCGACCAGGTCATCCATTTCGCCTAAGGGGTATTCGTCCACCTGAAGGAAATGGGTGATGCCCGGGACGCAGCGCAGCCGCTCGATCATTTCGCGCTGGATTTTCGCATCTTCAACGCGGGTGACGACCGTGAGGTTGTCCCACACGCCCTCGACCACCAGCTTCGGGTCCAGTTCACGGAGCAC
The DNA here is from genome assembly GCF_029623465.1 of Pseudomonas sp. RIT-To-2. Classification (NCBI taxonomy): domain Bacteria; kingdom Pseudomonadati; phylum Pseudomonadota; class Gammaproteobacteria; order Pseudomonadales; family Pseudomonadaceae; genus Pseudomonas; species Pseudomonas sp. RIT-To-2. The sequence continues at coordinate 160,767 of NZ_JAPYKM010000008.1, read as the reverse complement.
GACGCGGATGTTCTTGGCGAGCTGGCGGATGAAGTTCTTGCGAACCGGCCGGCTCTTGATAGTGATCTCTGGGAAGACTTTTACGATTAGTTTCATGAAAAAACAGCGCGCCAGGTGCCAGCCGAAAAAGAGGGGGCAGGATTATAGCGGAAATTGCTCAAGGTTTGACCAACTATCGTACAGAAGGTTTTCTGTGCGTCATTATGGTGCGCCACGGATTGCTAGCGCATCAAATCAGTGCGACAAAACGGCGCAATTTGCCAAAAAAACGCCGAAACGCCTGGGTTTGGGGCAAAAAACCCATCTCGGGGCACTGGCATGCAAATTGCTCCCTTGTGAGGCAGGTTGCCTTGGCAGACTATCGCGCCCGGCATCACCCAAATTACAGGGCTCACCACTACCAGCCCTTATTCACCCCGGAGGACAACATGTCGAAGTCGGTTCAACTCATCAAAGATCATGACGTCAAGTGGATTGATCTGCGCTTCACTGACACCAAAGGCACCCAGCACCACGTCACCATGCCAGCCCGTGACGCGCTGGAAGATGACTTCTTCGAAGTCGGCAAGATGTTCGACGGTTCCTCCATTGCTGGCTGGAAAGGCATCGAAGCCTCCGACATGATCCTGCTGCCGGACGACGAAACCGCCGTTCTGGACCCGTTCACCGAAGAGCCAACGCTGATCCTGGTTTGCGACATCATCGAACCTTCGACCATGCAAGGTTACGATCGCGACCCACGTGCCATCGCTCACCGCGCTGAAGAATACCTGAAGTCGACCGGTATCGGTGACACTGTATTCGCCGGCCCGGAGCCAGAGTTCTTCATCTTCGACGAAGTGAAGTTCAAGTCCGACATTTCCGGTTCCATGTTCAAGATCTTCTCCGAACAAGGTTCGTGGATGTCCGACCAGGACGTCGAAGGCGGCAACAAGGGCCACCGCCCTGGTATCAAAGGCGGCTACTTCCCGGTTCCACCGTTCGACCACGACCACGAAATCCGTACTGCCATGTGCAACGCACTGGAAGAAATGGGCCAGGTCGTTGAAGTTCACCACCACGAAGTGGCGACTGCCGGCCAGAACGAAATCGGCGTCAAGTTCAACACCCTGGTGAAGAAGGCTGACGAAGTCCAGACCCTGAAGTACGTCGTGCACAACGTTGCCGACGCTTACGGTCGCACCGCTACCTTCATGCCAAAGCCTCTGTACGGCGACAACGGCTCGGGCATGCACGTGCACATGTCCATCGCCAAAGATGGCAAGAACACCTTCGCTGGCGAAGGCTATGCCGGCCTGTCCGACACCGCCCTGTACTTCATCGGCGGTATCATCAAGCACGGTAAGGCCCTGAACGGCTTCACCAACCCGTCGACCAACTCGTACAAGCGTCTGGTCCCAGGTTTCGAAGCACCCGTGATGCTGGCCTACTCGGCTCGCAACCGTTCCGCCTCCATCCGTATTCCTTACGTCAACAGCCCACGCGGCCGTCGTATCGAAGCGCGCTTCCCGGACCCGGCTGCCAACCCGTACCTGGCCTTCGCAGCACTGCTGATGGCCGGCCTGGACGGTATCCAGAACAAGATCCACCCTGGCGACGCTGCTGACAAAAACCTGTACGACCTGCCGCCTGAAGAGGCGAAAGAGATCCCACAAGTTTGCGGCAGCCTGAAAGAAGCCCTGGAAGAGCTGGACAAAGGCCGTGCGTTCCTGACCAAAGGCGGCGTTTTCAGCGACGACTTCATCGACGCTTACATCGCCCTGAAAAGCGAAGAAGAAATCAAGGTTCGTACCTTCGTACACCCACTGGAATACGAGCTGTACTACAGCTGCTGATCCCGTGACGCTGGCGCAAGCCGCGTGATTTGAAAAAGGCCTCCTTCGGGAGGTCTTTTTTATGCGTCAATAAAGCCCGTCATTCGTATAAAAACAAGGAAAGCCCATGCCCCCTTTCATTGCCCGCAGCCTGCTGCTGTGCGCCACAGCCATCACCCTGCCCGCCTTCGCCGATGCCCCAGCCACCCTTGCACCACTGCTCGATAGCGTGGCGCAACGCCTGGAGATCGCCCCCAAGGTAGCCCTGACCAAATGGGACAGCCACAAGCCGGTGCTCGATGCGCCCCGCGAACGGGACGTGATCGCTGGCGCTGGCAAGCTCGCCGCCGACTACAAGCTGGACGGCACCCTGGCCGAGCAGTTCTTCGCCGCGCAGATCGAAGCCAACAAGCTGGTGCAATACAGCCTGCTGTCGCAATGGAACCAACAAGGCAGTGCGCCGGCCACGCCACGCGCAGACCTGGCCAAGGAAATCCGCCCGCAACTGGATGTGCTGCAGAAACAACTGCTGGAACGCCTGGCCGCGTTCGCCCCATCGCGCACGGATACCCAATGCCCACGCTGGCTGGCGGCTGCCATCGGTGCACGAAAAGCGGACCCGTTGCAGCATCAGGCGCTGGTTCGCGCCACTGGGGAGCTGTGCAGCGCACCATCCTGAGTCACGCAATTGTCTTCGCAGGCTTCTCACGCTGGCCGCGTCGGCGGTGCATGCGGTGCGCCTGATACTGCGCGGTGCAAGTGACGCGGCCGGGTCCGCTGCAGGCAAAGCGGGCCATCTGGCGCAACTGCGCCCGGCCATTCTGTTCTATGCTGCGAGCTTGGCCCGCCGGGCTCGTCTTTCCATGGTCGACAGGAAGCGCTCATGCGTTCATGCCTCATGTGTTTACTGATGCTGGTGGCCCTGCCCGCAGCCGCCGAGATCTACAAATACACCGATGCCGAGGGCAATACCGCCTATTCCAACCAGCCCCCCCAGGGCACCACCGCGCAGACGGTGGACCTGCCGCCACTCAACAGCGTGCAGCAACAGGCCCCCGTAGCCCCCATGGCCCCGGCGCCGCGCCAGCGCAACGATGACAACGTGCAGGCCTACCGCACCCTGCAATTGACGGACATCCCGAGCGAGGAAGCCCTGCGCGCCAACAACGGCACCTTTACCGTGGGCGTGCTGATCGACCCGCGCCTGCGCCACGAACACCGGCTGCGCCTGCTGCTGGACGACCAGCCCTACGGCCAGCCCGCCAATGTGCCGCGCCTGCAACTGGTCAACATTGATCGCGGCGACCACCGCCTGGCGGTACAGGTACTGCTCAATGACCGGGTGGTGCAGCAAAGCCCCACCGTGACCTTCACCTTGCAACGCTTCCACCTGCCCCCTGCCGGAAAACGCCCATGAACCGCCTGCTGTTGGCTGCCCTGCTACTGGCGCTGTCAGCCAGCGCGGCAGCCGAGGTCTATACCTACGTCGATGCCCAGGGCAACCGCGTCTATACCGATAAACCCCACGCCAACGCCACCCGTGTGGACATCCGCCCCAGCAACAACATGAGCGCATCGCCGCCCCTGCCTGCCCCGGCACGCAAGGTGAAGCGCAAACAGGCCATCACCCACTACGACATGCTGCGCATCCTGATTCCGGAACCCGACGCCACCATTCACGATGGCGCCGGCAACCTGATCGTCACCGTGACCAGCGAACCTGCGCTGCAACCCAACCACGGCTACCGGCTGCTGCTGGACGGCAAGGTCATCGCCGGCCCCACCGTGAGCCCGGTGTTCCCCTTGCAGAACATTGACCGCGGCACGCACCAACTCGCGGCGGAGGTCATCGATAACCAGGAAACGGTGATTGAACGCACGCCGGCGCAGCCTTTCCACATGCAGCGCATTTCACTGATCCAGAAGCGCCGCATCAACCCCTGCACCACCGACGACTACGGCGTGCGCCCGGAATGCCCACTGGCAGACAAGCCCGAGGACGACGAGTGACAGAGGCGCTATAGTGATGAATGGCGCATCATTTTGGTGCGCAATAAGCTGGCATTTGCGCACTAACAGCCCATTTTGGGTCAAACCTGAACGAGAGCGCCCCCGCTGCGTCACTTAATGAGCAGGGAAAGCGCTATTTTTCGTTGGCCGCGCTTCTTTTCGGAGCCTTGGTTTAGTTCTTGCATTTTAGTTGTATCAGCGGATTACCAGCCCGCGCCGCTTCGGACCGAAACCCGGCGGCCGTGAGCCAAAAGAGGTCAACGACAGCAAATGACCATCAGTGATGCACTGCACCGACTGCTACTGGACAACCTGACCACCGCCACCATTCTGCTCAATGCCGAACTGCGCCTGGAATACATGAACCCGGCCGCCGAGATGCTGTTGGCCATCAGCGGCCAGCGCAGCCATGGGCAATTCATCAGCGAGTTGTTCACGGAGTCGGCCGAAGCGCTCAACTCCCTGCGCCAGGCCGTGGAGCAGGCACACCCGTTCACCAAGCGCGAAGCCATGCTGACCGCGCTGACCGGCCAGACCCTGACCGTCGACTACGCGGTAACGCCCATCCTGAGCAACGGCGCCACCCTGCTGCTGCTTGAGGTGCACCCCCGCGACCGACTGTTGCGCATCACCAAGGAAGAGGCCCAGCTGTCCAAGCAGGAAACCACCAAGATGCTGGTGCGGGGCCTGGCCCACGAGATCAAGAACCCCTTGGGCGGCATCAGGGGCGCCGCGCAGTTGCTGGCGCGCGAACTGCCCGAGGAGAGCCTCAAGGACTACACCAACGTCATCATTGAAGAGGCCGACCGCCTGCGCAACCTGGTGGACCGCATGCTCGGTTCCAACAAGCTGCCATCGCTGGCCATGACCAACGTGCACGAGGTGCTCGAGCGCGTGTCCAGCCTGGTGGAAGCCGAAGCCCAGGGCGGTATCACACTGGTGCGCGATTATGACCCTAGCATCCCGGACGTACTGATCGACCGCGAACAGATGATCCAGGCAGTGCTCAATATCGTGCGCAATGCCATGCAGGCCATCAGTGGCCAAAACGAGCTGCGCCTGGGCCGCATCAGCCTGCGTACCCGCACCATGCGCCAGTTCACCATTGGCCACACTCGCCACCGGCTGGTGACCAAGATTGAAATCACCGATAACGGACCCGGTATACCCGCCGAGCTCCAGGAAACCATCTTCTATCCGATGGTCAGTGGGCGCCCCGACGGTACAGGCCTGGGCCTGGCCATTACCCAGAACATCATCAGCCAGCACCAAGGGCTGATCGAGTGTGAAAGCCACCCCGGCCACACCACTTTCTCGATCTTCCTGCCGCTGGAACAAGGAGCCGCTTCGTCATGAGCCGTAGTGAAACTGTCTGGATCGTCGATGACGACCGTTCCATCCGTTGGGTACTGGAAAAGGCCTTGCAACAGGAAGGCATGACCACCCAAAGCTTCGACAGTGCCGACGGCGTGATGAGCCGGCTGGCCCGCCAGCAGCCCGACGTGATCATCTCCGATATTCGCATGCCGGGTGCCAGCGGCCTGGACCTGCTGGCGCGCATCCGCGAGCAGTTCCCGCGCCTGCCGGTGATCATCATGACCGCCCATTCAGATCTGGACAGCGCCGTGGCGTCTTACCAGGGTGGCGCGTTCGAATACCTGCCCAAGCCATTCGACGTGGACGAGGCCGTGGCCCTGGTCAAGCGTGCCAACCAGCACGCCCAGGAGCAGCAGGGCCTCACCGAAGTTCCGACGCTGACCCGCACCCCGGAAATCATTGGCGAAGCGCCAGCGATGCAGGAAGTCTTCCGCGCCATCGGCCGCCTCAGCCACTCCAATATCACCGTGCTGATCAACGGTGAATCGGGTACGGGTAAAGAGCTGGTCGCCCATGCCCTGCACCGCCATAGCCCGCGGGCTGCGTCGCCGTTCATTGCGTTGAACATGGCGGCGATTCCCAAGGACTTGATGGAGTCCGAGCTGTTCGGCCACGAGAAGGGGGCATTCACGGGCGCGGCCAACCTGCGCCGCGGGCGGTTCGAGCAAGCCGACGGCGGCACCCTGTTCCTGGACGAGATCGGCGATATGCCGGCCGACACCCAGACCCGGCTGCTGCGCGTGCTGGCCGACGGCGAGTTTTACCGTGTGGGCGGCCACACGCCGGTGAAAGTGGACGTGCGCATTATCGCCGCCACCCACCAGAACCTGGAAACCCTGGTGCATGCGGGCAAGTTTCGTGAGGACTTGTTCCATCGCCTCAACGTGATCCGTATCCACATCCCGCGCCTGTCGGACCGCCGCGAAGACATCCCGACCCTGGCCAAGCACTTCCTCAGCCGCGCCGCCCAGGAGCTGGCCGTGGAGCCCAAGCTGCTCAAGGCCGAGACCGAGGAATACCTGAAAAACCTGCCTTGGCCAGGCAACGTGCGCCAGTTGGAGAACACCTGCCGCTGGATCACGGTGATGGCTTCGGGCCGCGAAGTGCACATCGGCGACCTGCCGCCCGAGCTGCTCAGCCTGCCGCAAGACGCCGCGCCGGTGACCAACTGGGAACAGGCCCTGCGCCAATGGGCTGACCAGGCCCTGGCCCGTGGCCAGTCGAGCCTGCTGGATAGCGCGGTGCCAAGCTTCGAGCGCATCATGATCGAAACCGCCCTGAAGCACACCGCGGGCCGCCGCCGCGACGCCGCCGTGCTGCTGGGCTGGGGCCGCAATACCTTGACGCGCAAGATCAAGGAGCTGGGCATGAAGGTCGACGGTGGGGATGACGATGAGGGCGACGACGCCTGATCCGCCGGACCGTTGAAAAAGAGCCCGCCAGCGACCCTGGCGGGCTTTTTCGTGCCAGCTCCCACAGTGTGCACTGCGCATTTTTCGTGCACCGGCAGAAGGCATTTTTGCCCTGCTGGAGGTGAAAAATGGCCTGCCTCGCACCCGCCAGGAAAATACCTTTCGTCACACAACCCGCGTAATACAAGGGCTACAGGCCAGAGCATCACAAAACCGCAACCTGATGAGCGCATTTTTTCAAAACTGGCACGCACGCTGCAATGTACTAAGGGCAAAGGCAAGAACAGCGACACAACCCAGTTTTGGGGTCCTTGGTACAGGCAGGCCGGGGTATCCCCTCTTTACACCGGGACGCGCAGCACTCGACGAGCGCAGCGGTCCCACACCCGTTTTGGGGACCTTGGTACAGGCAGGCCGGGGATTCCCCTTCTTTACAACGGGGCACGCAGCACGCGACCAGCGCTGCGTTCCCATCCCGCTTTTGGGGACCTTGGTACAGGCAGGCCGGGGATTCCCTCTTTTATTCCTCCCGGAGGCTGAGCTTCAGCCTCCAGCGCCCTTCTTCTTTCTCACCGCTGATATCACCCTGCAAGGGGCGAGCCGCGATCACGTTCAGCAACAGGCCATTGTCACCGGGCTGGGTACGCCAGTTGGCCTTCTTGCCGTCGATGTCCACCTGGCCGTTACGGGTCAGGCCATGCGCCTGGAACTGCACCACCAGGGCGCCGTCCACGGTGGTGGCCTGCACCTTGGGCTCCCCGGTGAACCACAGCACCAGGGCCGCGGGCTGTTCTTCGATCTTGATCAGTTCCAGGGTGTCGGGGTTGGTCAATTTGCCGATCATCAGGCCCACCATCAAGCCAATGATCGCCAGCGAAAACAGTACGCGCGGGAACAGGCTCGGACGCGGGTCCGGTTCAGGGGTAGAATGCTGCCCGTCTTTCAGTTCGGAGCCGTGCATGTTTCACGTCATCCTTTTTCAACCAGAGATACCGCCCAATACAGGCAACATTATACGGCTATGCGCCAACAGCGGCTGCCACCTGCACTTGATCGAACCGATCGGCTTCGAGCTCGATGACAAGCGCCTGCGCCGTGCCGGGCTGGACTACCACGAGTACGCCACGCTCAAGCGCCACGCCGACCTTGCCAGCTGCCTGGAGTCGCTGGGCAACCCGCGGCTGTTCGCTTTCACCACCAAGGGCTCCAAGCCGTTCCACGAGGTCAGCTTCGCCGATGGCGACGCTTTCCTGTTCGGCCCGGAAAGCCGCGGGCTGCCACCCGAGGTGCTCGACCCGCTGGGCAGCGACCAGCGCCTGCGCTTGCCGATGCGCGAAGGCTGTCGCAGCCTGAACCTGTCCAACACCGTGGCCATCGCCGTGTACGAAGCCTGGCGCCAACTCGGTTTCGCCTGAGGCGCTGTAGCCTGGCGGCAGCGGCTACAAAAAAAGCGCCCCGTGGGGCGCTTTTTGCGTGGCGGCAGGGTTACTGCAGCGACGGCTTCGGTGCTTCGCCAGCTTCCTGCATGCGCTGCAGCTCTTGCGCGTACAGGGCGTCGAAGTTCACCGGGGCCAGCATCAGGGCCGGGAACGAACCACGAACCACCAGGCTGTCCAGGGTTTCGCGGGCATACGGGAACAGGATGTTCGGGCAGAAAGCACCCAGGGTGTGGCTCATGGACGCATCGTCCAGGTTCTGGATCAGGAAGATGCCGGCCTGCTGAACTTCAGCGATGAAGGCCACTTCTTCACCGTTCTTGACGGTAACCGACAGGGTCAGCACCACCTCGTGGAAACCTTCTTCCAGCGCCTTCTGGCGGGTGTTCAGGTCCAGGGCGACGCTTGGTTCCCACTGCTGGCGGAAGATGGCCGGGCTTTTCGGCGCTTCGAACGACAGGTCGCGCACGTAGATGCGCTGCAGGGAGAATTGCGGGGCGTTGGCTGCTTCGTTGGCCGCGCCGGTGTTCTGTTGATCAGTCATCGCAGATCCTTCTTACATTAAGTCGTAACGTGGTTTGAATTCAGGCCTGGAGCAGCGCGTCGAGCTTGCCGGCGCGCTCCAGTGCATACAGATCGTCACAGCCGCCCACATGGCGCTCGCCGATCCAGATCTGTGGTACCGAGGTGCGACCGGCCTTCTGGGCCATGGCAGCGCGAACCTGCGGCTGGCCGTCGACGCGGATTTCTTCGAAGGCGACACCCTTGCTTTCCAGCAGGGCCTTGGCCCGCATGCAGTAGGGGCACCAATCGCTGGAGTAGACGACGACGTGGCTCATTTCACTTTACCAGTGGGAGGTTGTCAGCACGCCAGCTGGAAACACCACCTGACAGTTTTGCCGCGTTGTAGCCCGCTTTCAGCAGCTCACGGGCAGTGGTGCCAGCATGCTGGCCGATGCTGTCGACGATGATCAGGGTCTTGCCCTTGTGCTTTTCAAGCTCGGCCATGCGCGAGGCCAGCTTGTCCTGCGGAATGTTCAGGGCGCCGACGATGTGGCCGGTGGCGTAGTCTTTCTTGGCGCGGATGTCGATGACCACGCCCTGCTCGGCATTGACCAGTGCGGTCAGCTCACGTGGGCTCAGGCTTTTGCCGCCACGGCTCGCTTCCAGCGCAAGCAGCATGATCAGCAGGATGGCGAAAGCGCCGACGAGCAGATAGTGATTTGTGGCGAATTGAAGCAGGTGATCGACCATCAGCGGATTCCAGGGCGTTAAAATGTCGGCCAGTATACACAGCCGTCAAAGTGGGCCAAAGCCCGCCGGGCGCAACCTTCATGGAACCGGGCCCCCAGGGCCTTGTCTGTGGTTCATGAGTGCGATTGATGAAGGTTATTCGCAAGCGTCGGCCACTATGCCCTAAAATACGCTTCTCCTTTTCCCTCTGACATACCCGCGAGTGGATCTATGACAACCACGCCTAAACCTTTGGTCCTGATCATCCTGGATGGTTTCGGTCACAGCGAAAGCCACGACTACAACGCTGTCTATTCGGCCAGGAAGCCGACGCTCGACCGCCTGACCAAGGAAATGCCCAACGGCCTCATCTCCGGCTCTGGCATGGACGTGGGCCTGCCCGACGGGCAGATGGGCAACTCCGAGGTCGGCCACATGAACCTGGGCGCCGGCCGCGTGGTGTATCAGGACTTCACCCGGGTAACCAAGGCCATCCGCGACGGCGAGTTCTTCGAGAACCCGATCATCTGCGGCGCCGTGGACAAGGCCGTCAAGGCGGGCAAGGCCGTGCACATCCTCGGCCTGCTGTCGGACGGCGGCGTACACAGCCACCAGGACCATATCGTGGCCATGGCCGAGCTTGCCGCCAAGCGTGGCGCCGAAAAGATCTACCTGCACGCCTTCCTCGACGGCCGTGACACCCCGCCCAGGAGCGCCGAAGCCCCGCTCGAACTGCTGGACAAGACCTTCGCCCGCCTGGGCAAGGGCCGCACCGCCAGCATCATCGGCCGCTATTTCGCCATGGACCGTGACAACCGCTGGGACCGCGTGGCCGCCGCTTACGAGCTGATCGTCGACGGCACCAGCGCATTCGACGCGGCCACCGCCGTTGACGGCCTGAAGGCCGCCTACGAGCGCGGCGAAAGCGACGAATTCGTCAAGGCCACCAGCATCGGCGACAAAGTGCGCGTCGAGGATGGCGACGCCGTGGTGTTCATGAACTTCCGCGCCGACCGTGCCCGCGAGCTGAGCCGCGTGTTCGTCGAAGACAACTTCGCCGACTTCCCGCGCAAGCGTCAGCCTAAGACCGCCGGTTTCATCGGCCTGACCCAGTATTCTGCGAAGATCCCGGCACCAGCCGCCTTCGGCCCCAGCAGCCTGCACAACGTGCTGGGCGAGTACCTGGCCAACAACGGCAAGACCCAGCTGCGCATTGCCGAGACCGAAAAATACGCCCACGTGACCTTCTTCTTCTCCGGTGGCCGCGAAGAGCCGTTCCCGGGCGAAGAGCGCATCCTGATCCCATCGCCGAAGGTCGCCACCTATGACCTGCAGCCGGAAATGAGCGCCCCCGAGGTCACCGACAAGATCGTCGACGCCATCGAAAACCAGCGTTTCGACGTGATCGTGGTCAACTACGCCAACGGCGACATGGTCGGCCACAGCGGCGTGATGGACGCGGCGATCAAGGCCGTGGAGTGCCTGGATACCTGCGTGGGCCGCATCGCCGCCGCGCTGGAGAAAGTGGGCGGCGAAGCGCTGATCACCGCCGACCACGGCAACTGCGAGCAGATGGAAGACGAGTCCACTGGCCAGGCGCACACCGCGCACACCACCGAGCCGGTGCCCTTCATCTATGTGGGCAAGCGCAAGCTCAAGGTCCGCGAAGGCGGCGTGCTGGCCGACGTGGCACCCACCATGCTGTACCTGATGGGCCTGCCCAAGCCGGAAGAAATGACTGGCCACTCGATCCTGAGCGAAGGCTAAGCTCATTGCGGGGGCCCTGGCCCCCGCCCTGGATGAAACGTCGGGCAGTTGCCCCTTGGACGTTTTTTTTGCAGCTCGCGGCGGGCATACTAGGCCCGTCTCCACACTGGTATCGCCCACCCCCATGCTTCGCGCACTGATAGCCCTAGCCCTGACCTGCCTGCTGAGTACGGCCTACGCCGACGACCGTGAGCAAACCCAACAGCAGTTGGATGCCACGAAGCAGGACATCGCCGAGCTGAAGAAACAACTCAGCCAGGTGCAGGAACAAAAGAACGGCGTGCAGAAAGACCTGCGCGGAACTGAAACCCAAATGGGCAAGCTGGAGAAGCAGGTGGAGGCCCTGCAACAAGAACTAAAAAAGACCCAAGGCGAGCTGGATCGCCTGGCCCTGCAAAAAGATCAACTCCAGCACAGCAAAACTGAACAACAGCGCCTGATCGCCATCCAGGCCCGCGCCGCCTACCAGGGCGGCCGCCAGGAATACCTCAAGCTGTTGCTCAACCAGCAGAACCCGGAGAAATTCGCCCGGACGCTGACCTATTACGACTACATGAGCAACGCGCGCATGGCGCAGCTCAAGCAGTTCAATGAGACCTTGCGCCAGCTGGGCAATGTCGAGAAAGACATCGCCGGCCAGCAGGCCCAGTTGCTTGCCCAGCAAAGCAGCCTGGACAGCCAGCGCCAGGACCTGGACAAGGTGCGCAAGGAACGCCAGGCCGCCCTGGCCAAGCTCAACGACAGCTACAAGCAGCAGGACCAGAAGCTCGCCTCCCGCCAGCAGGACCAGGAAGACCTGGCGAAGGTGCTCAAGACCATCGAGGAAACCCTGGCGCGCCAGGCGCGCGAGGCCGAGCAAGCGCGGCAGAAGGCCCTGCTGGCCCAGCAGGAAGCCGAACGTCAGCGCCAGCGTGAAAACGCCCAGGCCAAGGCGGATGATGAGCCGAAACGGCCCAAAACCGTGCCAGGTGCACTAGTCTCCAGTGGCGGCGCCAATTTTGGCGGCCCATTTGCAGCGGGCCGAGGAAAACTTCCATGGCCTGTCGATGGTCGACTGTTGGCGCGTTTTGGTGAAACTCGCGGCGACGACGCCCGCACCAAGTGGGATGGTGTCATGATCAGTGCACCGGCCGGCACCCAGGTGCGGGCGGTTCACGGTGGCCGCGTAGTGTTCGCCGACTGGTTGCGCGGCGCGGGACTTCTGGTCATTCTCGACCATGGGGACGGCTATCTGAGCCTGTATGGGCATAACCAGAGCCTGCTCAAGGGCGCTGGAGATGTAGTGAAAGCCGGCGAGGCTATCTCGACGGTAGGCAGTAGTGGTGGGCAGGACACGCCGGCGCTGTATTTTGCCATTCGCCAGCAAGGTCGCCCCAGCGACCCTGCACAATGGTGCCGCGGCTGACGCGGGCACCGACAACAAGGGCGTTATGGCCGTCGTGACTGACGGCACGCCGATGCCCCGAAAGGCGCAAAACCAGGATTAGGAGTTCGTTCGTCATGCTGCACTTGCCCCGCCTTACCTCGCTGGCCCTGACGATCGCCGTGGTGATCGGCGCCCCCCTGGCCCGTGCGGCCGAGCCCGCGCGCCTGGCCGCCACCACCACGACCGCCCCCGCGCCTGCCACCGCGCCCGTGGACCCGAGCAAAGCACCGCTGCCGCTCGACGAGCTGCGCACATTCGCCGAGGTGATGGACCGCATCAAGGCCGCCTACGTGGAGCCGGTGGACGACAAGACCCTGCTGGAGAACGCCATCAAAGGCATGCTCAGCAACCTCGACCCGCACTCGGCCTACCTGGGCCCGGAAGACTTCCAGGAGCTGCAGGAAAGCACCAGTGGCGAATTCGGCGGGCTGGGCATCGAAGTAGGTGTGGAAGACGGCTTCATCAAGGTGGTCTCGCCCATCGACGACACCCCGGCCAGCAAGGCGGGCATCGAGGCGGGCGACCTGATCGTCAAGATCAACGGCCAGCCCACCCGTGGCCAGACCATGACCGAGGCCGTGGACAAGATGCGCGGCAAGGTCGGCGAGAAGATCACCCTGACCCTGGTGCGCAGCGGCGGCACGCCGTTTGACGTGACCCTGGCCCGCGCCATCGTGCAGGTCAAAAGCGTGAAGGCGCAGATGCTCGAAGACGGTTACGGCTACATCCGCATCACCCAATTCCAGGTCAAGACCGGCGAAGAGGTCTCCAAGGCCCTGGCCAAGCTGCGCAAGGACAATGGCAAGAAACTCAACGGCCTGGTACTGGACCTGCGCAACAACCCGGGCGGCGTGCTGCAAGCCGCCGTCGAAGTGGTGGACCACTTCATCAGCAGCGGCCTGATCGTGTACACCAAGGGCCGCATCGCCAACTCCGAGCTGCGCTTCTCGGCCACCGGCCACGACGAAAGCGACGGTGTGCCGCTGGTGGTGCTGATCAACGGCGGCAGCGCCTCGGCGTCGGAAATCGTCGCCGGCGCCCTGCAGGACCACAAGCGCGGCGTGCTGATGGGTACCGACAGCTTCGGCAAGGGCTCGGTGCAGACCGTGCTGCCATTGGCCAACGACCGCGCGCTGAAGATCACCACGGCGCTGTATTACACGCCTAACGGCCGCTCCATCCAGGCCCAGGGCATCGTTCCGGACGTGGAAGTACGCCAAGGCAAGCTGACCCGCGACCAGGACGACGAAAACTTCAAGGAAGCCGACCTGCAGGGCCACCTGGGCAACGGCAACGGTGGCGCCGACCGTCCTTCTGGCAAGAACCCGATCGGCAAGGCCAAGGCCCGCCCGCAAGATGGGGACTTCCAGCTGAGCCAGGCACTGTCGCTGCTCAAGGGCCTGAGCGTCACCCGCAACAAGTGATGCCTCTACGCGCCGTACTGCTCGCCCTGCTCTGCTGCCTGTCCGGCCTGGCCCACGCCGCGCCGGACAGCAGTGACGCCAAGCCGCGCAAAGCCTACTTCACGCTGATAATCGACGACTTGGGGCAGAACCTGCCCCGGGACCGTCGCGCCCTGGCGCTGCCCGGCCCGGTCACCCTGGCGGTGATGCCCGATACCCCCCATGCCGCCGACTTCGCCCGCGAAGCGCACAAGGCCAGCAAGACCGTGATCGTGCACATGCCCATGGACCCCGCCACCGGCCCGTTCGCCTGGCACCCCGACCTGCCCATGGATGAACTGCGCGCGCGCCTGCAGGCGGCGCTGAAGTCCGTGCCCTACGCCGCCGGCATGAACAACCACGAGGGCAGCAAGATGACGTCGCAGCCAGAGGCGATGGCCATGCTCATGGGCGAGCTGCAGGCGCGCAGCCTGTTCTTCGTCGACAGCCGCACCAGCGCGGCCACGGTCGCGGCCGCCAAGGCCCAGGACATCGGCCTGGCCCATGTCTCGCGTGACGTGTTCCTGGATGACGTGCGTACCCCTGAAGCGGTGGCCAAGCAATTGCAGACAGCCATCACCCATGCGAAAAAGTTTGGCTCGGTGGTGGTGATCGGCCACCCCTACCCGGTTACCCTGGACATGCTGGAACGCGAGCTGCCCAACCTCAAGGCCAATGGCATCGACTGGATTCCCATCCGCCAGATGATCGCCCAACGGGCCAACCGCGCCATGCCCGCCCATGGCAAGAACGGCACCTACACCCCGAAATAGCCCAGCCGCACGCACGCCCTCTCCCCTGCTGCAGGCCCGAGCTTCGCCCGGCCCCATAAGCAACAGAGCACGCCTCTCGGTTTTCCCAGAACAACTAACTACCTCAAACACCCTTCGCTCATGGGATCTACTGCGGTTTTTTCCACCGTAAGGATTTCACCATGAGACCACTGACCACCCTGGCCAGCCTGCTGTTGCTGACCACTACCGCCAACGCAGGCGACTTCGGCGAAGGCCTGACCAACCTGGGCCCCTCGGTGCTGCTGGAAAACAAGGATGGCCGCTACGACCACTGGACCGGCATCGGCCGCCTGGAAAGCCGGGGCAACCGGCGTTGCTCGGCGGTACTGCTGGACACTCGTACACCGGACAGCCCCGTGCATGCCCCCGCTTACTTGCTGACCAGCGGCCATTGCACCCACACCTCGCTGGGCATGATCGCCAACGACCTGCCCATTCAGGGGCACGTGGAGTTCAATTATTTCAAGGACACCGCGGGCCAGCGGCGGGTCTACCCACTGCAGACGCTTGCCTGGAGCAGCCAGCAGAACATTGACCTGGCCGTGGTGGAGCTGGCCGTCAGCCTGGAGCAGGTGATCAAGGACGGCGTGCAGCCGCTGAGGCTGGCCGCCAGTCCGGCGACGCCCAACATGCCGGTCCTGGCCGTGGGCGCCCCCGAGACCACCAGTGGCTATACCCTTCGCGCCTCGGCCTGCACCGTGGAGCGGCTGACCGATATTGTCGAGCACCCCTATGTATGGCGGGCGAACCTCACCAACCGTTGCCAGGACCTGTTACCCGGCGCCTCGGGCAGCCCGCTGCTCAGCCGGGAAGACAACCGTATTCTTGGCATTACCGGAACCACCACCCGAGGTAGCCGCGAAGCGGACCAATGCCTGACGGATGCCCCCTGCGAGGTCGAGAGTGGTGAAGGCACCTGGTACGCAGATACCAACTACGCCAGCTCCATCGAGCGGCTGCCGGCCTGCTTCGCCAACGGCCGGTTCGACAACAGCCTGCCGGGGTGCGACATGGCGCCTGGCTTTGCTCTGACGCTGCAGAACCCGCACTACCTGCCGGCAGCCGCCAACGCGCGCAACAATGACTGGCGGCTGCCATTCACCACCAACACCGAGTATGTCTACCACAAACTGGTACGAAACCCATTGCAGTGCCAGAACACTGAAGGCTACAGCACAGGGGCTTCGGGGCAGACCGCCATGATTACCCTGCCAGCCTCGCTTGAAGCGGGTATTCATCTGCTGTGCATACTGGGCCTGGACGACCTTCAGGCCGGCCTTTCGGCCGCGTTGCTCAGCAATGTGTTCACCTTGCCCATTCAGGTGGTCCCCGACGGAGCACAGCCACCGAGCTCCCAGCTGATCATCACCCCCCTGCCCAACGGCAAGCAGAACGTCGCGTTCCAGCGCAGCCATGCCTTACCCCACTACACCTACAAGTATGGCCCCCCTGAAAGCACCGACTGCAGTGACAACAGTGGCTACAAACATGCTTTCTACAACTTCACGCTTTCGGCCCACTTACTACCCGCCAAGCTGTGTACTCGCGTATGGGACCTGGCCGGCGACCCATCGCCACCCCGGGAAGACCTGCTGGAAGTCGCTACAGATAACGGTTGAGGATATCGTCGACCCGGCCCTCGGCGCGCAACTGGTCGAGGGCCTTTTGCAGTCTGGCGACCACCTCGTCCGGTACCTCCTTGTTCAACGCCAGATAGAGCTCGGCGCTGCTGAAGCGCAACACGGTCTTGAGGTTGCTGACCCCCTCCAGGCGCGCGAGATAGCGGCCAGCCGGGTCACCCGTGGCCCAGACGTCGATCTCGCCATCCATGAGCTTCTGGGCGTTGTCCTGGTCACGCAAGGCAATGACCGGGTGCAGGCCTTGGCGGCTCAGGGTTTCGGCAATGGCATCGCCTTTGTAGGCGCCAATCCTGAGGTGCCGTGCCTGTTCCAGCTTGTCGAGCTTGAGCTTGCTGTCGGGGCGGGCGAGCAGAATCCAGTCATCCGGCCCGATGGGCCCCACCCATTTGAACGATTGCTCACGCTCGGGCAGGCGCGCGGTGACGAACACCCCATAGTCGGGGTTCTGCATGGCGAGTTTGTAGATGCGGTCCCAGGGAAAGCGCAGGGTCATGCTGTAATGAATATCGGCGCGTTTGAACATCTCACGCACCACATCGGCGGCGATGCCCTGGATATTCTCCTCGCGGGCGAAATTCTTGCCGTCGGCGGCCATGTTGTAAGGCGGGAAGTTTTCGGTGAGCAAGACCAGGGAGTAGTCGGCTGGCACTTCGGCACGAGCACCCAAGGCAAACGACAGACAGACACCGGCGAACAAGGCAAACACGCAACGCTTCATGACAGTCGAGCCCCGAATCCATGGCACTACCGACTGTAGGGGCTGGCTTGCTGGCAAGCCAGCCCCTACACCTGTTTCTTCACAACCTTGTCAACGAACGACGATACCGCGCTGTGCCATGTACGCCTTGGCTTCCGGCACGGTGTATTCGCCGAAGTGGAAGATGCTGGCAGCCAGCACCGCGCTGGCATGGCCTTCAAGCACGCCGTCGGCCAAGTGCTGCAGGTTACCGACGCCGCCCGAGGCAATCACCGGGATGCCCAGGGCATCGCTGATGGCCCGGGTAACGCCCAGGTCGAAACCGTTCTTCATGCCGTCCTGGTCCATGCTGGTCAGCAGGATCTCGCCAGCACCCAGGGCCTCCATCTTCTTGGCCCACTCCACGGCATCCAGGCCCGTGGGCTTGCGGCCGCCGTGGGTGAAGATTTCCCAGCGCGGGGTTTCACCCAGGCCGGAGACCTTCTTGGCGTCGATGGCGACCACGATGCACTGGGAACCGAAGTGCTGGGCGGCCTCGCCCACGAACTCGGGGTTGAACACCGCCGCGGTGTTGATCGACACCTTGTCGGCGCCAGCGTTGAGCAGGTTGCGGATGTCCTGAACGGTGCGCACGCCACCGCCCACGGTCAGCGGGATGAACACCTGGCTGGCCATGCGCTCGACGGTATGCAGGGTGGTATCACGGCCATCGACGCTGGCGGTAATGTCCAGGAAGGTGATCTCGTCCGCGCCCTGCTCGTCGTAGCGACGGGCGATTTCCACCGGGTCACCGGCGTCGCGGATGTTCTCGAACTTCACGCCCTTCACTACACGGCCGTTGTCTACGTCCAGGCAAGGGATGATGCGTTTGGCCAGCGCCATGGTCCAGTCCTCAGCCTTTGTAGGAATCGCAGAAAGCCTGGGCTTCGGCGACGTCAAGGGTGCCTTCGTAGATGGCACGGCCAGTGATGGCGCCGATGATGCCAGGTGCCTTGGCGTCCAACAGGGCCTGGATGTCGCCCAGGTTGTGGATGCCGCCGGAAGCGATGACCGGGATCCTGGTGGCCGCGGCCAGGGCAGCGGTGAACGGTACGTTGCAGCCTTGCATCATGCCGTCTTTGGCGATGTCGGTGTAGACGATGGCGCTGACGCCGTCGGCTTCGAAACGCTTGGCCAGGTCGATGACCTGCACGCTGCTCACTTCAGCCCAGCCGTCGGTGGCGACGAAACCGTCCTTGGCGTCCAGGCCAACGATGACCTTGCCCGGGAAGGCCTTGCACGCCTCGGCGACGAACTCGGGCTCTTTCACGGCCTTGGTGCCGATGATGACGTAGCTGACGCCGGCCTTGACGTAGTGCTCGATGGTTTCCAGCGAGCGAATGCCGCCGCCGATCTGGATCGGCAGGTTGGGGTAACGCTTGGCGATGGCGGTCACCACTTCGCCGTTGACCGGCTGACCTTCGAACGCGCCGTTCAGGTCGACCAGATGCAGACGGCGGCAGCCGCCCTCCACCCACTTGGCAGCCATGCTCACCGGGTCATCGGAGAACACCGTGGAATCTTCCATGCGGCCCTGGCGCAGACGTACGCAGGCACCGTCTTTAAGATCGATAGCGGGAATAATCAGCATCTGGCAAGCCTTCAATTCGATTTTTCAGCGATGCTCGAGATCAGTTTTTCTCGAGCGCCCACAGGTCGCTTTCAATGCTCTCGAAACGCTCCTTGAGGTGCGCCTGAACATCGAAAATCGCCCTGTTGTAATAGTGCGGAGCAATTTCACGGGTAAACAGCTCAAGAATTTCCGCCGCCTCGAACGACCCCAGGTCCAGCTCGAAGCGGTCCTCCATGAAGCGTTTGATCTTCGTGGTGGCCTGGCTTTCCTGCTCGGGGGTGAGCGTGAGGATCGGCGGTTTCTTCTTGCTCATTACCAGCGGCCATCCCAGGCGGCGAAGTTCTGCAGCAGTTGCAGGCCATGGGTATGGCTCTTCTCCGGGTGGAACTGCACGGCAAAGCGCGAGCCTTCGGCCAGGGCGGCGGCGAAGTCGACGCCATAGTGCCCGCGGCCCACGACCTGGCCGGCCTTGGCGGCGGCAATGTAGTAGCTGTGCACGAAGTAGAAACGCGCATGGTCCGGGATGTCATGCCACAGCGGGTGGTTCACCGCCTGGCTGACCTCGTTCCAGCCCATGTGCGGCACTTTCAGGTGCGCACCGTCTTCGTGCAGGTCCTTGCCGAAGAACTTCACGTCGCCGGGGAACAGGCCAATGCAGTCCACGCCGTCGTTTTCTTCGCTGTGGTCCAGCAGCGCCTGCATGCCTACGCAGATGCCCAGGAACGGGCGGTCCTGGCTCACTTCACGCACCAGGCTGTCGAAGCCCAGGCGCTTGATCTCGGCCATGCAATCGCGAATAGCGCCCACACCCGGGAACACCACACGGTCGGCCTCGCGGATGACGGCGGCGTCGCTGGTGATCAGTACCTTGCCGGCACCCACATGCTCCAGGGCCTTGGCCACCGAGTGCAGGTTGCCCATGCCATAGTCGATAACCGCTACTGTCTGCATTACAGGCAACCTTTGGTGGAAGGCATCTGCCCGGCCATGCGTTCATCCAGGGTGATGGCCATGCGCAGGGCGCGGCCGAATGCCTTGAACACGGTCTCGATCTGGTGGTGGGTGTTGTGGCCACGCAGGTTGTCGATGTGCAGGGTAACGTTGGCGTGGTTGACGAAGCCCTGGAAGAACTCCTGGAACAGGTCCACGTCGAAGCCGCCGACACTGGCGCGGGTGTAGGGCACGTGCATCTGCAGGCCTGGGCGGCCGGAGAAGTCGATGACCACGCGCGACAGGGCTTCGTCCAGCGGCACGTAGGCATGGCCGTAGCGGAAGATGCCTTTCTTGTCGCCGATGGCCTGGTTGAACGCCTGGCCCAGGGTAATGCCGACGTCTTCCACGGTATGGTGGTCGTCGATATGCAGGTCGCCCTTGCACTCGATATCCAGGTCGATCAACCCGTGACGGGCGATCTGGTCGAGCATGTGTTCAAGGAAGGGAACCCCGATATCGAATCGGGCCTTTCCGGTGCCATCCAGGTTGATCGAGGCTTTGATCTGGGTTTCCAGAGTGTTGCGCTCGACGGACGCCTTACGTTCGGCCATCACCAGCTCCGCAAAATCATTGGGCGAAAAAGGCAGACATTATAGGCCGTGCGGGCAGCAAACAGAAACAAAAGGCTTACATGAACTGACCGGTGAGAACACTTCACCGGCCGAGGGTGCCTGCGCACACCCTGTGTGACACAGGGTGCGTGCAGGCGACGCTGGCGTGTCAGTGGAACAGCACAGCAGTCTTCTGCAGGGTCACGATTACCCCCCACGCCAGTGGAATACCCACCACCAGCCAGGCCAGCAGGGCCAGCGGCTTGCTGCCCGGGGCGGCTTTCCACTCCAGCACGGTGCGGCTGTCAGCCCCTTTGTCATGGCCCAGCGCCTGCTCGGCAGCCAGTTGCTCCTCGGTCATGAAGTGCTTGTCGGCCACCGGGCGTACCAGCGCGTTGCAGACAAAACCCAGCACCAGCAGGCCGGCGAGGATGTACAGGGTGATGTCGTACACCGCGGCGCGCGGCACGCCCACGCTCAGTTGGTACTCGCGCAGGTAGTTCACCAGCACTGGCCCCAGCACCCCGGCTGCGGCCCAGGCCGTCAGCAGGCGGCCGTGAATGGCGCCGACCATCTGCGTGCCGAACAGGTCGGCGAGGTACGCAGGCACCGTGGCAAAACCGCCACCGTACATCGACAGCACCACGCAGAACGCCGCCACGAACAGGGTGACATTGCCCAGGTGGCCCAGGCTCGGCACCAGTGCATACAGCGCGCAGCCCAGAATGAAGAACACGAAGTAGGTGTTCTTGCGGCCGATCATGTCGGAGCAGGACGCCCAGAAAAACCGACCCCCGATGTTGAACAGGCTTAGCAGGCCGGTGAACCCGGCGGCGATGGCGCCGATTTGCGCCAACTGCGCGGCATTCAACTGGCTGAAGGTCAGGTCGACGCCCAGCAACTTGCCGCCGAACACTTCCTGCAACAGCGGCGACGCCATGCCCAGGATGCCGATACCCGCCGATACGTTCAGGCACAGCACCAGCCACACCAGGGCGAATTGCGGGGTTTTCCAGGCCACGCTCACGTGGACGTGGCGGTGGGTGATCATGGCATTGCTGGCTTTCTTCACCGGCGGGGTCCAGCCCTCGGGCTTCCAGCCGGTCGGTGGCACCCGGTAAGACAACGCGCCGCCGAGCATGAACACAAAGTAGATCGCCGCCATGGCCACGAAGCTTTGCCATACCCCCACGCTATCCGGGGTGGCGAAATGGCTCATCAGCGCTGCCGCCAACGGCGCACCAACCATGGCGCCGCCGCCGAAACCCATGATCGCCATGCCGGTAGCCATGCCGCGCTTGTCCGGGAACCACTTGATCAGCGTCGACACCGGCGAGATATACCCCAGCCCCAGGCCGATACCGCCGATCACGCCCGAGCCCAGCCACATCAGCACGATCTGATGGGTATACACCCCCAGCGCCGAAATCAGCAGGCCGCCGCACCAGCACAACGCGGACACGGTACCGGCCTTGCGTGGCCCGGCATGTTCCAGCCAGCCACCCCAGATAGCCGCCGAGCAGCCCAGGAAAATGAAGAACAGGGTGTAGATCCAGCCCAGCATGGAAATCGGCCAGTCGCAGCCGGTGGCGAACATCTGCTCGAAAAAGCCCATGTCAGTGGGGCAGGCGGTAGCCGCGGTGATGCCGATGGCCTTGGACAATGGCAGCCAGAACACCGAGAACCCATAGGCCATGCCGATGCACAGGTGAATGGCCAGGGCCGCCGGTGGCACCAGCCAACGGTTGAAACCTGGCCGGGCGATGATGCGCTCCTTGGAGAAGAAGGCCGGCCGTTCGCTGGCGATCCCCCCTGATGTAATAGTGCTGCTCATTTTTATAGTTCCCCCTTGGATGTTTTTTGCTCGATGGCCGCCG
This sequence comes from Pseudomonas sp. RIT-To-2, assembly GCF_029623465.1. Taxonomy (NCBI): domain Bacteria; kingdom Pseudomonadati; phylum Pseudomonadota; class Gammaproteobacteria; order Pseudomonadales; family Pseudomonadaceae; genus Pseudomonas; species Pseudomonas sp. RIT-To-2. The sequence goes on along the minus strand of NZ_JAPYKM010000008.1, from coordinate 138,686 downwards.
TTGGCTACTCGCGACCTTGAAGCACGCAGGCCTTCAGTCGTCTTATCGGCACCACCGTGATTTTCGCGACCATTGATGGCGCTTATCGGCTCATCGAGACGACAGAGATTATCACCCGAGGGTTACAGTGGAGGCTATTCGCCATATGCAATTGGTAGAAACATCACGAAACAAGGATCTGAAGCCGCTGGCTGGCCAGCGAGTGCCCTACCCGCCACCTGGGGGCGCTATACTCGCGGGCTGAATTTGAATCCAACACTACAAGGACTCGCCCATGAAAGCGTTCGGCAAAATCCTGGGGCTGTGTTTTCTCGGGCTGTTGCTGATCCTGGTGGCGCTCGGCTTCGCCGTGACCCACTTTTTCGATCCCAACGACTACAAAGACGAGATTCGCAAGCTGGCCCGCGACAAGGCCCGCGTCGAGCTGACCCTCAATGGCGACATCGGCTGGAGCCTGTTCCCATGGCTGGGCCTGGAGCTGCATGACGCCAGCATCGCGACCTTGCAGAACCCCAAGACGCCGTTTGCCGACCTGCAGATGCTGGGCCTTTCCGTGCGCGTGCTGCCGCTGCTGCGCCGTGAGGTGCAGATGAGCGACGTACGCGTCGAAGGCCTGAACCTGACGCTGACCCGCGACGAGAACGGCCATGGCAACTGGGAAGACATCGGCAAACCGCTGCCCAAGGAGCCAGCCGCCGGGGAGGTGACAGCCCCTGACATCGCCAATCCCGAGCCGGCACCGGCCAGCAAGCCGGACAAGGCCGAACGCCCCGTCAAGCTGGACATCGACAGCCTGACCGTGAACAACGCCAGCGTGCATTTCAGCGATGCCAGGACCGGCCGCGAGCTGACTGCCGAGAGTATCCAGCTGAGCACCGGCGCCGTGCACGACGGTATCGATATTCCGGTCAAGCTCACCGCATTCCTGGGCACCAACCAGCCGAACCTGCGCGCCCGCACCGAGCTCAATGGCGAGTTGCGCATGGAGCGCGCCCTCAAGCGCTATCAGTTCAGCGACATGAAATTGTCAGGCGAAGCCAGCGGCGACCCGCTGCAAGGCAAGACCGTGACCTACTCCGCCCAGGGCAACCTCAGTGTCGACCTGGCCGCCAATGTCGCCAACTGGGAGAACCTGAAACTGTCGTTCAACCAGTTGCGTGCACTGGGTGACCTCAATGCCCGCGACCTGAACACCGAGCCGAAGGTCGCTGGCGGCCTGTCCATCGCCCAGATGAACCTGCGAGCGTTCATGGACGGCCTCAACCAGCCGCTGCCCGCCATGGCCGACGGCAGCCTGGGCCAGTTCGAAATGGTCGCCCGCCTGGAGGGTACCCCCAACAGCCTGGCGCTCAACGACCTGGCGGTGAAACTGGATGGCAGCAGTTTTGCCGGCAACCTGGCAATCACTGACTTCGCCAAACAGGCACTGCGCATTCAACTGCGGGCCGACAGTTTCGACGCCGACCGCTACATGAAACCCAAAAGCGCCGAGGCATCCAGCGCCGGTGCCGCCCGCGACGCCGAGGTAAAAACCACCGAAGCCACTGCCATTGGCGGCGCTGGCGACTCGCCGCTGCCCAACGCCCCTACCCAAGGCGCCTGGAGCAACGACGCCCTGCTGCCGGTGGAGCGCCTGCGCAAACTGAACCTGCAGGCCGACCTGAGCTTTGCCAAACTGACCCTCAACCAGTGGCCAATCGACAACGCTGTTCTCAAGGCCCAGGGCCAGGATGGCCTGATCACCCTGGAAACCCTGGCGGGTGGCCTCTATGACGGCACCTTCAACACCAAGGGCAGCCTCGATGCGCGCCCGGACAAACCGCTGGTGGCCCTGCAGACCCAGCTGAACAAGGTACCGGTGGAGCATTTCATCAAGGGCAAAAACGGCAGCGCGCCCCCGGTACGCGGCCTGATGACCCTGAACAGCAACCTGACCGGCGCCGGGGCCAGCCAGAAGGCACTGATCGACAGCCTCAACGGCACCGCCAACTTCGACCTGACCGACGGAGTGCTGGTCAACGCCAACCTGGAACAGCAGCTGTGCCAGGGCATCGCCACCCTCAACCGCAAAACCCTGAGCGGCACCCCACGCGGCAAGGACACGCCGTTCCAGGAGCTCAAGGGCAGCGTGGTGGTACGCAACGGCGTCGCCAGCAACCCAGACCTGAAAGTGCGTATTCCGGGCCTGACGGTGAACGGCGATGGCGACATCGACCTGCGCGTGCTTGGCATGGACTACAAGGTGGGCGTGGTCATCGAAGGCGACAAGAGCGACATGCCCGACCCGGCCTGCCAGGTCAACGAACGTTTCGCCGGCATTGAATGGCCACTGCGCTGCCGCGGCCCGATCGAACTGGGGGCCAAGGCCTGCCGTATCGACCGCGACGGCATAGGCAAGGTAGCTGCCAAGGTGGCCGGCGACAGGATCACCGAAAAACTGGAAGAAAAATTCGGCGACAAGGTCAGCCCCGAGCTGAAAAACACGCTGAAAGGTCTGTTCAAACGATGAACCCAGAGCAATTTTCCACCGCGGTACTGGAATGGTTCGACCGCAACGGCCGTCACGACCTGCCCTGGCAACAGGGCATCACCCCCTACCGGGTGTGGGTGTCGGAGATCATGCTGCAGCAAACCCAGGTCAGCACCGTCCTCAACTATTTCGACCGTTTCATGGCCTCGCTACCCACGGTGCAGGCCCTGGCCGACGCCCCGGAAGACGAAGTGCTGCACCTGTGGACCGGGCTGGGGTACTACACCCGTGCACGCAACCTGCAGAAAACCGCGAAGATCGTCGTCGAGCAGTACGGCGGCGAATTCCCCCGCGACGTCGAAAAGCTTACCGAACTGCCAGGCATTGGCCTTTCCACCGCCGGTGCCATCGCCAGCATCAGCATGGGCCTGCGCGCACCCATTCTGGACGGCAACGTCAAGCGCGTGCTGGCCCGCTACACCGCCCAGGAAGGCTACCCCGGCGAACCCAAGGTGGCGAAACAGCTGTGGGCCAACGCCGAGCGCTACACGCCCCACACCCGGGTGAACAACTACACCCAGGCCATGATGGACCTGGGCGCAACCCTGTGCACCCGTACCAAGCCCAGCTGCCTGCTGTGCCCGCTGGAATCGGGCTGCCAGGCACACATGCTCGGCCTGGAAATACGCTACCCGGTACCCAAGCCGAAAAAGGCGGTACCGCTCAAGCACACGCTGATGCCGCTGCTGATGAACCGCGAGGGCGCCATTCTGCTTTACCGACGCCCGTCCAGTGGCCTGTGGGGCGGCCTGTGGAGCTTGCCTGAGCTGGACCGCTACGAAGACATCGAGCACCTGACCCAACAGCACGCCCTGGCCATGGACGCCCCCCGCGCCCTGGAGCCGTTGACCCACACCTTCAGCCACTTCCAACTGGCCATCGCGCCGTGGCTGGTGCCGGTCAAGGAGTCGGCCCACCACGTGGCCGAGGCCGACTGGCTCTGGTATAACCTCGCCACCCCGCCGCGCCTGGGCCTAGCCGCCCCTGTGAAGAAGCTGCTCAAACGCGCGGCCGATGCCTTGAATGCAGGAGAGTTGTCATGACCCGCACCGTGATGTGCCGCAAGTACAAAGAAGAACTGCCAGGCCTGGAGCGCCCGCCGTACCCGGGCGCCAAGGGCCAGGACATTTTCGAACATGTTTCCCAGAAGGCCTGGGCCGACTGGCAGAAGCACCAGACACTGCTCATCAATGAAAAGCGCCTGAACATGATGAACGCCGAAGACCGCAAATACCTGCAGGGCGAGATGGACAAGTTCTTCAGCGGCGAGGACTACGCCCAGGCTGAAGGCTACGTGCCTCCTAGCGAATGAGCGGCAGAAAACGTAACCGAAGGAATTAATTAAAAATTTTTTGCGATCTCGCTTGACGCAAGGTCGAAAAAGCCTTTTAATGCGCCCCGTTGCCCAGATAGCTCAGTCGGTAGAGCAGGGGATTGAAAATCCCCGTGTCGGCGGTTCGATTCCGTCTCTGGGCACCACCTTCCGTTTTCAGGTGGTGTCTTCATCACCTGAAAGCAATCAAGAAACCCGCCTAGTGCGGGTTTTTTGTTGTCTGCAATTCGTCGCCATCTCTCTGCCACTATGGGCGGATCTGTTCTAAGCTTGGCTCTGCCCTCCCTTCACATAAACGCTCTGCTCTGGCTGTTGTTGATGGACCAAACGCGAGGCAGGCCCGCCTGTGCTCGTCAATCACTCGCCCCGTGCCGCCCAGAGGCCGCCAAGGATTGCCAAGCATGAAGCATCGGATATTTCACTCCACCGACCTGCCCGAACGCTTGCCTGCGCTGGCCGTGGAGCTGAACGCCTCCCTGGACGACCTGACCGCGGTGTATTCCTGGGGCATGACCAACAACGTCTGGTTTGCCGAGGGCGAAGGCGAACAGGCACGCTACAGCATCTGCTCGGTCAACATCGAGACCACCATCCCGGACCCTCTCGCCAAACGCCTGTACCAACGCCTGCGCACCGACATTCCAACCACATTGGTGCCCCGCTACGGAAAAAACTGGCCCACCCTCAAGGACCGTTGGCTACGGATCTGGGAGCAGACCTACAACATCGTCATCAACAAGATACCCAGCCACCACCTGCGCCTGACCTGGTTGCGCCTGGGCGGCGCGAAAATCGGCAAGGGCTCGACCATCTGGCGCAACACCGAAGTACTGGGTGTGGAGAACCTGGTGATCGGCAAGGACAGCGTGATTGCCTGGCATTGCCAGATTGATGCGCGAGCAGGTCTGATAATCGGCGATCATGTCGCTATTGCCTCCCATGTACTGATCATCGCCGGCACCCACGACCTCACGGCGAAAGAGTTCTGGTCGGTATCGGGCCCCATCTACATCGACGACTACGCCTGGATCGCCTCCCGCGCATTGATTGCCCACAGCACCCGCATCGGCCGCGGCGCGGTGGTGACCGCCAATACGCTGGTGGCGAAAAATGTCGCGCCCTACAAGATAGTCGGTGGCAGCGGCGCCAAACCCATGGGCGAGCGCCCCCGCGACCTGGACTACAAGGTTGGCGGCCTGGGGCTGTTCACCCTGCTGCATTAACGATTGCGAGCGCTGCACCCCCTCGGCTGGTATCGTGCACCGCTGAATACTGACTGCCGAGGAGCCGACAATGAGCACACAGGAAAAAATGACCGGGGACCTGTTCGAAGTCGACAAACGCCTGTCACTCAAACCCGTGGTGGATTTCAACGCCTACCTGCGCGCCGCCTTCGGCGACGGCCGCTGCACCTGCGTGCGCTGCATCACCAGCAATGGCGACGAAGCCGGCTATGAATTCCAGCACACCTTCGAGCTGGGCGGCCAAGCCCTGAACCGCCGCTACGCCCTGACCGCGGGCAGCGACGTATTGCTGGTACTGAAAAAAGCCTGGCTGTCGTACACCAAGACCGAACTGGGCAACGGTGCGATCCTGGACCTTGGCGCCATCAAAGGCTTCGTCGAGCCAGAGCTGCACCGGCGCCTGGTACCACTGTTCCTTGCCAGCGGCCTGGCCAAGGACATAGACGGCAACCTGCACATCCAGCCCCAGGCTGCCTGATACCCCTGGCGGGAACGATCTCGTGCCGGCCTGGCACGCCGCAAGCGCTTGCGCGGTGCGCCCCGGCACGCCAGTATTCGCGTTCTGCCAAGTAACAGAACGCATACAACAATGAACATGCTGAAACGGATGTGGCTGGACCACACCCTCAAACGTGCCTTGCGCCAGCACAGCTGCCGCGTTGACTGCGGCACCCGCGGCCTGCGCGGCAAGGTGAAGCTCACCCTGGAACGCCATGTAAAACTGCATACAGTGAAGGTGTTCTCCAAGGACCTGCGCATCGGTGCCTTCACCGACATCGTCAGCAATACCGAATTGCGCGACGTCAGCAGCATCGGCCGCTACTGCTCCATCGGTACCAACTGCGTGATAGGCCAAAACCGCAAGCAGCACCCCATGGACTGGCTCTCCACCAACGGTGCGCTTATCGAAAGCCGCGCGGCAGCGATGCCGAACCCGCCCGCGCACTGGGACGTGAAACCCACCACCCTCGGCCATGACGTGTGGGTGGGCCGCGATGTGATCATCATGGAAGGCATCACCATCGGCACCGGCGCGGTGATCGGCGCCCAGTCCCTGGTGACCCGCGATGTACCGCCCTACACCATCGTCGCCGGCTCACCGGCGAAAATGATTCGCTACCGTTTCGATGAGCCGCTGCGCGAGCAACTGCTGGCCAGCCGCTGGTGGGAGCACGACCAGAGCGAATTGGCCCAACTGCCCACCGAAGACCCGCAGGCGTTCCTGGCCGCCCTGGCCAACCTGCCCCACAAGCCGTTCAGCGATGCGACGGTGCAGGTATCCACCTCGCCACTGCGGATAAAGCGCTGACGCCCCCTACAGGCCCGGGAAGCGCTCGCCGACCTGCGCCGTGGCGTACCAGGCGATGATCGCTTCCATGCCTGGCTCGCCCTCGGCGACGGTCCAGGGCATGTAGTCTTCCTCTGGAATGGGCGTGTACACGCCATCCTTGACCTCGAAGATCACCGCGCCTTCGTCGAGCGACAGAACAGCGTGCCACACCCCAGCAGGGGTTTCGACCATCTTCACCTCTTCCCCCAGCACCACCCGGTCGGTTACCTCGCCGGCATCGTTGAAATGCAGCACCACGAAGCGCCCACGCAGCGAATGCAGCAGCTCGAAGGTATGCGGGTGGCGGTGGGCGCGCACGTAGGTGCCCGGCTCCATGGCCACGGCCAGGCGCTGGGTGGGGTCGGACAGCTCAGGGTGCATGTTGTGGTGGGCGCGCAGGCGGGGAGATTGCTGGGCGCGGGTGGTGAGTTCGTCGAGCAGGGTGGTGGTGATCTGTTTCATCGGGCGCAGGCACGGTTCAGGGAGAATGCCGCCAGTATGCACAACCGATGGTGAAATTCTCCTGAACAAAAAGGCCACTGTGGTTGCCCACAGCGGCCTCGATGCAGCTCCCCACTGCCCTGCCTGCACTGCAGGACCGGGCAGGCAGGCGGGTATCAGTTACCCAGCACAGTGCGGCCTTGCGGCTGCCCCTTGCGACGACGGTCAACCAGCAAGCCAGCCGCAACCACGGCAATGGTCAGCAGGCCAGTGGCGACGATCTCGATGCGGTGGTCCACACGGATGGCCATCACGGTCAGCACCGCAACGATGAACACGATCACGGCCCAGGTCAGCACCGGGAAAGCCCACATCTTGAACTCGACCTTCTCGCCCTTCAGTTCGCGTTGCTTGCGCATGCGCAGCTGCGAAACGGCGATCACCAGGTACACCAGCAGCGCAATGGCGCCGGAGCTGGCCAGCAGGAAGTCGAACACCTGCGCAGGGGCCACGTAGTTGGCGAACACGGCCAGGAAGGCAGCGGCGGTCGACAGCAGCACAGCCCAGTAAGGCGTGCCGCCCTGACTGGTGCGCTGGGCCATTTTCGGTGCGTCGCCACGCTTGCTCAGGGAGTAGAGCATGCGCGAAGAGGTGTACAGCGCCGAGTTCAGGCAGCTGGTCACGGCAACCAGCACCACCACGTCAACGATCATCTTGGCGTTAGGCACGCCGATCAGGTTCAGCACGGTCTGGTACGAACCAATGGCCGGCAGCGCAGGGTTGTTCCACGGCACCAGGGCCACGACCAGGAAGATCGACACGAGGTAGAACAGGAATATCCGCCAGATCACCGAGTTGGTGGCCTTGGTGATCTGCTTGCCCGGATCCTTGGATTCGGCAGCGGCGATGGTGACGATCTCAGTACCCATGAACGAGAACATGGTGGTCAGCATGGCCGCAACCACGGCGCCCAGGCCGTTTGGCATGAAGCCCACGGTGTCGACGATGTGGCTGACACCGCTGACCTGGCTGCCCGGCACGAAACCGAACACGGCGGCGGCGCCCAGAATGATGAAGCCCACGATCGCGATCACCTTGATCAGCGCGAACCAGAACTCGAATTCACCGTAGTTCTTCACGTTGAGCAGGTTGGTACCGGTCAGCACCAGGGTAATCACCAGGGTGAACACCCACACGGCGATGTCGGGGAACCAGGCATGCAAAATGCCGGCGGCGGCGTTGGCTTCCAGGGGAATAACCAGTACCCAGAACCACCAGTACAGCCAGCCGATGGTGAAACCGGCCCAGTGGCCGATGGCGCGGTCGGCGTAAGTGGAGAACGACCCGGTGTCAGGCTGGGCAATGGCCATTTCGGCCAGCATGCGCATGACCAGCACCACCAGGGTACCTGCGGCGGCATAGGCCAGCAGAACGGCAGGGCCGGCTTCGGCGATGGCGTGGCCGGAGCCTACGAACAGACCCGCGCCGATCACACCTGCGATCGACAGCATGGTGACGTGACGCTGTTTGAGCCCCGACCCAAGGTCGTTATGGTTGTGCTTAGTGCTCATAAAACTACCTATGCAGAGAATAGCGTTCGGTCCAGCATTTGGCGTTACACCTACCCGTGTTGTGGGAATGCAACATGCCGTTGCGGATTTTTTACGCAAATATTGCGCCAAAACCTTTCAGGAATGATGCCAAAGCGCTAGGACGGCCTTTTGAGCCTTGTAGGTCAAGCCCTTGATCAACATGCATTTTCAGTACACCTGTAACCAAGGGTTACCGGCCTACACAATAACAGGACGAAATGTCGCACCAAAAACTCACTTTGGTAACACCAACGCACAAATTCAGTGCAACCAAAGGTGCAACCGTAACCAAGGTTTGGCGACAAAAACGTGCAACCAACGGACGTGAGCGCGCAGTGCGCACACCGGTCGGTTTAATGAAAGGTTGCTTTCCATTGGCGGCCAAAACTGGCACCATCGCGCCTTTTTTCACGCGCACCCGCTTGCGCGCGGGGCCCCATGACGCTGGTCGGCGACACGCCGCTACAACCATGCGACACCTCGCGCCCGCGCCCACTGCCATAAAGGCGGCGCCATGCTAGTTTGGCGCACCGCACCGGGGCGGGAACGCAACCGTATAGATGAGGACCGCACATGGCCCAGGCCACGCCCGCGCTGGAAATCCGCAACCTGCACAAACGTTACGGCCAGCTTGAAGTGCTCAAGGGCGTTTCCCTGAGTGCCCACGATGGCGCCGTGATCTCGATCCTGGGCTCGTCCGGCTCGGGCAAATCGACCTTGCTGCGCTGCATCAATCTGCTGGAAAACCCGCAACAGGGCGAGATCATCGTGGCGGGCGAAGCGCTCAAGCTCAAGGCCGCGCGCAATGGTGAACTGGTGGCGGCCGACAGCCGGCAGATCAACCGCATGCGCAGCGAAATCGGTTTCGTGTTCCAGAACTTCAACCTCTGGCCCCACATGACCGTGCTCGACAACATCATCGAGGCGCCGCGCCGCGTACTGGGCCAGAGCAAGGCCGAAGCCACCGAAGTGGCCGAAGCCCTGCTGGCCAAGGTTGGCATCGCCGACAAGCGCCACGTGTACCCGAACCAGCTGTCCGGTGGCCAACAGCAACGCGCCGCCATCGCGCGCACCCTGGCCATGCAGCCTAAAGTCATTCTGTTCGACGAGCCCACCTCGGCGCTGGACCCGGAAATGGTCCAGGAAGTGCTCACCGTCATCCGCAACCTGGCCGAAGAAGGCCGTACCATGCTGCTGGTGACCCACGAGATGGGCTTCGCCCGCCAGGTGTCCAGCGAAGTGGTCTTCCTGCACCAGGGCCTGGTGGAAGAACAAGGCACACCGGATCAAGTATTCGACAACCCGGTGTCGGCACGATGCAAACAATTCATGTCCAGCAACCGTTAACGGAGCATCACGCATGCAGACCTACAAGAAATTGATCCTGGCCGTTGCCGCCAGCCTGGCGATGAGCGCCAACGTGATGGCCGACACCCTGAAGATGGGCATCGAAGCCGCCTACCCTCCGTTCAACAGCAAGGACGCCAGCGGCAACGTCGTGGGCTTCGACGCCGACATCGGCAAGGCCCTGTGCGCCAAGATGAAAGTCGAGTGCGAAGTGGTCACCTCCGACTGGGACGGCATCATCCCGGCCCTGACCGCTCGCAAGTTCGACTTCCTGGTGTCGTCCATGTCGATCACCGATGAGCGCAAGCAGGCCGTCGACTTCACCGACCCGTACTACACCAACAAGCTGCAGTTCATCGCCGCCAAGAACGTCGACTTCAAGGTGGACAAGGACGCGCTGAGCGGCAAGATCATCGGCACCCAGCGTTCGACCCTGTCGGGCACCTGGCTGGAAGACAACATGCCTGGCGTACAGGTCAGCCTGTACGACACCCAGGAAAACGCCTACCTGGACCTGACCTCGGGCCGCCTGGACGGCATCCTGGCCGACAAGTACGCCAACTACGAGTGGCTGAAATCGCCGGCCGGCAAGGACTACGAGTTCAAGGGTGACCCGGTCGAGCAAAGCGACAAGATCGGCATCGCCGTGCGCAAGGGCGATGCCCTGCGCGAGAAGCTGAACGCCGCCCTGAAGGAAATCAAGGCCGACGGCACCTACAAGAAGATCAACGACAAGTACTTCCCGTTCAGCATCGAATGACCTGCCCGACCGCCGCTGCGCCCCCGTGCGCGGCGGCTGGTCCCTCAATAAAGCCTGCCCATGAACATTGATCTCCACGGATTCGGCCCGGCCCTGGCGGCTGGCGCGCTGATGACTGTCAAACTCGCGCTGTCGGCCCTGTGCCTGGGCCTGGTCCTGGGCCTGCTCGGCGCACTGGCCAAGACCTCGCCCTACAAGGCCCTGCAAGCCCTGGGCGGTACCTATTCGACCATCGTGCGTGGCGTGCCCGAACTGCTGTGGGTACTGCTGCTGTACTTCGGCACCGTCAACATGATGGCCGCGCTGGGCGCATGGCTGGGCATGCCCGACCTGACCCTCAGCCCCTTCGCTGCTGGCGTCATCGCCCTGGGCCTGTGCTTCGGCTCCTACGCCACGGAAGTCTTCCGCGGCGCGATCATCGCCATCCCCAAGGGCCACCGCGAAGCCGGCCAGGCCCTGGGCCTGTCGAAGCTGCGCATCTTCACCCGGTTGATCCTGCCGCAAATGTGGCGCATCGCCCTGCCGGGCCTGGGCAACCTGTTCATGATCCTGATGAAAGACACCGCCCTGGTGTCGGTCATCGGCCTTGAAGAGATCATGCGCAACGCCCAGAACGCCGTCACCGACACCAAGCTGGCCTTCAACTTCTACATGGTGGCCGCCGTCATGTACCTGGGCCTCACGGTACTGGCCATGGTGGGCATGCACTTCATGGAAAAATACGCCGCACGCGGCTTCACGAGGGCCGCGCAATGAATTGGGAAGTCATCTTCAAATGGCTGCCGCGCCTGACCCAGGGCGCCACCGTGACCCTGGAGCTGGTGGCTATCGCCGTGCTGGCCGGGCTGATCCTGGCCATCCCGCTGGGCATCGCCCGCAGCTCGCGCAAGTGGTACGTCAGCGCCTTGCCCTACGGCTACATCTTCTTCTTCCGCGGCACACCGCTGCTGGTGCAACTGTTCCTGGTGTACTACGGCGCCGCACAGTTCGACGCCGTACGCCACAGCGTACTGTGGCCCTACCTGCGCGACCCATTCTGGTGCGCCGCCGCCACCATGACCCTGCATACCGCTGCCTACATCGCGGAAATCCTGCGGGGCGCCATCCAGGCCATCCCCAAGGGCGAGATCGAAGCCGCGCGCGCCCTGGGCATGTCGCGCACCAAGGCGCTGGTGTACATCATCCTGCCGCGTGCCGTGCGCATCGGCCTGCCCGCGTACAGCAACGAGGTGATCCTGATGCTCAAGGCCAGCGCCCTGGCCAGCACCGTCACCCTGCTGGACCTGACCGGCATGGCCCGAACCATCATCGCCCGCACCTACCTGCCGGTGGAAATCTTCTTCGCCGCCGGCGTACTGTACCTGCTGATATCGTTCGTGCTGGTGCAAGGCTTCAAGCTGCTGGAACGCTGGCTGCGCGTAGACGCCACCCAAGGCCGCTGAGCCCACCCCAACCTGCCGGCAGCTTCTATAGGCACTGCCGGCAGGCTGCAAAGGCGCGCAGCGCGCCACAACCCCAAGCCGGGCACACCCCATGAGCCGACCCCCAGCCGACCTGCTCACCCATTTCCAGGCCCTGGATGCCTTCCTGCTGGCCCACCAAGCCCTCTGGCGCCCCAAACCCTTCACCCGCCTGCACCTGCCCTGGGAAACCACCCACCCCGAACTGGCCCACTGGCTACGCGCCCGCACCCTCGCCCAGGCCGAAGCCGAGCACAACCACCCCGAACTGCTCGCCGCCCCCGCGCCCTACGCGGCCATCGCCGCCCAGGCCGCCGCCCTCAGCGCCGTCGACACGTTACCCACCGGCAGGTTGCACCCCTGCAGCCCCCGCCTGAACGTCGACGTACCCGGCCGCAAATGGCAACAGATAGAAGCCTTCGCCGACGCCCTCACCTTCCAGCACCCCGTGTCCGGCTGGCTGGACTGGTGCGCCGGCAAAGGCCACCTGGGCCGGCGCCTGCTACAGCCTGGCCAGGAACTCACCTGCTACGAATACGACCCGCAACTGGTCGCGGCAGGCCGAGCCCTCAGCCAGCACCACCATTTGAGCGCCGAGCACCAGTTACAGGACGTCATGGCTGACAACTGCCACCTGCCAGAAGGCCGAGCCGCAGTCGCCCTGCATGCCTGCGGCGACCTGCATACAAGGCTGCTACAGCGCGCCACCGCCACGGCCTGCCCACAACTGGCCATCGCCCCCTGCTGCTACAACCGCACCGCCGCCGACCACTACCAGCCACTCTCCCGCGCAGCCGCCGCTAGCGCGCTGCATTTATCCCGCGACGACCTGGGCCTGCCGCTGAGCGAAACCGTCACGGCCGGCGCCCGCGTTCGCCGCCAGCGCGACCAGTCGATGGCCTGGCGCCTGGGATTTGACCTGCTGCAGCGTGAAGCCCAAGGCTCGGACGAATACCTGCCCACCCCATCGTTACCGAGCGGCTGGCTGGCAAAGCCATTTTCCGACTACTGCACCGGCTTGGCCGACCTCAAGGAAGTGGCCCTGCCCGCGCAGGTCGACTGGCAGGCAGCCGAAAAGGCCGGCTGGCAGCGCCTGGCCCACGTACGCAACCTCGAACTGGTCCGCAACCTGTTTCGCCGCCCGTTGGAGCTTTGGTTGGTGCTGGACCGCGCACTTTATTTGCAAGAGAACGGCTACCAGGTGCGAGTGGGACTTTTCTGCACTGCCAACCTCACGCCGCGCAACCTCATGGTGCTGGCAGAACGCGCCAAACCGTTTCAGGACAGCAACACATCCTGTGGATAACTCTGTGGGCAGAATGCCCAGCAAGCTAATAAAATCGCTGGGTACACTGCGATTTAATGGCTGGTTATTTTTTGTCCATCATTTATTTGGTTGGAAAAACAGGGGTTTGCGTGGGGGGTGCAAAATCGTCGCCGCTTGGGCGGGCCTTTGGTCTGTTCACCGGGGGATTGTGCATAAGCGTTTTTGCGGTTGGGTGGTAACGGCAATAAAATAGTGCAAATTGGGGGTTGCCTAGGGGCGTTGAGTCGCTATAATCAGCGCCCTCAGATGCCGGTATAGCTCAGATGGTAGAGCAACTGACTTGTAATCAGTAGGTCCCGGGTTCGATTCCTGGTGCCGGCACCATACGCAGTATCGAAGAAGGCTCACCGAAAGGTGGGCCTTTTTTGTTTGTGTAGAAAACTTGTGATCGATGGCAAAGTGCCTATTTATTTTCCAGACGTAACCACACGGCCTTTTCAGGTTTCCAGCTAAAATCTCCGAGCGTATAGTCGCGCCTCTACTCGTGAGGGTGCTCCATGCCAGCCCAGAAAACTCCCGTTCGTGCGGTCGACGTCGCCGCTTTCATCCTGGAAAAGCAGGGTGAGATGACGGCGATGAAATTGCAGAAGCTCGTTTACTACAGCCAGGCTTGGTCGCTGGTTTGGGACGAAGCGCCGCTTTTTCAGGAACACGTGCAGGCATGGGCGAATGGTCCGGTCGTTCCCGAGCTCTATGCCGCCCATAAAGGCCTTTATAGCGTCTCCCCGGGGCAGATCGCAGGTGACCCAGCAGCACTGAGCAGTGAGCAAGTCGAAACAGTGGAGGCCGTTCTGAACCACTACGGCGACAAGCATTCGCAATGGCTCAGCGATCTGACCCACGCCGAAGATCCGTGGAAATTGGCGCGTCAAAAGGCTGGCCTGCCCGATGGAGCTCGCGGAACAACGATCATAACCCTCCCCGCCATGGCCGAGTACTACAGCACACTGTGAGGAAACCATGGCTAAAGGACAGCCGAAGGTCGCCAAGCATAGAACCGCACTTGCTTCCGACAGGCCGGTGAAGCAGCCGCACTCCAAAGACGCCCAGCCAACCCACTATTTCTCCTGGCGGTTCGGCGGCATAGACAAAGATGGACCTTTCGCGTGGACCTCCCTGGACGATCCCGCCGAATACAAGGATGTGATGGAGCGCCTCCATTGTTTTGAAGGCATGGATCAAAAGCAGCTGCAAATGAGCGGATCGCATCCCATAGCCATTAGCTCACTTTCTCGCGAGGCTCAACGACGTCTGGAGCATATCCAGCAAGACGACGTGGATGAATTGATGTCCTTCCGCATAACAGGACCAAAGCGAGTTTTCTGCATCCGCGAACGCAACGTGATGCGAGTGCTCTGGTACGACGCGGCGCATGGCGTGTGCCTCTCAAAATTGAAAGGCACCTGAGGTTGTCTGCGCTCTGAGACTGGCATTGCCCTCAAGCTCCCCGGTCTGCAGGGACGGATCTAATCAGCCTTTTGTCGAGGACTGGCGCGAAGGTGCTGAAATGGAACTGCACGAATACTTTGGCATGAGCTAGGAGGAACACTAACTTTGGGCAACCACACCCTACGAGCTTCGTTCGTGCTTAAAGCCTAGAAACGCGGTACCACGGCTGACCAAGAGTTGTTGCAGGGCAGGTCCGCAACCCTATGACCGCCGAACCAGTATTGAAACAATCCGCTCTTTCAGCAGTACCTGATCAAGCGAGCCAGGGAATTGGATTTGCGCGTTTCATTCGGTAGATCGCTTTCATCCTGTGGCACCGGGCGAAGCTAGGGAATAACCCAGACAGCACCAAAGCCAAGTACTTCCAAGGCACGACTAGACCAACTTTTCAGAGCCTATGAATGAGTCTGCTCAATCCACCTCACCTAGGCGAAGCACTCCGTGAGGATATCGCTCCAACCTTGCCCCTAAGCGTTGCAGCTTTCTATGGCCCATCCTGAATGTGGCAAGTCTTCGGTAGCTTGCGACTACGAGGGAGGAGTGGCGCGAATGATGAGTTCACGTTAGCGGCTGCGGTACAGAACCTGCGCCGACTGGCCAAACTTACATCTCAAGGGCCGCCCACCACAGGATAGGTGCGCCTGCTTCAAGCAAAAACCCTCAAATCAACCCACTGACACATCAGCAGCGGTCAACGAAGTACCGAAAAGCCACTTAACAGTGGTGAATAGGTTCTTCGATGAGGCCAAGCTCAACGTCACGTTTCTTGAAAAATCGACTTTTTCAACAGAATCGGCCATAAGCAGTCAGTCGGATATGTCCACGAAACCATGGGCGATTCATCAAAATTTTGAGCGTCATCAAGATCGCCGAAGCACTAGATATAAAGCCTTCAGCCCTACTAGAAATAGCAGGGCTATAGGTCTCACAAGTTTCTCTTAGATACTAATCAATTATATAAACGAAATGGCAGGTCTTCGGCGACGGCTTGCCCAGGAGTGCAGAGCCACTGCCACACTTGTTGTTGTGTAAGGCTTCCCTCGCACAATCGCAATAGAGCCTCACCCAAATCCCCGCTTTCAACTACGCTTAACCGGCCACAGGATGTAATTTGTTGTGGCACACTCGGATCTACTCCGGGATGGCAAAGAGTCACGCAAAAACAATCTCTAAAGCCATGAATTTCGGAAGCTGCTAAAACCTCTACCGCTTTATTGTAGTCGACAAGTTTATCTCCCTCTTTCGATTTTAGCTCGACCACAAACGTAGGCGAATCGAAGAATCTGACTAGATAGTCGGGCGCGCCAGTTTTTGTCTTGTCATCTAATTTTTCAAACGCTACGCCTAGCTGAGCAAGCACCTGTTCAAACGCCACTTCAAACGCATCACCTTTTGCCTCATAATAGTTCTCAATTAGAACCTTACTATCGCATCTGCTAGCTCGTTTTAGATGCCTAACAGACATTCGCTTTCGCTGGTCAACTTTCCAATCTCGACAAGCGTCTCGTACCCAATTTGCTTTAGCTTGCGCATTAGGCTTAGATTTTACAAAAGCTAAAATTCTTGCTGAGTTCGCCTCAGGGCTGCCAAGCATAAGCAATTGCGGCGTTGTGACTCCATGCTGCTTCAAGAGCAAAATTTCATGCCTATACAGCTTTAAAGCACTACCCGCCGCAGATACACCTGTCATCCAGAGAATGTCGTCCGGCAATCCCTCTTGGACTCTGAATGCTAATCGTCGAATGTAGCGCGTTAGCTTGGATATCGAGCGCAGCAAAGTATCATCCACTCTTAACTGTGGCGGACGTAGAACTGGCGGCACACGCTTATCGGCGGCGGACATAGCTATTCCAGCTAACCCCTGTAGGACCCAGGATAGGTTTCTGTTCATTTCTTTAACAGCGCCAGCACTCAGAGATTTAACTTCACGCTCAATTGCCCTAATCTCAACACCGCTAGTCCACTTCTGGCACAACCATGCCGCATTAGTAGGTACTGGGTCAACTTGCCAAATTGATTCCATTAGGTCATCTGCGAGGTGCTGCGCATCATAAATGGGATCTTTCAACTGATGAGGCAGGAACCGAGTAGGTTTAACTCCATTTCTCGGGCGAAACTCAGGGCTGGATAAGCATGCGGAAAAGATAAGCATCTCTAGCCTGGATTTGAGATCCGCCGATTCAAGATGCCCAATGAGTTCTGCCAAATAAAGTGACTTCCTAGACAGAAAGTTGATTAAAAACACCCCAGTTTCAGGTAGCAAACCACTGAACCCGACCGCTCGCCCCACTGGCGTGGGGCTCAGGTCCCCACCAGATGTTTCAACGACGAAGCCAGCATCAATCAACCCGGCCAGAGCAACACCGACTTTACTCGGCCACGTCTTAAATGCAGTTAAGTTGTTATCTTCTTCTCTTAACGCACTGAACGTTGTACAAACAAGCTCTTCAAGTTCGGTTCTGTTGTTGCACAACCCTGAAGATATCAGTTGCAGTGAAAGCTGACCAAACCTAGCAGGCACAATTCGTGCTTTGATTTCAGGAAGCTGCTCAATTGATAGATAACTTGTAGCTAATGCGCGTTGCGGCCCGGTACTAAAATATATTACACGCCCTTCTGCATGTTCAAACCCCATGCGCCCGACCCGCCCGGACATGTTGTGGAACTCTGCGCTATCTATTGCGACATACTGCCTTTGCTGGCCGTCCCAACGCTCCCAATTAGCAAATACTGCTGCCCCTAGAGGGAAATTCACACCTGCTGCTAAAGTACTTGTAGCAAATACAACATCCAGCTTATTTTCTGACAAGTAACGTTCCACTACTCCTCGCTCCTCGTCAGTCAAGTCCGCGTTATGACTCGCTACTCGGAGATCCAGTATTTTCGCCAGCATAGTGCTAGCTGAAGTTTCGGGCAAGGTATCAAACTCTAACGACAACTGTCCTTGCTTACCCTTGTGGTACGAAGCTACAAAAGCCTCAGCAAGATCATAAGTATCTTGCTTTTTCATGCAAAAAACTATTATTGGAAGCGGTGGATTATCTTGCTTAAGTAAATAGGTTAAAGCTGAAATCGTTTCCGCTTTAACTCCAGCAGGCAGTCGCTTGTCCGATTCCATCACATCAGGCTTCGCACTGCTTACTGAATAAACCTGATCGCCAACCCAACATTCATACCGTAAATGTTTCTCGCGCTTTTGCTCGAAAATAAGCTGAACCCGCAGCCAGTTCGCTAAGTCCTGGGCGTCCTTGCTTTTTAGCACTGCTGACAATCCTACAAACTGCTTCCAACCCGCATTCCGCATAAGTGTTAAAAGGACTTCAACATTTTGCCCGCGGTTTTCGTCTCCCATCAGCTGAATTTCATCGCATACGACAATCGTATTTTGCATGCTTTTCGGCACCCCAGATGCCGACAGTAGCGCTAAATATTTTTCATATGTAGCAATTACCAGGGGAGCACTAAGAGGTGCCGCAGAATACTGCCCCGTGGCATCTTCGACGTAGTCCCCCGTGGCAATAACCATGGAGGCACCATCGCTCTCCAAATATCTGTCCAACAACAACGTTTTGAAGTCTTCAAATTTCTGCTTGGCCAGTGCGCGATGGGTCACCAAATAAACTGTTTTATTCCCTGCGAGCAGTCCTTCAGCAATAGCCCAGAGCCCAATTTGAGTCTTTCCCGTGGAGGTAGGGGAAACCACCAGCATGCTTTGTCCATGCGCCACGCCAGACTCCAATGCGAGGTACTGAACATCAGTGAGGGAAATCGCCCCCTCGGATCGGTAGACCAACCCATCGGCCACAGATGCGGACAGACCGTGTTCTACTGGAAAGGTATCCCTCATGCCTAGCAACTCCTTTCATGCGTTTGGGTGCAAGCGCCCAGAGCAATCTGCGCGCCGAGTGTCCGGATCCGGCAGAAGCATACGTAGCATTAAATGGCCATATTGGCCATCCTACCAAGCGTCAGAGTGGCAATCTGGGAAAAGCAGAGAGGTAAAAAGCATAGCCATATAACCTGCAACTACATGATTTTTAATAGAATTACACTTGCATCATGTGGTGGATTCGTTTTTCCCGGCTCCCCTTTGAATCGCTCCTAGATTCTCAGAGACCGAATGACTGGTTCTGGCCGGTAGCGGCCACCTAGCGACGGTGCCTTTTGTAGTTGGCTGTCGCATACCATGCCCCCCAGATTCAGGAAAGGATGAGAGGCAGCTATGCACTGAGGGAAATCGGTCCTTTTTAGGCTTTATCCCTCTATCAACGCTTAAGAGCACCCTGAGATAAGGATATTTTTGGAGATACATAGCTAAAAACACATTAGTAAAGAACATATATATTAGATAGTTAAAAGATTTTTCGACTCATGGTGCCGCACCATACGTAGTATCGAAGAAGGCTCACCGAAAGGTGGGCCTTTTTTGTTTGTGCAGAAAACGTGTGATCAGTGGCTAAGTGCCTATTTATTTTCCAGACGTAACCACACGGCCTTTTCAGGTTCCCAGCGAAAATCTCCGAGCGTAGAGTCGCGCCTCTACTCGTGAGGGTGCTCCGTGCCAGCCCAGAAAACTCCCGTTCGTGCGGTCGACGTCGCCGCTTCATCCTGGAAAAGCAGGGTGAGTTGACGGCGATGAAATTGCAGAAGCTCGTTTACTACAGCCAGGCTTGGTCGCTGGTTTGGGACGAAGCGCCGCTCTTTCAGGAACACGTGCAGGCATGGGCGAATGGTCCGGTTGTTCCCGAACTCTATGCCGCACATAAAGGCCTTTATAGCGTCGCCCCAGGGCAGATCGCAGGTAATCCAGCAGCACTGAGCAGTGAGGAAGTCGAAACAGTGGAGGCCATTCTGAACCACTACGGCGACAAGCATTCGCAATGGCTCAGCGATTTGACCCACGCCGAAGATCCATGGAAGTTGGCGCGTCAAAAGGCGGGCCTGCCCGATGGAGCTCGCGGAACAACAATCATAACCTCCCCGCCATGGCCGAGTACTACAGCGCACTGTGAGGAAACCATGGCTAAAGGACAGCCGAAGGTCGCCAAGCATAGAACCGCACTTGCTTCCGACAGGCCGGTGAAGCAGCCGCACTCCAAAGACGCCCAGCCAACCAACTATTTTTCCTGGCGGTTCGGCGGCATAGACAAAGATGGGCCTTTCGCGTGGACCTCTCTGGACGATCCAGCCGAATACAAAGATGTGATGGAGCGCTTCCATTGTTTTGAAGGCATCAACTCTGCCCGCCTACGCACCCACCTGGTACACCCTCGAACCCCAAAAACGAAAAAACCCGCTTTGGCGGCGGGTTCTGTCGATAACTTTTTAGCTGGTAAACTCAGGTCGTAATCCTGATTTACGTTCATCACTGGGCACGTCAGCAGAAGGCAAATGCTACGACTCGATAAACTTCACTGTCAACACAAATATCTAACACAATGTTTCTTTATCTCAACGCTATATGTTAACGAACCATTCCATCAATTCCAAACCTCAGCGAACGAAATAACCAGATATATTTGATACGGAAATCCTTCCCGCAGCTATTCCAAAAAATATTATTATCTGCCCGCTCTCAGTGCTGACACTCAATGAGGCGACCGGATCCCGCCCCGATTTCAAGCCCCACTTCCACGGGCTCTTAATCCGTGCCGGACTCGCGCAGTGGGTTACCCGCCCGGCCGCTTCACTGGGCATGTCAGCAGACTGTCCGAAGGCATGCGTGTTCCGGTAAGCATGCTGGAGGCTTGGCCACCGCTAAGGAGGCCAAGGTATGTGGAAGGTAATCCGAAACGTACTGAGCTTCTTGTGGTTAGCAAACCGTGCTTTTCAAGCATGGAACTACCTGCGAGACAGCATTGACGACATGCTGTAAATAAGCGTTCTGTTCGCCGGGGTAAATTTTTTTGATTTCGTGATTGTGTAGGCGCCCATAATTACACTCCGTCAAACACGACATTGAACTATACGAACTGTGAGTCCGCCCGGTCAGTGCAGACAAACCCGCTCAATTGATTGAAAAGAGCATGGCCCGGCCCAGCGTTCTGGCGATGCTGCTGACCACCAAATATGTGGACGGTTTGCCGCTTCACCGCTTTTGAAAAAGTACTGCGCCGCTATGGCATCAATATCCCGCGTCAGACCTTGGCAAGCTGGGTTATCCAATGCGGTGAGCGCTTCCAGCCGCTGCCGAATTTTATGCGCGATAGCCTGTTGGGGAGTCGCGTCATCCACTGCGATGAAACGCAGGTACAGGCGTTGAAAGAGCCTGACCGCGAGCTAGGCAGCCAGTCGTGGATGAGGGTGCAAACCGGCGGCCGACCCATAGACCGTTCATCCTTTTTGATTACGCCACCAATCGGGCGCAGGGGGGGCCTACACGCCTGCTCGATGGTTATCGTGGCTACGTCATGACCGATGATTATGCCGGTTACAATCGGCTGGGCGTTTTTGGAGGCGCTAGCTCAAGCTGTAGTGGCCTTGGATACACTATGGCGCTAAGCACATTCCGCCCGATCAAGCTTACCGAACGCCAATCATAGTGACTATGTCGACCTTTTCGTATGCGGTTTCACACCGTAAACTTCAAAATCAAGGATTTTTCAATGGAGTGAACCGATGGCACATGATCATACCGTTACCTGTCCCCACTGTCTCAACAATGTCCCATGGGGCGCTCGGGTTTGCCGCGGATGCCATGCTGAGATTTCTTACGGCACCCCATTCTCTGCAGTTGTGGTTTTTACAGTTCTTTCCGTCGGTGCAGCCTGGTTTTCCGCAAAATTCGCGCATGATCACTTATCGACTAATCCCACATTTTTATGGTGGGTGTTTGGCGGGGTGCTTGCGGTGAGTTCTGTTCTTTCGTGGAAAGCGTGTAAACGACTATACAACGGTAGTACTTCTTTCAGCCGCCGATACAGAAAATAGCAGCGCCCCACTTGCATGATTGGCGCGGCCCGGAGGCAAAAACGAAGTTCGCCGAAACTGTTGAAAGCTCGTCGAGTCAACACAGGCTCTTAGTTTTGTTACCGAGGCGCGGCCAGCCCGCACCACTCAAAGAAAAATTCGAACGGCCAAGAAAATATCCGCCAAGCAAGATGGCAGGTCAATTTGCTGTTTCGAGTGTCTCGGGGGAGGCTTTGACCCGCGTTGCCGTGGCTAATCGAGGACGCGACGTCAACGCAGGGTCGCTAACCGGCGCCCGTCCGCCCTACCCCTTAGCGAAACCTCTCGCCAATGGTCAGATTTTTTCAGGGCTCCGCATTGGGGATGCAGGCTGGGCGGTCGAGTGGCCAGGGAGGCTTTCAGATCAGCGCCGACACCGTCCTGCTAGAGACGCGGCCCCAGCAGCCCCTGATGACCATACTCGACCTTCTCCCCCGGACGCTGCTTATCGCATGACCCCATGACCATGCCGCCAGAGCGTTGCGGGTGAGTGCGCATAGTATCAGGCCTCGAGTAGGAGGATGCAGCCTGCGGGATTTGAAAAGGAGCAACCCACAGATCACACAACATCTCCCCCTTGGGCTAACGAGTACAACGTCACCCCATATTACCCACAACCACCGCCATCACCCGCGCCCTCTCCTCCTGCGATAGCCGATGAAACGCCACCAGCAACCGCGCCTCATCATCATCCTCGCTATAAAAGTAAGCAGCAGGCAGCTTCAGCACCTGCGCAATCTGCAGCACCGTCGCCGGGTTCGGCGCATGCTTGTCCTTTTCATACTGGTTCATTCGCGCACTCGCCGACGCAGGCTCGATCCCCGCCTCTATCCCCAGTTGCTGCTGTGAGATCCCAGCCGCCTTCCTGGCTTCCTTCAACCGCTTGCTGAACGTGCTCATTTTTTAGCCACTAAAAGGCTAAGAGATTCTTAGATTCGCGTTGACCATGTACTAAGACTTACTTAGTATTCGGCTGAATCTGTGCTTTCTTTACTGGGGCACTCCTGCGCAGTGAAAAGGGACGGCTGCGATCAACGCTGTTAGGACGAGGAGCGTGGCGGGGTCATGCCGGGCTTTCGCAAGGATTAGCTGCTGTGAATATCGAAAAATACGTGCGTGATTTCCAATACGAGCTGCAACGTTTCATCGTATCGGGGGAGCCAGTGGGCGTTGAAATGCTGAAAGAGTGGCAATCCATGCATGGGATTTTGCTGACCTCTCTGGAGGGGCTACGAGGGGCTGTGCAGGGTGTTGCGGATGTTCATGACGGGATGGCGTTGATGGCTAGGCTGTTGGATTCTGCACACACTGAGCGACTGAATGCCGATCAGGTTAGATGCCTGATCGAACCGTTGCGGGAACGGCTGTGGGTAACTGTGGAGGACGTCCGGGAATCGTTTTGAGCTCGTAGAGGGCTGTGGATAACTGGCTGCCTCGCAGTTGTTCGAGTGTGTTATGCCGGTTGTGGATAAGGGCGGCTCGGGCTGTGGGTAATTTTACTCACAGCTCAAAAGCCCCTTAAACTGGGACATAAATAAGTTATCCACATGTATAAATTGCTGATTTACATAGATTTTATGGATGTGAGCACTATGGCTTTGCGTAGGATACGTGCCGTTTGTGGATGACTGGGTTACCGGTATTGTAGGCGGGAATCTGTTCTTGCTTATGCCCTACCACCATGCATCGATGGCCTGTGGAAATCTCGTCTCAGGTTCGGGATGGCATCGAAAAGCTCGCTAGCCAGGCGGCTCCCACAATTGCCTTGCGGTGGGCCGCCATGGGACATGGCTTGAGCTGGTGATGTTTACATCAGATACCGCAGCGCCTGGAGCCCGGCCAGGTCCGCTGCTGAGGGTTAGGTGACGCTTGGCGGGATGGCCGGGACACCGCGCCGTCTGCTTCCCGAGCTTGCGCCCGGTCCTACAAGGCGGCATTTATCCACACTGGTTTTTGCGGGCGCGGGGTTGTGGTTACGCTTTCAGCCTCCGCCGCAGGCGGATCAGCGCCCAGGCCATTCGCCACAGGTGCCAGGCAATGGCGACGCCCACCAGCACGACCAGGCTGAAGGCGGTACGCGCCGAGTCCAGCGGGGCGTAGGCCGCAAGCCCTGTCTGCTGCAGTGCCTTGGCACCGCTCCAGAGCATGTCCACCATGTGCGGCAGGAAGACTATCGCGGCCATGCACGCCAGTGGCAGGCAACGGGTGAACAAGATCCGGTCTACCTTGGCCAATGCCTGTTTCTTGTCGAGCACCGGTACCACGACCCGGGTCGCTCTGCTGATGCCCTGGGACCAGAACCCATAGAGAACTGCCACCAGCGCCATCAGCAGGTTCGCCGCCGGCAGGTCATCGACCATCATGGGGTGACCTCCCTGCATGGGGTTGGAAGGTTTCGCCATTGGCGGCGTTGGTCTGCTCTTGCGGGGTCAAGGCAAGGTTGGAAGGGTTGGGCATTCATATTTCCCGTGTGGGCCATGGTTGTCGCGAGCCCAGGCTTCTGGGCCCGCGACCACCATGGTCGAACAGGGCGCGACGAATTGCTGTAGGAAACATCTGAAAATGCAGCTCTGCGCGTAGGCGTGTTCATGCCTTCAGCTTGCGCCACAGGCCCACCAGCTTCGCGGTCATGCGCCACAGGTGCGCGGCCATGGCGCCTGCCACCATTACCACCAGGCAGAAGGCGGTGCGCGCGGGGTTATACAGGCTGTAGGCCTGAAGCCCCGCGTCGTGCAGCACGGTCACGGCGTGCCATATGACGCCGACCATCACCGGTAGAAACACCAGCACCACCAAGGTGGCCATGCAGGCCAGCGGCAGGCAACGGGCGAACAAGGCTGGCTGCACAATGGCCAATTCCTTGTACCTGTCATGCAACGGCACGGTAACCCGAGTGGCACAGCTGATTTCCTGGTACCAGGCGCCGTAGAGAATCGCTACGACGGCCATCAGCAGGCTCGCTGCCGATATCGCGTCCCCCATCACGGCACGTACGCCACTGGCGTTGCTCCCAGTTGGGTGCACAGGTGGTCATAGGAGGACTTGAGGATTTCGTAGGTGGCGACGCTGCCGCGCTTTTTGGCGATGGAGGGGAGTGTGCCGTCGATGGCCGCGAGTTTCTTGTTCAGCTCTTCGATGACGTTGACGCTGTTCATGGTTACCAGGAAAGGGCCGGTGACGGCTTCGGCGGTGGCGCCTTCGAGCATGTCCTTGAGGGTCTGGTCGATGGCGTCGCGCAGCAGGTATTGGTATTTGGAGATGATGGAGCGCAGCAGGCCGCGGCTTTCGGTGGCGGTGGTCTGGAAGATCTTGCTGATGGTCTGCTCGTCAGGAATATGGCCGGCGAAGACGGTTTCCACCAGCAGGAACAGGCGGTACTCATGGATATCGGTGCCGCGCTTGAGGGCCTTCTGGCCGCGCATCATGGCCAGGTATTCGCGTAGTGCGGCTTTGCCGTAGTCGCCCAGGGCTGCGGGGACGTTGCCGGTCGGGCAGCCGATGATCTGGGCGATTTCGGCGATCTCTTGAGGGGTCAAGGTAAGGTCGAAGGTGATTTGCATCCAATACTCCCAGGGGTATTGCAGGGTTGTGGAGTTGCGCCTGACCCCAGGATTTGGGCGGCGCCTGTGCGGAATTGGGTCCGCTGGAAGGGATATTCGGGTGGGGTGGGGCTGATTGCTGTAGGAAATTTCCCAAGGTAAGAGGATGGGAGTGTGGGGGCTTCTTCCCGAGCTTCGCCCGGTCCCACAGGGTTGCCTGGGTGCGAGGGGCTACTCAGCCACTACGCAGTTTCGGCCACCCGCTTTCGCCCGGTATAGCGCCCTGTCACTGCGGCCAAGCGCCGCCTCTGCATTGTCATCACCCTCGCGCAGGTCGCTGACGCCGATGCTGACCGTCAGGCCGATGACCCGGCCGCCATGCATCAGCGGGGTTACCGCGAGCATTTCCTGCAACCGCATGGCGAAGGCGCAGGCTTCGCGGCTGTCGGTGCCGCGCAGCAGTACGGCGAATTCCTCCCCGCCAATGCGGCCCGCCGCGTCGGTCTTGCGCAATTGGGCACTGAGGATGCCAGCGAAGTGCTTGAGTGCCAGGTCGCCGGTGGCGTGGCCCCAGCGGTCGTTGATGTGCTTGAAGTGGTCCAGGTCGAGCATCAGCACGCAGGCCCGGCTTCGCTGGGCACCCAGCTGTTGCATGAAATGCCGACGGTTGGGCAGTTGGGTGAGGAAGTCCATGCTGGCATGAGCCTGCAGGTCGGCTTCCAGGCGCTTGCGCTCGGTGATGTCGGTGGTGGTGCCGATCATGCGCAGCGGGTTGCCCTGGGCGTCGCGGGTGACGACCCGGCCGCGGCTGTTGATCCATTTGTAGCTGCCGTCCTTGCAGCGTACGCGGTGCTCTACCTCGTAGGCGCTGGTGCGCTGCTGGAAGTGTGCCTGAATGGTCGCTTGCACGAAGGGCAGGTCTTCGGGGTGGACGCGCTTGTAGCTGTCCTTGAGTTCAGGGGTGAGCTCGTGGGGTTCGTAGCCCAGCAGGGCTTTCCAGCCGGCGGAGTAGTGAATCGTGTCGTTCAGTACGTCGCGGTCCCACACGCCGGTGCCACTGTTGTCGATGGCCAGGGCAAGACGGTTCTGGCTTTCGCGCAGTTCGGCCAACTGTTGCAGCAAAGCCTGTTCGCGCTGCTCGGCCTGACGAAGGCGGCGGGCCAGTTCATGCAGCACCTGGCGTTCGTCACCTGCCAAGTCTGGCTTGGGGGGCTGTTCGGAGTCAGCGTCCACGCTCGTCACCCTGAATAAAGGCCTGTAGCCATCATGGCACAGGTTCGTGGGGGGCAACCGCCTGCCCGACGGGGCGTGGTGCCCCTGCCGTGCAGGGAGAGTGCTAAAGTCGCGCCCATCAACCGCAAGAGGCTTACCCCGTGGCAAACAAATCCTACATCCAGAGCTCCCTTTCCGCCGGCGAACAGATCGAGGCCGTGTTCAAGCTGCATTGGCTGAACTGGGTACATGTGTGGCTGTGGGTGCTGCTGGCGGTGGTGACCGTGGGCATTCTGTCGCCAGTGGCCATCTACAAGTGGCTGAGCCTGCGCTGCCAGGAAAACGGGGTGACCAACAAGCGGGTTATCCACAAGCGCGGCATCATCAGCCGTACCACCGAGGAAATGAAGCTATCGTCCATCGAGACGGTGGACCTGGACCAGAGTGTGATGGGGCGCTTGTTGGGCTTCGGTACGGTGCGCATCACCGGGCGCGGGATCAGTGACCTGGTGCTCAAGGGCATTGATGACCCGCTGCAGGTGAAGCGCCAGATCGAGGGGGTCAGCAACCCATTGCGCTAAGGCGCCGTGGCGCGGCGGTGGACGTGCAACTGGTCGTACCCTGCCCGCTCTCTGTACTATGAACGCCGTCTATCGCGCCTTGCTGCGTCAAACCCTTGTCCATCTATTGGGTAACTGATCATGAAGCGTCTGCTTTCGCTGTTGTGTGTACTGGCTGGTTTACATCTTTCCATCGCGGCGGCCGATGCGCCTTCCGCCCAGCAAACCACCCAGGCGTTCTACGCCTGGTACCTCAAGCGCCTGAGCGACGACAAGGTGCCCCTGAATGACAACCCCCAGCAAATGCAGCAGTACGTGGCCGACAGCCTGATCAAGGCGATCGACAAGCAGGCCAAGAGCGAGGACGGGCTGGATGAGGACTACTTCATCAAGTCCCAGGACATCGATGACAGCTGGCTGACGCACATCCAGGTCACCGAAACCGCCACCAAGGGCGCCACCGCACAGGAAAACGTGGTGCTGGGCACCACGCAAGACAACAGCCAGGTATTGAACGTGACCTTGGGCAAGGATAAGGACGCCTGGAAGATCACCGCGGTAGAAGTGGTGCCGACCGAGCAGTAAACGCCCCGTAGCGGACCCGGCCGCGCCCAAGCCACCGCGCGGCCCCAGGCACACCGCCTGAAGCCTGTCGGCACTCAGTTCTGATCTTCGATCTGGTAGTGCTTGAACGATTTCACCAGCACGTCGAAGGCCTGTTCGTCGGCCTGCTGGTTCGCCGCATCGGTCTTCAACCGCAAGGTGTAGTTGATGCCCGAATCCGCCCCGGTGTTGCGGTATTCAACGATGGAGCGGTACAGGTAGACGCTGTCCTTCCATTGCGCTTGCTCGGCAGGCTGCGAATCCAGCACCACGGCCTGGCGCTGCACGCTGGCGGGGTCCACGTCCGATAGCTCACTGTCCATCAGCGCCTTGGTGCTGCCCAGCTCCGCGGCATCGTAACTGGCGTTGACCGCCATCTCGCGGTCCCCTCCCAGGGGGATGAGCACACCATCGTCGGTGCCATTGCCCTGGTACACATCGGCTACCCCTGGCATCACGCCAAACCCGAACACCACATTCTGATACTGCGTTCGGCCATCATTCTTGATGAATCCGTCTACCCTTTCCTGTTCCGCTGCACTCAAGGCAGGTACGTCTTGCGCGCCCACACTGATAGCGGCAGTCAACAGCAGGCCAGTGGCAACGGCCAGGCGGGTGGCCCAGGCAGGGAGGAATCGCGACATGAGAAGTAACGTCCTGTAATGGAAAGCTGCCGATAGTAACTCAAGGCTCACGGAACAAAACCTGGCTGCCGCAACCTAAAGGCCTTGCACGAACATCTTGTTCAAATGGATACAGTCCAGTTGGCCCCCAAGGCGCATGCCGCGGGCTTCAAGGAATATCGGTAATCATGACCGAACCATCGTCCGCCCAGGATAGCCCCGCCCGGCCAAACGCCCCCCTGGTCAGCATCGTCGCGCCTTGCTACAACGCGCAGCAGTATCTGGAAAGCTCGCTGCAAAGCATTTTCGCTCAGGACTACCCCAATTTCGAAGTCATCATCGTCGACGATGGTTCCACCGACGCCAGCCTGGAGATGCTCCAAGCCTTGCGCCAGACCTACGATTTCCAGCTCTACAGCCAGCCCAACCAGGGCGTCAGCGCCGCGCTGAACCATGGCCTGCGCCACGCCCGTGGCGTGTACGTGGCCACACCGGACCTGGATGACATCATGCTGCCCGAATCGGTGAGGGTGCGCGCCGACTACCTGGACAAGCACCCCGAGGTGGGCTGCGTGGGTGCGCTGATCATCTACATGGACCGCCACGGCAACGAGATCAAGCAGCAGCGGCCCCGGGGCCTGCGCCGCCTGAAGCTGGACGAAATCGTCAGTGGTGCCATTGTGATGGGCGCACCGGTGTCGCTGTACCGCATGGACGCGCTGCAGAAAGCCGGCTTCTACGACCCGGCGATCAAGGTTCAGGACCTGCAGATCACCCTGCGCGTCGCCAGCCACGGCTACGAGGTGCACCAGTTACCCCTGCACGTGACTCGTTACCGCCGCCATCCGCAGAATCTCTCGCGGCGCTACCGCACACTGCTGGAGGCCGACCTGCTGGCGCTGGCCCCCTTCCAGGCCCATCCGGGCTACCCACTGGGGCGGGCGGTCACGATCAACAAAGCGTTGAAGTACGCGGTGAAGGCAGACAAGAAAGAGGCATGGCGCCTGTTGCGCTCCATTCCGCTGCGCTACTGGAACGCGGTGACGTTGCGGCGGCTCAAGAGCTTGCTGCTGAGCCGCCGCAAACCACGCTGAAACACCGAATGAGACAACGATGAACCTGTTCGAAAAACTCAGAACAAGAAAACAGCTCAAGCAGCTGCGCAAACTGGAAAAACTGCAGCGCGGCCAGGCGAAGTTGCAGTTGCGCTACCCGAAGTATGAGATCGGCGCGGCCAGTTACGGCAAGCCGGAGGTAGTCGAGTTCGGCGACGACACCACGTTCTCGGTAGGCGCCTACTCGTCCATCGCCGAAGAGGTCACAGTGCTGTTGGGCGGTGGCCACCGCACCGATTGGGTCACTTGCTTCCCCTTCCCGGCCTTCGTCGATGGGCTGGAGGACGCTGGCGATTACAAACCCACCAAGGGCGACGTGGTTATCGGCAGCGATTGCTGGATTTGCCGTGGGGTGATGATTCTTTCCGGCGTGACCATCGGCCATGGCGCCGTGGTTGGCGCGGGCGCTGTGGTCACACGCGATGTACCGCCTTATGCGGTAGTGGGTGGCAACCCGTGCCGGTTCATCCGCTGGCGGTTCGAGGAAGACGTGCGTGAACGCCTGCTAGCCAGCGCCTGGTGGGACTGGCCGTACGAGGAAGTCAAAGCCGCGGCCCGGTACCTGTGCAGCAATGATATCGAAGCCTTTCTGGCATTGGCCGAGGCCAGAAACAGCAAGCCCCGCTGAAAGCGGGGCTTGCTGTTATTGCGCTGTGGCCGACAGGATCAGAAAATATTGATCGGGTAGTCGACGAACACGCGTACTTCGTTACCGCTCACGTTGTAAGCGCTGACATTGTCAGACACACGCAGGATAGAGCTACGTACGCGCACGGTCAGGTCTTTGACCGGGCCTTGCTGAACCACGTACTGGAACTGGTTGAAGATTTCGCGCTCGGTACCGCCGGTTTCGTCGCCTGCGGTGATGTTGTCACCGCGCACGTACGCCACCTTGTAGGTCAGGCCAGGGATGCCGTAGGCACCGAAGTCCAGGCCGTAGGCCAACTGCCAGGAGCGCTCGTCCTGACCGTTGAAGTCCGACCAGTAGGAGTTGGTCAGGTAGATGGAAGTACCACCGTCACCCACGCCACCCTTGCGCTGGTAGCCACCGTAGTTGTAACCGGTGCTGCCGGTGCTGCGCTGGTGCGCGACCATGAACGAGTGCGGGCCCACGGCGTAGGTGGCCGCCAGGCTCCAGATGGTGTTGGAGCTGCCATCGAGCTCGGCCTTGGTGACCTGCTTCTGGTCCAGTTCGCTCTTGTAACCGTTGAAATCAAAAGTCAGCGACTGGTCTTTCTGCAGCGGCAATACGTAGGTCGCGCCCAGGTATTGCTTCTTGCCGACGTTTTCGATGGTGGTGCCATACAGCGACGCCTTGAACTGGTCGTTGAAGGCATAGCTGCCGCCATAAACGTTCAGGCTCTTCAGCTCGCCGCTGTCACGACCTTCGGCGCTCTTCTGCGCTTCTTCGGTGAAGTGACCGACGTTCAGTTCCAGGCCCTTGATCTCTTTCGAGGTAATCAGGGTACCGGTGTAGCTTTCCGGCAACAGGCGGCTGTTGTCGTAGCTCAGTATCGGCAGCGACGGCATCTGGTCACCGTACTTGAGCACGGTGTTGGAGAAGCGGAACTTGACCGCCGCGCCCGCGCGAGCCAGGTCGCTTGCCGGCTTGCCGTCGTCGCCCTGACGGAAGAAGTCGATACCACCGGCACCGCTGCGGCTGGCTTTCTGGTCCAGGTTCTTGGCATACAGGCCGAAGGCGTCAACACCGACGCCTACAGTGCCTTGAGTGAAACCGGAGGTGAAGGTGCCGATGAAGGCCTGGCCCCACTCGGCCTTGTCCTTGTTGCCGTCTTTGTAATCGCGATTGATGTAGGCGTTGCGCGCCAGCACCGACAGGTGGCTGTCTTCGACAAAGCCTTTGGCATCGTCTTGATCGCTTGCAAAGGCTTGGGTTGCGCTCATCAAGCCCAGAGCGATCAGACCGATACGGTTATTCAACATCTTGTTTTCCTTATTGCTGGTTAAGACGCCGCCCAGCCGTTTCCCCGACGTTAAACGCAAAGGCCCGCGTGCAAGAATGCAACGCGGGCCTTATCGAATACTGGACAGATGGCGGATAGCCACAGGCGTTGGGCGGAATCCTAGCGGCGGCCCGGCCAAGGTGTCAATTTACAAGGAGTTCGCAGCTTATAACCAAAAGCGCGCAGGCATTGGCGGGGGATGGAAGGAGGCTCCATGCCTCTGGGGGACGCGGCGTCGTGACCGCTGCTGCTAGTGGTTAAACGAACCCAGCAAGGCCTCCAGTTCAGCCTGCGTGAGCAACCCCGCAGGGTAGCGCTCGGCAAGCGCCTGGACTGGGTCAGGGGCTTGGATCTTGATACTGCCGTTGCATTTCAGCCATTGCGCCAGCCGCTGCAGGGATTCGGCAGGGACGGCGGATGGGTGCGAAGCCGGCTCACTCATTACGTTCATGTAGACACCTGTTTTCCCGGTTTCGTGAGCGGCAAAGTTACCCACGCTTTATGACAGTACGACTGACACGTACCGCCCTTTAAGCCACCGGTTACGATACAAAACCTGTGCCACGGTATAGCAGAATGTCCGAACTGGTACAAAAAACCCGCCAGATGACGGGTTCTTCATTTGACTCCTGGATCAGGCCTTCGTGGGCGCCGGTTGCTGCTGGGTCAGGCAGTGAATGTTGCCACCGCCCAGGAGCATCTCGCGGCCAGGAATCATGATCACTTCATGATCGGGGAAGATGCGCTGCAAAATTGCCTTGGCTTCGGCATCTTTCGGGTCGTTGAAGCTTGGGGCAATGATGCCGCCGTTGACGATCAGGAAGTTCACGTACGAACCGGCCAGGCGTACGGAGGGGTTGCGCTCCTGGCTGCCGGCTACCAGATCGACACCCGCGCATTCGTCTTCAGTTGCATACAAAGGTCCGGGAATGGGCATCTTGTGCACCATGATGGTGCGCCCGCGAGCGTCCTGTGTGTTCTCCAATACATTCAACGCCGCACGGCACCGGCTGTAGTTGGGGTCATTGGAATCATCTGTCCAGGCCAGTAACACTTCGCCTGGGCGAACGTAACAGCAGAAGTTGTCGACGTGGCCGTCGGTTTCGTCGTTGAACAGGCCATCCGGCAGCCAGATGATCTTGTCCACGGCCAGGTGGTCGCTCAATACCGCTTCGATCTGCTCGCGGGTCAGGTGCGGGTTGCGGTTGCGGTTGAGCAGGCATTCCTCGGTGGTCACCAGGGTGCCCTCGCCGTCGACGTGAATGGAACCGCCTTCAAGCACGAAGCCTTCGGTGTGGTAGCGCGCGCAGCGTTCGATTTCCAGCACCTTGCTGGCCAGTTGCTCGTCACGGTTCCATGGTGCATACAGGCCGCCGTCGAAGCCGCCCCAGGCATTGAAGCCCCAGTCAACGCCACGTACCTCGCCCTGGCCGTTGATGACGAAGGTCGGGCCGGTATCACGTACCCAGGCATCGTCATTGCTGATTTCCACCACGCGGATGTTCGGGGCATCCAGGCGCGCGCGGGCGTTGTCGTACTGGGCAGCGGAAACGCCGACGGTCACCGGCTGGAAGCGCGCGATGGCCTTGGCCAATGTCACGTGGTCGGCCTGCACAGGCTTGCCGCCCAGGCGCCAGTTGTCGGGGCGCTCTGGCCACACCAGCCACACCTGGGTTTGCGGAGCCCATTCGGCGGGCATGTGAAAGCCGTCGGCGCGCGGGGTAGTTGTCAAAGTGGTCATGGTTGTTCAGGACTCCAGGGAACCATCGAGAGTTTTAAGTGCACCATACAGGTTCGGGCGACGGTCACGGAAGGTGCCCCAGGCGCTGCGTACATGCTCCAGCTTGTCGAGGTCAAAGCTGTGCACCAGCACGCCTTCCTGGGTTTCGTTCAACTCCTGGACCTTTTCACCGAACGGGTTGGCAATGAAGGAACTGCCGTAAAAAGTGATGTCGTAACCGTCCTGCGCCTCGGTGCCGATGCGGTTACTGGCTACCAGCGGCATCAGGTTGGCACCGGCGTGGCCTTGCTGCACACGCTGCCAGTGGTCGCGCGAACTGATGCTCTTGTCATGGGGCTCGCTGCCGATGGCGGTCGGGTAGAAGAGTATTTCCGCGCCTTGCAGCGCCATGCTGCGGGCGCACTCGGGGAACCACTGGTCCCAGCAGATACCCACGCCGATTTTCGCGTAGCGGGTCTGCCATACCTTGAAGCCGGTATCACCCGGGTTGAAGTAGTACTTTTCGTGGTAGCCGGGGCCGTCAGGGATGTGGCTCTTGCGGTAGACGCCCAGGTTGCGGCCATCCGCGTCGATGATGGCGATGCTGTTGAAGCGTGCCCGCCCTGCCAGTTCGAAATAGCTGATGGGCAGTACCACCTGCAGCTCGCGGGCGATGGCCTGGAAATGCTCGATGGCCGCATTGGTCTCGGTAGGCGTCGCCAACTGCAGGTAGTCCGGGTTCGGCTTCTGGCAGAAGTAGGGGGTTTCGAACAGTTCCTGAATCAGGATGATCTGCGCGCCCTTGGCAGCAGCTTCGCGCACCAGCTTCTCGGCGGTGGCCAGGTTGGCTTGGCGATCCCAGGAACAGGCCATCTGGGTGGCGGCGACGGTGACGATACGGCTCATGAACAATCTCCTCAGCAAGAAAGACCGATAAATATCTGGAATACGTTATAGCCGATATTTATCTACCCTGGAAGTGGAGACGTGCCGAAAACACCAACAGATCTTGGCACAATCTTGCCAATAAGCCTTTGCTCCTTCAAAGCTTACTGGCAAAAAAGCGCCTATAGAGGGGTGAATATTACCGATAATAATCTGTTTCAGAGGTCTTCTGAGAGGACCTTGTCCACGCAGTCGACGAAGAAGTCCACGCTCTGGCGCGTGGTCACCATGGGCGGCTTGATCTTGAGAATATTCAGGTAGTCCCCCGTTGGCTGCATGAAGATACCCAGCTCACGCAGGCGCTCGCACAGCAGGGCAGTTTCTTCCGTGGCGGGTTCCAGGGTCTCGCGGTTGCGCACCAGCTCCACCCCCAGGTAAAAGCCCGAACCATGCACCGCCCCCACCAGTGGGTGCCGGCTTGCCAACGCTTGCAGCCGTGCCTTGAAATGCCCGCCCACTTCGCGGGCGTTCTCCCACAGCCCCTCTTCGGCCATCACGTCCAGCACCGCCAGGCCGATCTGGCAACTGACGGGGCTGCCGCCCGCCGACGAAAAGAAGTAGCCCTCGGCTTCGAGCGCCTCGGCAATCTCGCGGCGGGTAATGACCGCACCCAGGGGCTGGCCGTTGCCCATGCCCTTGGCCATGGTGATGATGTCGGGCACCACGCCTTGTTCTTCGAAACCCCAGAAGTACTCACCGAGGCGGCCATACCCCACCTGTACTTCGTCGGCGATGCAGACACCGCCCAGCGCACGCACCTTGGCATACACCTGCTGCAGGTAACCTGGCGGCAACGCGATTCCGCCCGCGTTGCCGTACACCGGCTCACAGATGAAGCCAGCCACTTGGCGGTGCTGCGCCGTGAGGCGTGCCAGGGTTTGCTCGACGTTTTGCACATAGCCCGCGGTACTGCCCGGGCCCCGGAAGGCGCCCCGGTAGCTATTGGGTGCCGTGACCGGGTGCACCCAGTCGGGCCGCGTGCTCAGGGCCTGGGGGTTGTCGGCGATGGAGGTGGAGATAGCATCGGTGGCTACCGACCAACCATGGTAAGCCTCGAGCACGCTGAGCATGTCGCGCCCGCCGCTGGCGGCCCACGCCAGGCGAATGGCCAGGTCATTGGCCTCGGTACCGCTATTGACCAGGAAGACCCGGTCGAAGCCGGTCGGGGCCAGGGCCAGCAAGCGCTCGCAGTATTCGGCGATGGCGGCGTAATGAAACCGCGAATTGGTGTTGAGCAGTGACCACTGGCGCGCTGCCACGGCCGCCATGCGCGGGTGGCCGTGGCCCAGCACCGCGACGTTGTTGAGCATGTCCAGGTAGGACCGGCCCTGCAGGTCGATCAAGTGGTTGCGCCAGCCACGCTCTACCTGCGGCGGGGCCTGATAATAATGCTTCTGCGAACGGGCAAAGCTGGCCTCGCGCCGCGCCAGCAAGGCCTGCGGGTCGGCCAGCGGCGGCGCATCGCAATCGAACCCCAGCAGCGCACGCGGCGACGGGCACAGCGCCAGCCACGCCGATGCCCGTGAGGGCGTGGCGAACAGTGGCGGGCTGACCTCATCGGCACGGCACAACTGCACCACAATAGTGCCATTGCCTGCACCCAGAGGCTGCCCGGCGGCGAGCGGGGTGTCCGCAGCCAGCTCGGTGTCCACACCCCACAGGTGCAGGCTGACGCCTTCGCCTTGCAACCACAGGCCAGCGTCCGCGGTGCGGCGCAGCAAACCGGCGAATGGCGCCTGTACCGGCACACCGGCCGGCACGTTCAACTCGACATGCAGGGCGCAGGTGTCAGGCTCCGTGGCGCAGTCGATGCGCGTGCGCGACAAGCGGTATTGCCCATACAGCGTGCTGCTCTGCCCACAGGCGCCAAGCAGGCGCTCATCGATACCGGGCTGCTGCCAATTGCCATCGACGAAGTGCTCGCTGAGCACGCCCAGGTCCACCGTCCGAAAAGCGCTGGCTGCAAGGCTCGGCAACAAGGGCAGGCATTGCGTGAGGTCCAGCGGCCGCGGGAACTGGCCCACGGCTTGTTGGACAGCAGCCTCCATGAGGTCGAAGGGCACGGAGGTTGCCGTATCGAATATCTGCCATTCATGGGCGATATTGCCGGCGATGTAGGCATTGCCCGGGGCCACGCTCAGTTGCTGTTCACTGCTGAGCACCAGCACCGCCGCCCGCGCCACCACCATGGGCCACAGCGCCAGCGCTTCAGCCTGGGTCAGCGGGTTGCGAGCGTGGCAGGCCTTGACCACCGGCAAAATGGCGAAGGGGTCGCCCTCGGCATGGTGCAGCATTGCCGCGCAGGTCACGCTGAGGTCGGCCACGCGCCAGGTGCGGACCAGGTCACCGAAGTCGATCAGGCCGCTGAGCTGCCAGCGGCGCTGGGCATCGCGATGCCATACGCTGTTGTCATCGGTGATATCCAGGTGCACGGCCTGGCAGGGCAGGTCCTGCGCCACGGCCGCCAAGCGCTCCAGGGCCTGAGCGGCAGCATCGGCCACCTGGCTGCGCCGTTCGGTGTCGGCCAACACGGGCAACAGCTGGGTGATCAGCGCCTGGGCATGGCGCGGGTCCCACTGCAGGACGCGGTTGAGCCCGGGGTGGTCGAAATCGGCCAGGGCACTATCGACGTCCGCGCACAGTCGCCCCATATTTTCCAGCAACCGGGCACTTACGTGAGGCCTGCGGGTCAGAGGCTGACCCTCGATATAATCGAGCAGGCGCAACTGGATGGCCTGCCCGTCGACGTTATCGCTCAACAGGTCCTGGCCATTGGACGCCAGGCGCACGCCCGGCACTGCCAGCCCTTTGCCGGCCAAGTGCCTGAGCGCCGCATGCTGAGCCTGCAATTCGACGGCGGCGTAATCGCCGTGACAGATCTTGAGTACGAAGCGTCCATCACGGGTGTCGACCAGGAAGTTGAGGTCTTGCTGGCTGCCCAAGGGTGTCAATGCCCCGCGCAGCCCATAGTGGGCCTGCACCAGCACCTGTGCCTGGGCGGTACTCACGCAGGGGCTGGGCCGGCCGGACCGGTGGATCAACGTGGCGAGCGACATTGCGGCAACCTCTTGTAGTTTTAAGCTGCCATATATCGCCACTGGGCCTCAAGTTAGGCAAGTCTGTATCCGAAATTATCAATTCACGGTTTTTTGTGACTATTTGTCAAAGAATCGAGCTTGCGCCGGGCAATACTTACCCACAAGCTATGCTCCAACCGCTCACTGTCAGTTTATGGAAGAAGGCAAATCGACATGCGAATCCTGATCACCGGAGGTGCCGGCTTCATTGGCTCGGCCCTCGTTCGCCATCTGATTGAAAATACCGAGCATGAGGTGCTTAACCTCGACAAGCTGACCTACGCGGGCAATCTTGAGTCCCTGACCAGCATTGCCAGCAACAGCCGTTACGAATTTGTCCAGGCCGACATCGTCGACCAGGCCACGGTGAGCGCCGTACTGGCCCGTTTCGAGCCCCATGCCATCATGCACCTGGCGGCCGAGTCCCATGTGGACCGCTCCATCGATGGCCCGTCGGACTTCATCCAGACCAACATCGTTGGCACCTACAGCCTGCTGGAGGCCACGCGCGCCTACTGGGCCAAGCTGCCCGCGGCGGAAAAGGAAGCCTTCCGCTTCCACCACATTTCCACCGACGAAGTGTATGGCGACCTGCACGGCGTGGACGATCTGTTCACCGAAACCACCCCGTACGCTCCCAGCTCGCCCTACTCGGCCAGCAAGGCGGCCTCCGACCACCTGGTCCGCGCCTGGCAGCGTACCTACGGGCTGCCGGTGCTGATCACCAACTGCTCGAACAACTACGGGCCGTTCCACTTCCCGGAAAAGCTAATCCCGCTGGTGATCCTCAATGCCCTGAAAGGCAAGCCGCTGCCGGTGTATGGCGACGGCAAGCAGGTGCGCGACTGGCTGTTCGTGGAAGACCACGCCCGCGCCCTGTTCAAGGTAGTGACCGAAGGCAAGGTGGGCGAGACCTACAACATCGGCGGCCACAACGAGCAGCAGAACATCGAAGTGGTGCGCAGCATCTGCAGCCTGCTGGACGAGCTCGCGCCCCAGCACCCGGCTGGCATCAGCCAGTACGCCGACCTGATCACTTTCGTCAAGGACCGCCCGGGCCACGACCTGCGCTACGCCATCGACGCCAGCAAGATCGAACGTGAACTGGGCTGGGTACCGGCGGAAACCTTCCAGAGCGGCCTGCGCAAGACCGTTCAGTGGTACCTGGACAACCAGGAGTGGTGTGGCCGCGTACAAGACGGCAGTTATCAGGGCGAACGCCTGGGCAATAGCGAACCAAAGGATCTGATTGCATGAGCAAGGGCATTGTACTGGCCGGCGGTTCCGGCACCCGTCTGCACCCCATCACCCTGGGTGTTTCCAAGCAGCTGCTGCCTATCTACGACAAGCCGATGATCTACTACCCGATCTCGGTGCTGATGCTGGCGGGCATCCGTGAAATCCTGCTGATCTCCACCCCGGCCGACCTGCCTCAGTACCGTCAGCTGCTGGGCGACGGCAGCCAGTTCGGGGTCAACATCAGCTATGCCGAGCAGCCTTCCCCGGACGGCCTGGCCCAGGCGTTCCTGATCGGCGAGGAGTTCATCGGCGACGACCCGGTGTGCCTGATCCTGGGCGACAACATCTTCCACGGCCAGCACTTCAGCGAACAGCTGCAACGTGCCGCCAGCCAGCCCAAGGGCGCCACCGTGTTCGGCTACTGGGTCAAAGACCCGGAGCGCTTCGGCGTGATCGACTTCGACGAGGACGGCAAGGCCCTGTCCATCGAAGAGAAACCCACCGAGCCCAAGTCCAGCTACGCGGTCACCGGCCTGTATTTCTACGACAATGACGTGGTGAAGATCGCCAGGGACGTCAAGCCATCGCCACGCGGCGAGTACGAAATCACCGACGTCAACAACGCCTACCTGGAGCGCGGCGACCTGCGCGTCGAACGTTTCGGCCGCGGTTTCGCCTGGCTCGATACCGGCACCCATGACAGCCTGATCGAAGCCTCCCAGTACGTGCAGACCATCGAGCACCGTCAGGGCCTGAAAGTCGCCTGCCTGGAAGAGATCGCCTACCAGAACGGCTGGATCGACCGTGAACAACTGCTGGTGCGCGCCAAGGCGTTCGGCAAGACAGGCTATGGCCAGTACCTGTTCAGTATCGCGGGGGAAACCAGATGAATGTGATCGCCAGCGAACTACCCGAAGTGCTCATCATCGAGCCCAAGGTATTTGGTGACGAACGTGGCTTCTTCTACGAGAGCTTCAACGCCAAGGCTTTCGAACAGGCTACCGGCATCACCGACGCCTTCGTTCAGGACAACCATTCACGCTCGCAGAAAGGCGTGCTGCGCGGCCTGCACTACCAGATCGAAAATGCCCAGGGCAAGCTGGTGCGCGTGACCGCTGGCGAAGTCCTGGA
This sequence comes from Pseudomonas sp. RIT-To-2, assembly GCF_029623465.1. Taxonomy (NCBI): domain Bacteria; kingdom Pseudomonadati; phylum Pseudomonadota; class Gammaproteobacteria; order Pseudomonadales; family Pseudomonadaceae; genus Pseudomonas; species Pseudomonas sp. RIT-To-2. Next base: position 99,197 of record NZ_JAPYKM010000008.1, on the reverse strand, counting down.
CATCGCCGTCGATATCCGCCGCAGCTCGCCAACGTTCGGCAAGTGGGTAGGCGTGCGTCTGAGCGCGCAGAACAACCGTCAATTGTGGGTGCCAAAGGGCTTTGCCCATGGCTTTGTGGTGCTCAGCGACTATGCTGAGTTCCTGTACAAGACCACCGACTACTACACCCCTTCCGCCGAGCGCTGCATCCGCTGGGACGACGCGACACTGAACATCAACTGGGAGCTGCAGGATGCGCCCCAGTTGTCGGCGAAGGATCAACAAGGCAAATCTCTAGAAGAGGCTGACCTGTTCCCATGAGCCAGAAGATCCTCATCAGCGGCCAGTTCGGCCAGGTGTCGCGCGAACTGCAGCAACGCCTTGGCCAGCTTGGCGAGCTGCATGTGCTGGGCCGCGACCAGTTGGACCTGGCGCAGCCCGAGGGCATCCGCGAGGTGGTGCGCACGCTGCGCCCCACCCTGATCATCAACGCCGCCGCGCACACGGCGGTGGACCAGGCGGAAACCGAGGAAGACCTGGCATTTGCCATCAACGCGACGGCCCCCGGCATCTTTGCCGAGGAAGCCGCCGCGCTGGACATTCCCCTGATCCACTACTCCACCGACTACGTGTTCGACGGCCGCAAGGAAGGCGCCTACAACGAGGATGACGAAACCAACCCGCTGGGCGTCTATGGGCGCAGCAAGCTGGAAGGTGAGAAAGCCATTCGTTTCGTCGGTGGCAAGCACCTGATCCTGCGCACCAGCTGGGTGTATTCCCTGCACGGGCGCAACTTTCTGCTGACCATGCAGCGCCTGCTGCAGGAAAAGCCCGAGTTGCGCGTGGTGGCTGACCAGATCGGCGCGCCCACCTGGGCTGGCACCATCGCCGGTACCACCCAGGCACTCGTCGAACACTGGCTCAACGGCCAGGGCGGCCCATGGGGCACCTACCACCTGACCGCCAAGGGTGAAACCTCGTGGTTCGGCTTTGCCCAGGAAATCGGCAAGCACCTGCTGGCCCAGGACAAGCCCTGCGCCACGCTGGAGCCTATCCCTTCCAGCGCCTACCCCACCCCGGCCGTTCGCCCGCTGAACTCGCGCCTGGATTGCAGCCGCCTGGAACAGCAGTGGAACGTGCAACTGCCGAACTGGCGTGAAGCGTTGATCGAGTGCCTGGCACCCCTGGCATGACGCATAATGCGCCGGATACTCTCCGGCGCATTGGCTTCCTACATGACCCCCCCACTTCCCCGCCGCCCTCGCTGGCGTAGCCTTGCCTTGCTGGCCCTGTGCCTGGCGCCGCTGCTGTGGCCGTTGCAGCACCTGGCCGAGCGCTACTACCGCAGTGAGCTGGTCAGCCAGAACCGCCAGACCCTCGACCTGTACGTGGCCAACCTGCTGGGCACGCTGCACCGCTATGAGACCTTGCCGCAAATTCTTGGTGACCTGCCCGCGCTGCGCAGCACGCTGCAATCACCCAGCGACCCGCAGGTAGTGGACCACGCCAACCGTCTGCTCAAGGACATCTGCGAGCAGACCGGCGCCGAAGTCATGTACCTGCTCGACCCCAGCGGCAATACCCTGGCTGCATCCAATTGGCAGGCCAAGGACAGCTTCGTGGGCCGCAACTTCGCCTTCCGGCCCTATTACAGCGATGCCATCGCCGGCCGCGTAGGGCGCTTCTTCGGCATGGGCACCACCTCGGGCAAGCGCGGTTACTTCTTCGCCGCCGCCGTGCACGAAGGCGCCAAGGTAGTCGGCGCGCTGGTGGTCAAGGTCGACCTGGACCACACCGAGACCCTGTGGGGCAAAACCCCGGAACAACTGGTGCTCACCGACCAGCATGGCGTGGTGATCCTGACATCGCGCCCTGAATGGCGTTTCCGCGCTACCCGGCCACTGACCGACGAAGAACACCAGGCCATCGCCTCGATCCAGCCCTACCCCACCCAAGCCCCTCAACCCCTGAGCCTCGACGAAAAAGCCTGGCTGATGCAGACCCACCCCATCGCCGAAACCGGGTGGAACGCCAGCATCCTTGCGCCTCGCGCGTTGATCGACCGCCCGGTGCGCACGGTAGTGGCGATCGGGGGTGCTGCCTTGCTGGTGGTGATGCTGCTACTGGGCCTGATGATGCAACGGCGGCGCAATTACCTGGACCGTATCGCCTTCGAGGCCAAGGCCCGTCGTGAGCTGGAAATGCGCGTAATGGAGCGCACCAGCGATCTGGAGGCGCTCAACAGCCGCCTCAAACAGGAAGTACTGGAACGCGAGCAGGCTCAGCAGGAGCTGGTGCGGGTGCAGGACGAAGTGGTGCAGGCGGGCAAGCTGTCGGTGCTCGGCACCATGTCGGCGAGTATCAGCCACGAACTCAACCAGCCACTGGCCGCTATCCGCAGCTATGCAGAGAACGCCGAGGTACTGCTCGACCACCAACGCACCGATGACGCGCGGGGCAACCTCAAGCTGATCGGCGAACTGACCGGGCGCATGGCGTCCATCATCGCCCACCTGCGCGCCTTCGCTCGCCGCGACCGCCACGCCCTGGAAAGCGTTGCCTTGCAGCCCGCCCTGGATGATGCCCTGGCGCTGCTGGCCAAACGTCGCCGGGCCATGGCGGTGGAGCTGTTCCGTGATCTGCCGGATGCCCCCCTGTGGGTGCAGGCCGGGGAAACCCGCCTGCGTCAGGTGCTGAGCAACCTGCTGGCCAACGCCCTTGATGCCTTGACCGAAAAGGCCAACCCGCGTTGCCTGTGGATAAGCGCCGAACAGACGGCCGACGGCGTCGAGTTGCTGATCCGCGACAACGGTCCCGGCTTCACCCGCGAATCCCTGGCCCGTGCCCGCGAGCCCTTCTTCACCACCAAGACCCGTACCCAGGGCCTTGGCCTGGGACTGGCGATCTGCGATACCCTGATGCGCGCCCTCGGCGGCGAGCTGGTATTGGCCAACCACCCGCAAGGCGGCGCACAGCTGACCGTGCGCCTGCGTAGCGCGCCACCGGGCGTCAACCTTCAACCGCCAGAGGATCCCTCCGCATGACCACGGTTTCCGCCATCGACAGCCAGACACAGGTAGTACTGATCGATGACGACCCTCACCTGCGTCAGGCCCTGAGCCAGACCCTGGACCTGGCCGGCCTGAAAATTCTGCCGCTGGGTGACGCCAATGGCCTGGCCGAGCGTATCGAACGCGACTGGCCTGGCGTGGTGGTCAGCGACATCCGCATGCCAGGGCTGGACGGCCTGGCGTTGCTGCAGCAACTGCATGCTCAGGACAGCGAGCTGCCGGTGTTGCTGATCACCGGCCACGGCGATGTGCCGTTGGCGGTGCAGGCCATGCGCGCTGGCGCCTACGACTTCCTGGAAAAACCCTTCGCCAGCGACGCGCTGCTGGACAGCGTGCGCCGTGCGCTGGCACTGCGCCGCCTGGTCCTGGACAACCGCAGCCTGCGCCTGGCGCTCAGTGACCGTCACGAGTTGAGCGCACGGCTGGTGGGCCAGTCGCCGTCGATCCTGCGCCTGCGCCAGCAGATCGGAGCCTTGGCCGCGACCAAGGCCGACGTGCTGATCCTGGGTGAAACCGGCGCCGGCAAAGAAGTAGTGGCCCGGGCGCTGCATGACCTCTCCAGCCGCCGCAACGGCCCCTTCGTGGCCATCAACGCCGGGGCACTGGCCGAGTCGGTGGTGGAAAGCGAGCTGTTCGGCCACGAGCCAGGGGCCTTCACCGGGGCGCAGAAGCGCCGTATCGGCAAGTTCGAATTTGCCAACGGCGGCACGCTGTTTCTCGATGAGATCGAAAGCATGAGCCTGGACGTACAGGTCAAGCTGCTGCGCCTGCTGCAAGAGCGCGTGGTCGAGCGCCTGGGCGGCAACCAGCTGATCCCGCTGGATATCCGCATTATCGCCGCCACCAAGGAAGACCTGCGCCAGGCCGCCGACCAGGGCCGTTTCCGTGCCGACCTCTACTACCGCCTGAACGTCGCCTCGCTGCGCATTCCGCCGCTGCGCGAACGTGGTGAGGATGCCCTGATTCTGTTCGAGCATTTCGCCACTGCCGCCAGCGACCGCCACGGCCTGCTGCCCAACCAGCTGCAACCCGGGGAACGCGCCATGCTGATGCGCCACGGCTGGCCCGGCAACGTGCGTGAACTGCAGAACGCCGCCGAGCGGTTCGCCCTGGGCCTTGACCTGGAGCTTGAGAGCCACGTCACGGCATCACATCAGCCGGCCCCCGTGCCCATGACCGGCAGCCTGAGCGAACAGGTGGAAAGCTTCGAGCGTGCATTGATTGCCGCGGAAATGGCCAGGCACCACAACTCCATGCGCAGCCTGGCCGAAGCACTGGGCATCCCGCGCAAGACCCTGCACGATAAACTGCGCAAACACGGCCTGACCTTTGCCGCCGCCGACGAGGGAGATGCCTGAGACCATGAACCAGGATTGCATTGAATTGCAGGCCATCCTGCACCACGACATCCCCCTGACCCGCGACATGGGCCTGACAGTGCGCGGCTGGCAGGGCAGCGCCTTGCGCCTGCATTTACCCCTGGCACCCAACGTCAACCACAAGAGCACCATGTTTGGTGGCAGCCTGTATTGCGGTGCCGTGCTGGCGGGCTGGGGCTGGTTGCACCTGCGCTTGCGCGAGGCGGGCGTCGAGGGCGGGCATATCGTGATTCAGGAAGGGCAGATCAGCTATCCGTTGCCGGTCACCGGGGATGCCGAGGCGGTATGCGAGGCGCCGGATGAGAAGACCTGGAAGCGCTTCGTGGCGATGTGGCAGCGGTATGGGCGGGCGCGGCTGGAGCTCAGGAGCTACCTGGTGAACCAGGGAAGCAGTGAGCAGGCTGTTACGTTCACGGGCCAGTACGTTCTGCACCGGTAGCGGTGCGCCGTTCCCACAGGGCCGCATGAGCCTTGTGGAACCCTTGCAGGACCGGGCGAAGCGCGGGAAAACGGCGACGCCGTACTCAGACCCTGGCCAACCGCAACAAGGTCTCACGCCAAGCCGCCTGGGCCGGCAACGCCAGGAAAAAGGTATTGAGCAACGACTCCCGTGCCGGGTAAGTAAACGCCTGCCCCTCGATATCCAGGACTTCACCGCCAGCACCCTCCAGCACCCCTTGGGCGGCCGCGGTATCCCATTGCGAGGTGGGCGCCAGCCGCGGGTAGCAATCAGCCGCCCCCTCAGCCAGCAAGCAGAACTTCAACGAGCTGCCAACGCTGGCAAGTGCCAGTTTCCCCTGGCTATCGGCCAACCCAGCCAGCAAACGCTCCTGCTCCGGGCTGGAATGCCGGCGGCTGGCCACCACTGTAAACGCTTCACCTGCTGGCGGCTGGTTGCGTACCCGAATTTCTTCCGGCGCCTGGCCGGCCCTGGCACGCCAGGCCCCCAACCCCGCGCCACCGTAGTAGCAGCAACCATCGGTAGGCGTGGATACCACCCCGAACACCACGCGGCCCTGGTCGATCAGGGCGATGTTGACGGTGAACTCTTCACTGCCGGAAATGAACTCCTTGGTGCCGTCCAGCGGGTCTACCAGCCACCAGCGGGTCCAGCGCTGGCGCTCGGCCAGGGAGATACCGCAGTCCTCTTCCGACAGAATCGGGATGGTGGCATCCAGCGCCTGCAGGCCCGCGACAATAACGTGGTGCGCGGCCAGGTCGGCGGCAGTCACGGGCGAATCGTCCGCCTTGGAGGTCACCGCCACATCGGCGCGCCAGAACGGCAGGATGGCCTCGCCAGCCTTGTGTGCCAGTTCGATCACGCCCGGCAGCAACGGGTGGGGAAAGGTCATAGGGTAAATGCTCCACGCTGGATCAGCAGGTCACGGGCCAGGTACAGGGCGGCAAGCGCCCGGCCCTCGGAAAATTGCGGGTGGGTGGCCAGGGCCGCCAGCTCGCGCAGGTTGACCTTGTCCAGCCCCATGGGCTCGGGCTCGTCACCTTCCAGGCGCTCTTCGTAGAGGTCGGTGGCCAGCACCACCTGGATCTTCTGGCTCATGTAGCCCGGTGACAACGACAGCTCGGTCAAGTGCTCCAACTGGTGGGCACCGAAACCGGCTTCCTCTTTCAGCTCCCGGTTCGCCGCGGCCAGCACGTCTTCGCCGGGTTCGATCAAACCCTTGGGCAAGGACAGCTCATAGGCATCGGTGCCGCCGCAATACTCTTCGATCAGCACCGCGTGTTCGGCGTCGAGCATGGCCACGATCATCACTGCGCCGTAACCGTTACCGCGCCCCACCAACCGCTCATAGGTGCGCTCCACGCCGTTGGAAAAGCGCAGTTGCACCTCCTCGACCCGGAACAGACGGCTATTGGCTACAATTTCGCGGGCAAGAACGGTGGGTTTCTGGCGCATGGGGCGGCTCCTTGGCGTGAACGGGTTACTATACCGTGGCTTGGCGGCGCAAATGCCATTCTTGTCCACTTACAGCCTGAGAATCTTTGGTATGCAAGCCATAACCTGGCGCGATATAGACACAGTCCTGCTGGACATGGACGGCACCCTGCTGGACCTGCATTACGACAACCATTTCTGGCTGGAGCACCTGCCCCAGCGCTATGCCGAAACCCACGGCGTAAGCCGGGCGATGGCGGAAATGGAGATGCGGCCACTGTTCGAAAAGAACGCCGGCACACTGAACTGGTACTGCCTGGACTTCTGGAGCACCGAGCTGCGCCTGCCAATACGCGACCTGAAGCTGGAAACCGCGCACCTGATCGCCCTGCGCGCCCACGCCGACACCTTTCTGGCCGCCGTGCGCCAGGCCGGCAAGCGGGTGGTCCTGATCACCAATGCCCACCGTGACTCGCTGTCGGTGAAGCTTGAGCGTGTGGCGCTGGCGCCCTATTTCGAACGCTTGATCAGCTCCCATGACTATGGCTTTCCCAAGGAGAGCCAGAACTTCTGGAGCGCGCTGCAGGACGATATTGCCTTCGACCCGGCCCGCAGCCTGTTCATCGACGACACCCTGGCCATTCTGCGCAGTGCCCGTACCTTCGGCATCGCCCATCTTCTGGCCGTGCGCGAGCCCGATAGCCGCAAAGGACCCAAGGACACCGAAGAATTCAGCGCAGTGGACAGCTATCTGGAACTGCTCCAGGGGTTGTGACTGATCGAAGCGGTCTATGACGGCATCGGCACAGGCAACTGGACGGCATACCGGCCAGGGGCATAGGCTTGTGGCAATCTCCACGCCGGTACCGCGCCATGAATACGCCCGCCCTGGATCTTGCCGCGCCCGCGGCTAGCCAGACCTACAGCTACCAGAACCTGGACCAGGGCGACGAAGCCAGCACCGCGCTGGCCGAGGAAGTGGCGTTGGCCATTGCCTACAACGGCATCAGCCAGGCCGTGATGCTGGTCAGCCCCACTGACCTGGAAGACTTTATCGTCGGTTTCAGCATGGGCAGCGGCATCATCGCTTCGGCGGACGAGATCTATGACCTGAAACTCAGCGGCTGTGGCTCGGCCATGCAGGCTGAAGTGGAAATCTCCAGCCGTGCTTTCTGGAACCTCAAGGACCAGCGGCGCCAGTTGGCCGGCACCAGTGGCTGCGGGCTGTGTGGCGTGGAAGCGGTGGAGCAGGCCTTGCCAGAGCTGGACGTGTTGCCTGGCGCGCCGCTGCCGCCCATACAGTGGCTCGATGGCCTGCGCCAGCGTATCAGCCAGTTCCAGCCCCTCGGCCAGCATTGCGGCGCGGTACACGCGGCGGTGTTCATGGACGGGCAAGGCGAACTGCTGATGGGCCGCGAAGACATTGGCCGCCACAATGCCCTGGACAAGCTGATCGGCGGCCTTGTTCGCCAACAGATCAATACTCGGGGTGGGGTGGCGATCGTCACCAGCCGTTGCAGCCTGGAGTTGATCCAGAAGGTGCTGCGCGCCGGCATTCAGACCCTGGTCAGCCTGTCATCGCCCACGGGGTTGGCGCTGCAGTGGGCGCGGCGGCACAACTTGAACCTGATTCATCTTCCACAGAAAAACGGGCCGCGTGTGTACAGCGCTTCCACAGTGCTCGGGAGCTGATTTTCTTCAGCTTCTTCATGTGGAAAAAGCCTGCGAAAAAGGCCTTTTCATTGCTGAAAAGGCCTTCCCGAAGTACATCTGACCGAGCAAAACTCATAAAGTTTCATCTTGAAAACAATGAGTTATCGAATTGTGTACAAGTCGTGTTATTCGTCGGTTTTTCATTGTCAGCCATGTTACAGAGCCTCAGGATCGCGCCGTCATTCCACTGAGACTTTGTCTATGAAGTACACCTCGATTCTCTTGTTGTCCCTGAGCCTGGTCAGCGGCTTCGCGTCGGCTGGCGGCACTGCAGAAGCAGGTATCGGCGGCGCATTGGGTGGGGTACTGGGCGCAGCGGTCGGCCAGCAGCTGGGCGGCAGCACCGGCGCGGCCATCGGTGCCGGCCTGGGTGGTGCTGGCGGTGCTGCGGTAGGCGCCAACAAGCACAGCCGTGGCCAGGCAGCCATTGGCGGTGGCCTGGGCGCGGCAGGCGGCAACGTGCTTGGCCATAGCGTGGGCGGCAGCACCGGCGGCCTGATCGGCGCGGCAGCAGGGGGTGGCGCGGGTGGCGCGCTGGGTAACTACATGGGCAACGAAAGCAACCGTGAGGCGCATAGCCGCGGGCACTACGACGACCGTCGCAACTACCGCGGCCATGACCGTCGCCACTGGGACCACCGCGACCGTCGCGACTGGCACCGCCGTTAAGCCCTGAGGGGTCCCGGCCCTGCAGGGGTGGCGAATCAGAGTAGCCGCTGCAGGGCCTCGCGCAGGTTGGCCGGGATCGGCACCGGCTGGTTGCTGGCGCGGTCGACGAACACATGCACGAAGCGCCCCGCCGCACAGGCCTCGGCTTCATCGGCCTTGAACACCGCCAGCTCGTATTGCACCGAACTGTTGCCCAGCTTGCCCACCCGCAGGCCTATCTCGATGCGTTCGGGAAAGGCGATGGAAGCAAAGTAGTCGCACGATGAACTGACTACGAAACCCACTATTGCGCCGTCATGAATATCCAACCCACCCTTTTCGATCAGGTAGGTGTTCACCGCCGTGTCGAAGAAGCTGTAGTAGGTGACGTTGTTGACGTGGCCGTACACGTCGTTGTCGTGCCAGCGCGTGATGAGCGGCTGAAAGTGCCGGTAGTCCTCGCGCTGGGGCATTGCTTCGCTCATCCGTGGTTCACCTGTGCAAAAGTACCGCCCTCGCGGGCCAGGCGGCTGATCAGTTCAGCCGGCTGCCAATGCTCGCCGAAGCGCCCCTTGAATTCCAGCAGGCGTCGCTCGATCTCGGCCAACCCCTGCTTGTCGGCCCAGGCCATGGGGCCGCCACCTTCCTTGGGAAACCCGTAACCGTTGAGGTACACCAGGTCGATGTCGTGGGCCGACTGGGCGATGCCCTCCTGCAGGATCTTCGCCCCTTCGTTGACCAGGGCCAGCACACAGCGGTCGACGATCTCCTCGGCACCGATGGCGCGGCGGTCGTAGCCCATGCCATGGCTGACACCGACCACCAGGGCGTCGACCTCGTCGTCGTGCTCGGCCTGACGGCTGTCCTGTTCGTAGTGGTAATACCCGTCACCACTTTTCTGGCCGAAGCGGCCCATCTCGCAGAGGCGGTTGTCGACCTGCACCTCAGGTGCATCCATGCCTTTGCCCGACATTTGCCGCGTACGCCATTCCAGGTCGATGCCCACCACGTCGTACATGCGGAAAGGCCCCATGGCGAAGCCGAAGCCCTGCAACGCCGAGTCCACCTCAAACGGCAGCGAACCTTCCAGCAGCATCATCCGCGCCTCTTTGGCGTAAGGGTGCAACATGCGGTTGCCAATGAAGCCGTGGCAATTCCCGGACACCACACTGACCTTGCCCATGCGATCGCCCAGCGCCAGGCCTGCTTGCAACACTTCAGGGGAGGTCTTGGCGCCCCGCACCACTTCCAGCAGCTTCATGATGTGCGCGGGGCTGAAGAAATGCAGGCCCAGGACCTGTTCGGGACGGCTGGTGACCGCAGCGATGGCATCGATGTCCAGCGCCGAGGTGTTGCTGGCAAGGATGGCGCCGGGCTTGAGCAGCCGGTCCAGCTCGCGAAAGATCTGTTGCTTGAGTTCGAGGTTTTCGTACACGGCCTCGATCACCAGGTCCACGTCGAAAATCGCCGGGTAATCGGCAACCTTAACAATGCGCGCCAGGCGCCTGTCCGCCTCGGCCCGGTCGATTCGGCCTTGCTCGACATTGTGGGTCCAGGTATGCCCGACGGTTTCCAGCGCCTGGTTGAGCATCTGCGGATTGGTGTCCATCCATTTGACCTGGATGCCGGCAGCGGCCAGGCACATCACGATGCCCCGCCCCATGGTTCCGGCCCCGATCACGGCGGCGCGCTGAATGTCGTAGGTGCTTTGGCTCATGGCAGATCCTCTGATGAAGGTAGCTGGGCAATCCACAAACCATAGAACAGCGGGGGCGGGTTTTGAACTTTATTCGTGTGATGGGGGTTATTCAGGGGGTGAATCGGTACGGGGCGATAGCCTATCGAGCGCACAAAAAAACCGCCCCGGAGGGCGGTTTTTTTCAGACCACTGCTATTACAGCTGCGGACCGGCGTTACGGATGGCGTCGCTCACCTCGAACTTCTTGAAGTTCTCGATGAACAGCTTGGCCAGGCCCTTGGCGGCTTCGTCGTAGGCAGCGTGGTCAGCCCAGGTGTTGCGCGGGTTGAGCAGCACGGTGTCGACGCCTGGAACGGCTTTTGGCACGTCCAGGTTGATGGTGCCCAGGTGCTCGGTTTCCGCGCCAATCAGAGCACCGCTCTGAATGGCCGCGATCACGCCACGGGTGGTAGGGATGTTGAAGCGCTTGCCCACGCCGTAGCCACCACCGGTCCAGCCGGTGTTGACCAGGTACACCTTGGAGTTGAAGCCACGGATACGCTTGATCAGCAGTTCGGCGTACTCGCCAGCCGGGCGCGGGAAGAACGGCGCGCCGAAGCAGGTGGAGAAGGTCGACTTGATGCCGGCGCCCGAGCCCATTTCAGTGGAGCCCACCAGTGCGGTGTAGCCCGACAGGAAGTGATACGCGGCCTGCTCTTCGCTGAGGATGGACACTGGCGGCAGCACGCCGGTCAGGTCGCAGGTCAGGAAGATAACGGCATTGGGCTCGCCACCGAGGTTTTTCGGTGCGCGCTTTTCGATCAGCTCGCGCGGGTAAGCGGCGCGGCTGTTCTGGGTCAGGCTGTCGTCGGCGTAGTCGGCTTTCTTGGTGACCGGGTCCAGGACCACGTTCTCCAGAACCGCGCCGTGCTGGATGGCTTTCCAGATGACGGGCTCGTTCTTCTCGGACAGGTCGATGCACTTGGCGTAGCAGCCGCCTTCGATGTTGAAGACAACGCCTTCGCCCCAGCCGTGCTCGTCGTCGCCGATCAGGTAACGGCTTTCGTCAGCCGACAGGGTGGTCTTGCCGGTGCCCGACAAGCCGAAGAACAAGGTGACGTCGCCGTCTTCGCCCATGTTGGCCGCGCAGTGCATTGGCAGTACGTCAACAGCCGGCAGCAGGAAGTTCTGCACCGAGAACATGGCTTTCTTCATCTCGCCGGCGTAACGCATGCCAGCGATCAGTACTTTCTTGGCGGCAAAGTTGATGATCACAGTGCCGTCGGAGTTGGTGCCATCACGCTCTGGTTCGCACACGAACCAAGGGGCGTTCATGACTTGCCATTCCTGCTTGGCGCCCGGGTTGTAGCTTTCCGGGTTGATGAACAGGCAACGGCCGAACAGGTTGTGCCAGGCAGTCTCGGTGGTCATCTTGACGGCCAGGTAGTGCGCTTCGTCAGAGCCTACGTGAACGTGGGAGACAAAACGCTCGCGCTCGCCCAGGTAGGCGGCAACGCGGTCCCACAGGGCGTCGAACTTGTCGGCGGGGAACTTGCGGTTGATCGGGCCCCAGGCGATGGCGTCCTGGGTGGAGGCTTCTTCGACGATAAAGCGGTCAACCGGCGAACGACCGGTACGGTGACCTGTTTTCACGACCAGCGCGCCGGTATCGGCGAGCTCGCCTTCACCGCGCTTCAGGGCTTCTTGTACCAGCTCATCGATGCTCAGATCGGTGTACACGGTGTTATTAGCTTGCGTCATGAGGTTCCCCGTCGGCCAAGGGCCGAGTACTCCAAACGTTTTGTAGTAGAGACAAAAAAACTACTACAGCTCTAAAAGTGGGCCGGATTATGCCAGAAACGTCCAGAAAAAGTAGAGGCCTCCTGTCGAAACGGCGACAACCCGACGCTACTGGCATGATCCTGCTTAACTTAAACGTTTCAGTGACGGGTATCTGACGGGACCTCCAGACCCCCACCGGCGAACAGCTGGGTAACTTCAGTGCTATCAAAGAGATAGCGCTGGCTGCAGAACTGGCAATCGATCTCGATCACACCGCCACGTTCGGCCACCAATGCCTGGGCATCGGCTTCGCCAAGGCTGATCAGCGCACGGGAAGAGCGCTCTCGCGAGCAACTGCAATTGAAGCGCAGCGGTTGCACATCGAACAGGCGCACGGCCTGGTCATGGTAAAGGCGGTGCAACACGGTCTCGTTATCCAGCCCCAGCAGCTCTTCAGCGGTGAGGGTACCGGCCAGCACGGTTGCGTCCTGCCAGCTGGCTTCGCGCTCCTCGGCATCTTTCAGCTTGTCGGCCGGCAGTTGCTGCAACAGCATGCCGCGAGCACGGGAACCATTGGCGTGCAGCCAGAACCGCGTGCCCAACTGCTCGGAGACCTTGAAGTAGTTGGTGAAACACTCCGACAGGTCGGCGCCGTCCAATTCGACGATGCCCTGGTAGCGCTGACCCTTGTTTGGGTCTACGGTCATTGCCAGCACACCGTTGGGCATCAGGTCGGCCAGGGTCGCGCCCGCAGGAATGGCATCGGCTTCATAGCGCGCCAGGCCGCGGATATCGCGCTCGCTGGAGCACTCGATCATCAGCAACGGCACCGGGCCGTCGGAGCGAGCCTGAAGAATGAGCAGCCCGTCGAACTTCAGGGTGCCGACCAGCAATGCCGCGGCCGCCATGAACTCACCCAGCAGCTGGGCCACCGGTTCCGGGTAGGGGTGCTTGGCCAGTACTTCGGCGTAGCTGCGCTCAAGCGAGACCATCTCACCACGAATGTCGCATTCGTCGAAGATGAAACGTTGGGTGTAATCGGTATCCGGTGTGTCGTGCATAGGAGTCTGGGTATCTGATAATAGTGACAAGATGTTTACAAGGGCCTATAAAAGCCCGTTTTAGAGCACCAGCCTGGTGCGGATCGCTCTGTCTGACATAGAGGTATCTTATGAACAAACCCGCACTGTTCCAAGCAAGGTGGAACGTACGAGGGCTGCTGCTGTGTAATCTAGTACCGCTGGCGCTGATTGGGCTGTGGTTGCTGCCGTCCGGTCATGCGCTGTTCACGTCTTTCGACGAATGGCTGTTCCACCTGCTCAACCAGCCATTGGCGGACCACACCGTGTGGCGTTCGATATGGGCAGTGGCAAGCATGCGCCCGTTCGACATCATCGTCGGGTTGATCCTGCTGTCCCTGCTGATTCGCGGTGACTGGGTGATCGAGGCGATCCATGCGCGTCAGGCAACCATCGCCTTCGTGTCGATGCTGATACTGCTGCTGGTCATCCGGGCGGTGTTCGACAAGGTCTGCGATGCCATGGGTTGGCAACATCACAGCCCGTCGCTGGTACTGCCCGATGCCATCAAGCTGGGCGACCTGTACCCCAACATCAACCCGCACCTGGAACTCAAGGACGGCTCGAACCAGAGCTTCCCTGGCGACCACGCCTCGGTGTTGCTGATCTGGGGCATGTTCATGAGCATTTTCGCTCGCCGGTTCGGCCAGTATTTCGTGATCTGGGGGCTGGTGCTGCTGTTTTCAATGCCACGCCTGGTCGCTGGTGCCCATTGGGGCCAGGATGACTACATCGGTGGCGTGGCCATGGCCCTGCTGGCGCTGGGCTGGGGCTATTACACCCCGTTCGCCGCCTGCGTCTCGACCTGGTTGCTGCGCGTGACCCAGCCGCTGTTCAAAGTGTTGCAGCGTATTCCGCTGGTACGCTGCCTGAGCGTGGTCAGCGCTTAAGACTCGCTGTGGAACTGATGGAGCTGCCGACGCTGTTTCTTGGTCGGCCGCCCATCGGTGGTCACACCCAGCGACCCCGCCTTGCGCAACTGCGCTGCCTCTTCCCGCTTGGCCACGCTCTGTGGCGTTTCCTCATATAGCTGCTGTGCTTCGGGCGCCCCACGGCGCACTACCGACAGTGCCTTGACCACCACCGTGCGCTCGTCGAAGCCGGTGCGCAGCTGGAATTCATCCCCCACCCTGGGCTCTTTGCCCGGCTTGCAGCGCTCGCCCCGGCAATGCACCTTGCCGCTTTCTATGGCCGCCTTGGCCAGAGCACGCGTTTTGTAGAAACGCGCTGCCCACAGCCATTTGTCCAGACGAACCTTGTCGTCCTCTTCCTGTTTTTGTGCCACTGCGATACCTCAACTCAGGAATTTAATGGAACTGTACTACCGTGCCTGTCGGATGCAAGGTCGGACGCCCGACGGGTACAGTTCAAGGTAGGCCCGACGGAGGCAGGGATGAACGAAATCTTCAGGTTGTTACTCAATATCTATCGCCATTTGCACCGGTTTCTGCGTGAATACCGCGCTTTGCGCGTCACGTCGTTCCGCGCTCCGTTACCGGCGGCTATGCTGGGGTTGAATTTGCCCTGCCCGGCGCGCCGTGGAGCATGGGCCGACCGGAAACCTTTTATCGTCGGTTGCCCTTTTGAAAACATTTGATCATTTGACCGTTATCGGCCTGCGCGAGTGGGTGGCGCTCCCCGACCTGGGGGTCGCCGGCCTGCGTGCCAAAATCGATACCGGCGCCAGCACCTCAAGCCTGCACGCTACGGAAATAGAGCCGTTCGAGCGCAATGGCGAAAAGTGGGTGCGTTTCAATGCCCACCTGGGCTCCGTGGTGCAACTGCGCCACCGGCGCTGCGAAGCACCGCTGGTGGCAATGAAGACCATCAAGAGCTCCAACGGCCACGCACAGACCCGCTACGTCATCCGCACCACCCTGGCGCTGGGCGACCGGGTGTGGGATGTGGAATTTACCCTGGCCTGCCGCAAGGCGATGCGTTATCGCCTGCTGCTGGGCTCCAAAGCCCTGGTGCATGGCCAACTGGTGGTCAACCCAGGCGTTACCTACGTTCAAGACAAGCCGGTGTTCCCGGCCTCTACTACCTCTTCCACAGGTGTTGCATGAAGATCGCTGTGCTGTCGCGGAACCCGCGTCTGTATTCCACCCGCCGCCTGGTTGAAGCCGGGGTCGCTCGCGGGCATGAAATGGTAGTGATCGATACCTTGCGCGCCTACATGAACATCGCCAGCCACAAGCCGCAGATCCATTACCGCGGCAAACCGCTGGAAGGCTTCGACGCAGTGATTCCACGCATCGGCGCCTCGGTGACTTTCTATGGCTGCGCGGTGTTGCGCCAGTTCGAAATGATGGGGGTGTACCCGCTCAACGAGTCGGTGGCCATCGCCCGTTCCCGCGACAAGCTGCGCTCGCTGCAGTTGCTGTCGCGCCGCGGCATCGGCCTGCCGGTGACAGGGTTCGCTCACTCCCCCGATGATATTCCCGACCTGATCCAGATGGTCAACGGCGCACCGCTGGTGATCAAGGTACTGGAAGGGACCCAGGGCATCGGCGTGGTGCTGTGCGAAACCACCAAGGCGGCCGAATCGGTGATCGAGGCCTTCATGGGCCTGAAGCAGAACATCATGGTGCAGGAATACATCAAGGAAGCCGGTGGCGCCGACATTCGCTGCTTCGTGGTGGGTGACAAGGTCATCGCCTCGATGAAGCGTCAGGCCAAACCGGGTGAATTCCGCTCAAACCTGCACCGCGGCGGCAGCGCCAGCCTGATCAAGATCACCCCCGAAGAGCGCATGACCGCCATTCGCGCGGCCAAGGTCATGGGCTTGAGCGTGGCTGGCGTGGATATCCTGCGCTCCAACCACGGGCCGCTCGTGATGGAAGTGAATTCCTCGCCAGGGCTGGAAGGTATTGAAGTGACCACCGGCAAGGACGTGGCCGGGATGATCATCGAGCACCTGGAGAAGAACGGCGGGCCCAATCAGACCAGGACCAAGGGCAAAGGCTGATCCAGTACCGTTTGGAATCAGGCGACGCGCACCGTCAGGTGGCGTCGCGGGGCAGCATCAGGCCAAGCGGCAAGCGCACTCGCGCTTCCAGCCCGCCACCCGAGCGGTTGCGCAGTTCGACGTTGCCGCCATGCATGGCGGCAATGCGCTTCACGATGGCCAGGCCCAACCCGGTGCCCTTGCCACTGCGCGCACGGTCGCCGCGAATGAACGGGTCGAAAATACTCGCCAGCTCTTCTTCCGGAATACCCGCACCCCGGTCCAGCACGCTGAGCACCACATAAGGCGCGCTGTTGTCCCCCGACACATAGGCCGCCACTTCCACGCCATCACCCGCATGGTGCAGGGCATTGCCAATCAGGTTGGTCAGCAAGCGTTTCATCGAGACCCGGCGCAACGGGAACGGCGGTATCGGCTCCAGGCACAGGCGCACCTGCTCGTGGGGCTGATTGAACGGCGCCACGGCTTCCTCGACCAACTGCGCCAGGTCGACCTCCTCGATGGCCTCGTCGCGGCCATCCCGGATGAAGGCCAGGAACTGGTCGAGAATCGCGTCCATGTCTTCGATGTCCCGCTGCATGTCCGCGGCCAGGTCGCTGCTGGGGTCCATGAACTCGGTGGACAGGCGCAGTCGGGTCAATGGCGTGCGCAGGTCGTGGGAAACCCCTGCCAGCATCAACTCACGCTCGCGCCCCGCCTGTTCGACATCCTCGGCCATCTGGTTGAATGCCTTGTACACCTCGGTCATCTCGCTGGGCGTGTCACTGACTGGCAGGCGCACACTGCGCCCCTGCCCCAGTTGCCGGGCGGCGAATACCAGGCGCTTGAGTGGCTGGTTGAGCTGGCGTACGAAGATCCACGCCGATGCCGTGGACAGCAACCCGATGGCCAGGAACCAGCCCAGCACGCTCCAGATCTTCTGCCCGCGCAAAGGATGCGGGTACAGCGGCACCTTCAGCCAGCCAGCCCCCAGGCTTGGCGCCCGTACCCACAAGGCAGGTGGGGCGTGCACACGCAGGCGTACCTCGGTGTCCTCACCCAGTTCGGCCTGCATCTGTCGCTGGTAGATCTCGCTGTAGGGCCAGTGCTGTTCGCCTTCGGGCACACCGCCACCCACCACGCGGATCAGGCCAGCGGCATCGGCGATGCGTTCACGGTCATCTTCGTCGGCCGCCCAATAGGCACGCAGGGTCAGCGCCACACCATGGCTGTATTGCCGGTCCACCAGCACGTCCTCGTTCATCAACAGATAAACCAGGGTCAGCGCCTTGGAGAACAGCACGACGATCAGCACCAGCCACAGCGTGCGGGCGAAAAAGCTCTGGGGAAACCAAACCGGGGTTTTCATAAACAACAGCCATAAACATCGCAGGAACGAGCGCCGCTCGCGCAGGTTGCGGATAACGAGCCTTCCGGGCCATCGCGCCGGAACGGCTCGCTCCTACAAATGCCCCATCACTTGCTGTTGCCGTCCGGCACGAACACGTAACCCACGCCCCACACGGTCTGGATGTAGCGCGGCTTGGACGGGTCGGGCTCGATCATACGACGCAGGCGGGAAATCTGTACATCGATGGATCGCTCCAGCGCGTCCCACTCGCGGCCGCGGGCCAGGTTCATCAGTTTGTCGCGGGTCAGCGGCTCGCGGGCGTGCATGACCAGTGCCTTGAGCACGGCGAACTCGCCGGTGGTCAGCATGTGCACTTCGTCGCCACGCTTGAGCTCGCGGGTGGCCAGCGACAGGGAATAGTCGCCGAAGGTAACCACCTCGTCCTCGCTGGCCGGGGCGCCGGGCACCGGGGCGACACGGCGGAACAGCACCGCCTTGATACGCGCCACCAGCTCGTGGGGGTTGAATGGTTTGCCCAGGTAGTCGTCGGCGTGCTCCAGTCCGCGGATGCGGTCCTGGTCGTCACCCTTCGCGGTGAGCATGATCACCGGGATGGGGTTGGCCTTCTCGCGACGCAGGCGCGCGGCGGCCGTGAGGCCGTCTTCGCCGGGCAGCATCAGGTCGAGCACGATCAGGTTGTAGGACTCGCGCGCCAACAGGCGGTCCATTTCCTTGGTGTCCCCCACGGCGCGGACATTGAAGTCGGTGTTTTCGGTGAGGAAGCGCACCAGCCGATCCCGGATGACCTGATCGTCGTCAACAATCAGAATCTTTGGTGCTTGTGCAGTACTGCTCATGGCTTACTCCTGTGATCTCGGCGTGCATTATGGCGCAGCTGCCGAAACAGTGTGCTGTGTGCATTGTTAGCAGATTTTACCTGGGTTGCCATGGCAGACACGCCGACAGGTGACTTTGCCATCATGCCCCAACCCGGAATCGCTGGTTATAATGCGCCCCTTTCAGGCCGGGCGTGCCCGGCGGCTCTGCATTCACAATTGGTCAGGTGGTCTTATGGACAGCATCAACAGCCGCATCGCCGCAGAACTCGGCGTACGCCCACAGCAGGTCGAAGCGGCCGTGGCTCTTTTGGATGAAGGCTCCACGGTGCCTTTCATCGCCCGCTATCGGAAGGAAGTGACCGGGAGCCTGGACGACACCCAACTGCGCAACCTGGAAGAACGCCTGCGCTACCTGCGCGAACTCGATGACCGCCGCGCCAGCATTCTGGCCAGCATCGAGGAGCAGGGCAAACTGACCCCGGAGCTGGCCCGCGACATCAACCTCGCCGACACCAAGACCCGCCTCGAAGACCTTTACCTGCCCTATAAACAGAAACGCCGCACCAAGGGCCAGATCGCCCTGGAAGCCGGCCTGGGCGAGCTGGCCGATGGCCTGCTGGCCGACCCGATGCTGACGCCCGAATCCGAGGCCGCCCGTTTCGTCAGCGCCGACAAGGGCGTGGCCGACACCAAGGCCGCCCTGGAAGGCGCCAAGTACATTCTCATGGAGCGCTTCGCCGAAGACGCCAAGCTGCTGGACAAGCTGCGCAACTTCCTCAAGCAGGAAGCCACCATCAGTGCCCGCGTCGTGGCGGGCAAGGAGGAGGAAGGCGCCAAGTTCCGCGACTACTTCGAACATGACGAGCCGCTAAAGAGCATGCCCTCGCACCGCGCCCTGGCGATTTTCCGTGGCCGCAATGAAGGCGTGCTCAGCTCGACGCTGAAAGTCGGCGATGAAGCGCCGGGCACCCTGCACCCGTGCGAAATGATGATCGGCGAGCATTTCGCCCTGAAAAACCAGAACCGCCCTGCCGACAAGTGGTTGGGTGAGGTAGTGCGCTGGACCTGGAAGGTCAAGCTGTATACCCACCTGGAAACCGACCTGTTCGGCGAGCTGCGCGACGGTGCCGAGGCCGAAGCCATCAACGTCTTCGCTCACAACCTGCACGACCTGCTGCTGGCCGCCCCTGCCGGCCCGCGCGCCACCCTGGGCCTGGACCCGGGCCTGCGCACCGGCTGCAAGGTGGCCGTGGTCGACGCCACCGGCAAGGTGCTGGACACCGCCACCGTCTACCCTCACGTACCGCACAACAAATGGGACCAGACCATCGCTGTGCTGGCCGCCCTGTGCGCCAAGCACTCGGTGGACCTGATCGCCATCGGCAACGGCACCGCCAGCCGCGAGACCGATAAGCTGGCCGCCGACCTGATCAAGAAATACCCAGGCCTGAAGATGACCAAGGTCATGGTCTCCGAAGCCGGGGCATCGGTGTATTCGGCCTCGGAACTGGCGGCCAAGGAATTCCCTGACCTGGACGTGTCTATCCGTGGCGCCGTGTCCATTGCCCGCCGCCTGCAAGACCCGCTGGCAGAACTGGTGAAGATCGACCCCAAGTCCATCGGTGTCGGCCAGTACCAGCATGACGTTTCGCAACTCAAGCTGGCCCGTGGCCTGGACGCCGTGGTCGAGGACTGCGTGAACGCCGTGGGCGTGGACGTGAACACCGCGTCGGTCGCCCTGTTGGCCCGCATTTCGGGGCTCAACAGCACCCTGGCGCAGAACATCGTTGCCCACCGTGACGAGAACGGCGCCTTCAAGACCCGCGCGGCGCTGAAGAAAGTCAGCCGCCTGGGCGAGAAAACCTTCGAGCAGGCCGCAGGCTTCCTGCGCGTGATGAACGGCGACAACCCGCTGGATGCCTCGGCGGTCCACCCCGAAGCCTACCCGCTGGTACAGCGCATCGCCGCCGAAACCGACCGCGATATTCGCTCGCTGATCGGCGACAGCGCCTTCCTCAAGCGCCTGGACCCGAAGAAGTTCACCGACGAGACCTTCGGCCTGCCGACCGTCACCGACATCCTCCAGGAACTGGACAAGCCCGGCCGCGACCCGCGCCCGGAGTTCAAGACTGCCGCCTTCCAGGATGGTGTCGAAGACCTCAAGGACCTGGAACCCGGCATGATCCTCGAAGGTGTGGTGACCAACGTCACCAACTTCGGTGCCTTCGTCGACATCGGCGTGCACCAGGACGGCCTGGTGCACATCTCGGCGCTGTCGGAGAAGTTCATCAAGGACCCTCGCGAAGCGGTCAAGGCCGGTGATGTGGTCAAGGTCAAGGTCATGGAAGTCGACATCCCCCGCAAGCGCGTGGGGCTGTCGATGCGCATGAGCGACACCCCGGGCGAGAAAGTCGATGGTGCCCGTGGCAGCCGCCCAGGCGCCAGCCCGCGCCAGCAGGGCGCGCCAGCACGCCAGAAAGAACCTGCCGCGGCGCCGGTGAACAACGCCATGGCTTCGCTGTTCGCCAATGCCAAGCAGTTGAAGAAACGCTGATGGATATCCCTGAAGCGCTGGTACACAGCGCCTTCAGCCAGATGCTGGGCTGCCGCCTGCTGAGCCTGGAAAAGGGCAAGGCCGAGGTGGCCCTGGCATTGGAGCCGCACCTGCGCAACCGCGGCCAGGTGATGCACGGCGGCGCGCTGTTCAGCCTGGTGGACATCACCATGGGCCTGGCCTGCTCAAGCCACCACGGTTTCGACCAGCAGAGCGTGACCCTGGAGTGCAAGATCAACTACATGCGCCCAGTCGCCCAGGGCGAGGTGGTGTGCGTGGCTACCATCGTTCACGGTGGCAAGCGCACGCTGGTGGTCGACGCCGAAGTGCTTCAGGGCGACAAACTGATGGCAAAAGCACAGGGGACCTTCGTGGTTCTCTAGCGATTTGTATCCCTAATGAGTTAATTTCGGCACTGCGTACGCGGTGCCGGAATCGACTACCTGGAAAAAGCGGAACGTCAGACGAAAATTCTGACACTAAGCAACATAACCAGGCGACAACGCCGGTTCCTTTCGTCACCCTTGTAGACCGTCAACTCTACCCCCATATTGGGGCGACTGACGCGTGAAGGAATCCAACTTGAGCGAACTTCTCAACCGCCGCCTGCGCCTTTTGGGCGAGCGAGCCAACCTGACCCTGCTCGAGCATTGCCTGCACGGCATCGAGCGCGAATGCCTGCGTGTCACTGCCCAGGGCCGCCTGGCACAGACCCCGCACCCCGAAGCGCTGGGCGCCGCGCTGACCCATGAACAGATCACCACTGACTATTCCGAGTCGCTGCTGGAGTTCATCACCCCAGCCCTCGAAGATCCAGCGCAAACCCTGCAGAGCCTGGAGAAGATCCACCGCTTCGCCTACACCAAGCTGGGCAACGAGTTCCTCTGGAGCCCGTCGATGCCTTGCCCGCTGCCGGCTGAAGAAGACATCCCGATCGCCTACTACGGCACCTCGAACATCGGC
Organism: Pseudomonas sp. RIT-To-2; assembly: GCF_029623465.1. NCBI lineage: Bacteria > Pseudomonadati > Pseudomonadota > Gammaproteobacteria > Pseudomonadales > Pseudomonadaceae > Pseudomonas > Pseudomonas sp. RIT-To-2. The sequence goes on along the minus strand of NZ_JAPYKM010000008.1, from coordinate 77,319 downwards.
CAGCTCAAGTACGTGTACCGCCAGGGCCTGGCCCTGCGCTACGGCCGCACCATGCAGTGCATCGCCGGTATCCATTACAACTTCTCGTTGCCCGAGCAGCTGTGGCCGCTGCTGCGCGAAGCCGAAGGCGCCGTGCAGACCGACCGTGACTACCAGTCCTCGGCCTACATTGGCCTGATCCGCAACTTCCGCCGCTACAGCTGGCTGCTGATGTACCTGTTCGGTGCCTCGCCAGCCCTGGACGCCGGTTTTCTGCGCGGGCGCAGCCACCAGTTGGAGCAACTGGACGCTGACACCCTGTATTTGCCGTACGCCACCAGCCTGCGCATGAGCGACCTGGGTTACCAGAGCAACGCCCAGGCCGGCCTGACCCCTTGCTACAACGACCTGCCCAGCTACACCGATAGCCTGCGCAAGGCCGTGGCCACGCCGTATGCGCCGTATGTGCAAATCGGCACCCACAAGGATGGCGAGTGGGTGCAGCTGAACACCAACATCCTGCAGATCGAAAACGAGTACTACTCCAACATTCGCCCCAAGCGCGTGACCTACACCGGCGAGCGGCCTATCCAGGCGCTGATGGCCCGTGGCGTGCAGTACGTGGAAGTACGCTGCCTGGACATCAACCCGTTCCTGCCCACTGGCATCGACCTGCCGGAAGCGCGGTTCATGGACGCCTTCCTGCTGTACTGCGCCCTGCAGGACAGCCCGCTGCTGGAAACCACCGAGTGCGGCGGCGCCAGCAACAACTTCCTCAGCGTGGTCAAGGAAGGGCGCAAGCCAGGCCTGCAATTGCAGCGCGACGGCCAGGCCGTGGACCTCAAGGAATGGGCCAGCGACCTGCTGGAGCAGATCGCGCCGTTGGCCGAACTGCTCGACCGGAGCCATGGCAGCGATGAACACGCCAAAGCCCTGGCCGCCCAGCGAGCGAAAGTCAGCGACCCGTCGTTGACCCCCTCGGCGCAGGTGCTGGCAAGCATGGCGGAGCACAAGGAGAGCTTCGCCCAGTTCTCCCTGCGCCAGAGCCAGGCCCATGCGGAATTCTTCCGCAGCCAGGCATTGAGTAGCGAAGAACAGGCGAAATTCGAGGAAATGGCGCGCAAGTCCATTGCCGAGCAGGCCGAGCTGGAACAGACCGAAGTGGGTGATTTCGACACCTTCGTCGGCTCGTACCAGGCCAGCATCCTGGCGATCAGCAACTAAGCAGCCGCTGCAAGCTGCAGCTTTTAGCCTGCAGCTTGCAGCATGCCCTCAGAGGGCTTTTTCGAAGATCTTCGAGTTGCGCTGGTAGTTGTACAGCGACGCTCGCGCCGCCGGCAGGCGTTCCACACCGCTAGGCTCGAAGCCACGCTCGCGGAACCAGTGAGCGGTACGGGTCGTCAACACGAACAGGGTCTTGAGGCCCATCTCCCGCGCACGGTCTTCGATGCGCTCCAGCAACTCGTCACCACGGCCGCCATGGCGGTATTCCGGGTTAACGGCCAGGCACGCCAGTTCACCGGCTTCGGAGTCGGCAATGGGGTACAACGCCGCGCACGCGATGATCATGCCCTCGCGCTCCACCACGCTGAATTGCTCGATCTCGCGTTCCAGCACCTCACGCGAACGACGCACCAGAATGCCCTGCTCTTCCAGCGGGCTGATCAGGTCCAGCAGGCCACCGACGTCCTCGATAGCGGCCTCACGCACTTGCTCGAACTGTTCCTGGGCAACCAGAGTACCGCCACCGTCGCGGGTGAACAGCTCGGTCAGCAGCGCGCCATTCTCGGCATAGCTGACGATATGGCTGCGGCCAACACCGCCCTTGCAGGCCTGAGCCGCGGCATCCAGCAGCTCGGCCTGGTAGTTTTCCATGCCCAGGCGTTCCAGGTGCGCTGGCACCTGCTGCGGGCGCAGTTCACGTACCAGTTTGCCGTTGGCGTCGATCAGGCCGCGATCCTCGCCGAACAGCAGCAGCTTGTCGGCTTCAAGGTCGATGGCCGCGCGGGTAGCGACGTCTTCGCAGGCAATGTTGAACACCTCGCCGGTGGGCGAGTAGCCCAGCGGCGACAGCAAAACGATGGAGCGCTCGTCCAGCAGGCGGTTGATACCCTTGCGGTCAACGCGGCGCACTTCGCCCGTGTGGTGGTAGTCAATGCCTTCGACCACACCGATGGGGCGACCCGTGACCAGGTTGCCGCTGGCCACGCGCAAGCGTGCGCCCTGCATGGGTGATGACGCCATGTCCATGGACAGGCGCGCCTCGATGGCGATGCGCAAAGCGCCGACGGCGTCGACCACGCATTCCAGGGTAGCGGCATCGGTGATGCGCAGGCCACGGTGGTAGTGCGGGGTCAGACCACGGGCCGCCAGGCGGCTTTCGATCTGTGGGCGCGAGCCGTGCACCAGTACCAGGCGCACGCCCAGGCTGTGCAGCAACACCAGGTCGTGGACGATGTTGCCGAAATTCGGGTGTTCAAGACCATCGCCGGGCAGCATGACGACAAAGGTGCAATCCCGGTGGGCGTTGATGTAGGGAGACGCGTGGCGAAGCCAATTGACGTATTCGGGCATAACTCAAAAGCCTGTGAAAAAGTGGACGAGCAACATGGGAACGCACAGCTGGCTGCTGGTTATCGTCGTAACAGGCTTGGCGACACGCGCAACTCTCCTCTGGTCATGTACGAATGGCTGATGCCAACCTTTAAAGGCTGACCGGCTTCAGGCAGTAATGTTCGATCAGTTCACGCAATAGACGCACAGTAGGGTCCAGACGTGACATTTCCAGGAATTCCCCTGGCTGGTGCGCGCAGGCTATGTCGCCAGGGCCCAGAATCAGGGTCTCGCAACCCAGGCGCTGAAGATAAGGTGCTTCGGTGCCGAATGCCACCGCTTCCGCCCGATGGCCGGTGAGACGTTCGGCTACTTGTACCAGCTCGCAGTCCGCGGCCTGCTCGAAGGGCGGCACTTCGCTGAACAGCGGCGCATAGTCGATCTTCACCTGGTGCAACTCGGCCAAGGGTTGCAGCTTCTGGCGAATGGCGTCGCGCAGCACCGTGGGGTCCATGCCTGGCAACGGCCGCAGGTCGAACTCCAGAGAGCACTGGCCGCAAATACGGTTGGGGTTGTCGCCGCCATGGATGCAGCCAAAGTTCAGGGTTGGCTGTGGCACGCTGAACTGCGGGTTGTTGTATTCCACCTGCCACTGTTTGCGCAGGCCCATCAGCTCGCTGATGGCGCCATGCATCGCTTCCATGGCGCTATGGCCAAGGCTTGGGTCAGAGGAATGGCCGCTGCGCCCCAGGATATCGATGCGCTCCATCATCACACCCTTGTGCAGGCGCACGGGTTTGAGGCCCGTGGGCTCGCCGATCACTGCCGCCCGGCCCAGCGGCCAGCCGGCCGCAGCCAGGGCCTTGGCCCCGGCCATGGAGCTTTCCTCGTCACAGGTGGCGAGAATCAGCAGCGGTTGCTTGAAGTCATGCACAAGCAATGGCCGCACAGCCTCGATGATCAGGGCGAAGAAACCTTTCATGTCACAGCTGCCCAGGCCTACCCAGCGCCCGTCCACTTCGGTGAGCTTGAGCGGGTCGGTCTGCCAGAGCTTTTCGTCATACGGCACGGTGTCGCTGTGGCCCGACAGCACCAGGCCGCCAGGGCCGGTGCCGCGGCTGGCCAGCAGGTTGAACTTGCCCGGCGACACTTCATGAATGTCACAGGAGAACCCCAGGTCCCCCAGCCAACTGGCCAGCAGGTCGATCACCGGCTTGTTGGTCTGGTCCAGGCTGGCCTGGGTGCAGCTCACCGAAGGCGCGGCGATCAAGGCGGCGAATTGCTCTTTGAATGAGGGCAGCGGCATGGTCGTTCTCCCGTTGGCGAGCCCCATCATAGAGCCATTGAGTACCGAGAATAAACCGCCGGGATGGGACTGCTGTACACTGCACGGCCTTAGCAGTCATCTGCGCTCCTATCAGAACAGCGCCTGGATTCTCCCGCCATGCAAAAAGAAACCGAAATCAAACTGCGCGTCAGCCCCGAAACCCTGGCTGAACTGCGCGAACACCCGTTGCTGAAAAAGCGCAACAAGAGTGGCTGGGAACGCCGTGAGCTGTTCAATCAGTATTTCGACACGCCCACCGGCGAACTCGCCGCGGCCAAGGTCGCGCTGCGCCTGCGCAAGGATGGCGACGAGGTCATCCAGACCCTCAAGACCCGCGGCCAGAGCATTGCCGGCCTGTCCGAGCGCAACGAGTACAACTGGGACCTGACCAAGGCCAAGCTGGACCTCAAGAAGCTGGACGGCGAATGCTGGCCTGAAGAACTGGCCGAGCTGGACAAGAAAACCATCAAGCCGGTGTTCACCACCGACTTCGTCCGCGAACGCGCGGAAATTGCCTGGGGCCGCGGCAAGGCCAAGGTGGTGATCGAGGCGGCGCTGGACCTGGGCAAGGTCATCGTCGGCAAGCAGTCCGAAGAGATCTGCGAGCTGGAGCTGGAGCTGCGCGAAGGCGAGCCCGCCGCGCTGCTGGAACTGGCTGCCGAACTGGCCATCAAGTTGCCGTTGATGCCATGCGACATCAGCAAGGCCGAACGTGGCTACCGTCTGGCCGAGCCCGGCAGCTACGCCCTGAGCCTGCCGGCGCCGGAACTGAACGCCGAAATGCCCCTGGACGATGCCTTCGCCGCCCTGGCATGGCACCTGCTGGGCACCAGCCAGCGCCTGGCCGAGCAGTACCGCTTCAATGGCCACTGGCGCTTGCTGCAGGACTGGGTAGCCCAGTTGATCGAGCTCCGTGCCCTGGCCGGCAGCCTGGGCCAGGCTGCCCCACGCAGCACTACCCACGAACTGCGCGTGAGCCTCGATGCCCTGCTGGAAGACTGGCGCCCGCTGGTGCAGGCCGGCAACGAAGACGAAGACGTCCGCCAGGCTGCCCCTGAGCAATTCGCCGAAGAACTGCAGGACACCCGCTGGGGCCTGTTCTCGCTGAACACCTCCCGCTGGCTGATGGAGCGCGCCTGGACCGTGGAGCGCAACAACCGTGGCAACCGCCAGGGCGCCGCGCAGCTGGTCAACTGGTTGAGCCACTTCCTGGGCGAAGAAGCCGCCGCGTTGCAACTGGGCCGTTACCAGCAGCAACCTGAAGACCTGGCTGAACAACTGCCGCGCATCGAACGCATCCAGAGCTGGCTGCACCATGCCCGTCAGGTCCTGGACCTGCCGGAAGTGGACCGCCTGTTCGGCGAGCTGAACAAGCTGCACGAATTGGCTGATACCGACATCAGCGACGAAGTGCTGGAAGCACGCGTGCAGCAGGCACTGACCGTATCCCAGAGCCGTGCCTGGAAGCAGATCCTGCGCAAGTAGCAGCGGTCAGCCTGCGATCTTCATAGAACCGGCAGACTGGTGGTGGACTTGATTTCCGACAACGCAACCGTCGAGTTCACTTCCTGGATGCCCGGTACCAGCGACAGTTTCTCAAAGAAAAACCGCTCGTAGGCCTCGATGTCCGGGGTCACGATGCGCAGCAGGAAGTCCACCGACCCCATCAGCACATAGCACTCCAGCACTTCCGGAAAGCCGCGGATCGCCTCCGTGAATTCAGTGAAATTGGAGCGCCCGTGGGCATTGAGTTTGACCTCGGCGAAAATCTGCGTGTTCAGGCCGATCTTCTTGCGGTCCAGCAGTGTCACCTGCCCCCGTATCACCCCTTCTTCCTTCAGCCGCTGGATACGCCGCCAGCACGGCGACTGCGACAGGCCGACCTGCTCGGCGATCTGCGCACTGGACAGCGACGCATCTTCTTGCAACAGCGCCAGGATGCGCCGGTCGTAGTGATCCAGCTCGCCTTGCATAATTATTCCCCGTGACGGCGTAGACTTGAATCATACAATTCAAATCAATTTGATATCTGCCTGATTGAGACAAGAAATACCCGCAAGGCCATGTGAAGCTATGCCCATCGTTCCCGGAGCAGCACCATGACCGTTCACGAAGCCCACCTGCCTACCCGCACCGACAGCTGGGGCGCCCACCAGCCGACCACCGTTGCTCACTACCAATTGGTGGCCGAAGCCGAACCGGACAGCCTGTGCCGTGTGCTCAACCTGTTGGCCATGCAGTACCTGATTCCCCTGAGGCTCGACGTGGTGCGCCAGGATGACCTGCTGCACATCGAACTGCAGGTCGACGGCCTCAGCTGGCACCGCGCTGAAGTGATCGGCAACAAAATGCGCAACCTCATCTGCGTACTCTCGGTGGAGCTGCGAAACCCCGCCACGCTGGGCGTCGCCGCCAACGGCTGAAACCCGGCAACCGTCGGTAACTTTTTACCGGCCGCCTCGGCAACCTCGACCTGATTCCCCGGTCTACCCTTGCAACCGGGCCGCGCCCCTGTGCGCGGTCGGTTTACTGTAGACCGAGTCAAGGAGCCCGCATGTCCGTCGTTACCGCTATTGAGGACCGCTGGCTGGATTTGAATGAACTGCTGCGCGACCTGGTTGCCCAGGGCTTTCTCAAACAGGACTGCGCTGAAAATGCTATCGCCATGCGCCGCGCGCTGGATAACAGCCACCTGCACCCCCTGGAATTCATTGCCGCACAGCAGCTGGAAGACCTGAGCCGACCAGGCAAGTGCCTGGACCTCGAACAACTGACCGTGTGGCTGGCCCAGCAGGCCGGCCAGCCCTACCTGCGTATCGACCCGTTGAAGATTGACGTGGCGGCGCTCACGCCCCTGATGTCTTACGGTTTTGCCCAACGCCACAAGATCCTGGCCGTGGCGGTATCGCGCACCGCTGTCACCGTGGCCAGCGCCCAGCCCTTCGTGTGCAGTTGGGAAGCCGACCTCACCCACGTGCTCAAGCGCCCGATCAAGCGGGTAGTGGCCAACCCCGCCGAGATCCAGCGCTTCACCGTGGAGTTCTACCGGCTGGCCCGCTCGGTCAGCGGGGCCAACACCACGGAAATGCGCGGCACCAGCACGGGCAACTTCGAACAACTGCTCAACCTGGGTGCCAGCGACCAGGAACCCGATGCCGACGACGCCCATATCGTCAATATCGTCGATTGGCTGTTCCAGTACGCATTCCAGCAACGCGCCAGCGATATCCACATCGAGCCACGCCGAGAACAGGGCACTGTGCGCTTTCGCATCGACGGCATCCTGCACAATGTCTACCAGTTCCCTACCCAGGTCACCATGGCCATCGTCAGCCGCCTCAAGAGCCTGGGGCGCATGAATGTCGCAGAAAAGCGCAAACCCCAGGACGGCCGGGTCAAGACCAAGACCCCGGAAGGCGGCGAGGTGGAGTTGCGCCTGTCGACCTTGCCCACGGCGTTCGGCGAGAAAATGGTGATGCGTATCTTCGACCCGCAGGTATTGCTCAAGGATTTCCACGAACTGGGCCTGGCCAGTGACGACCTGCGCCGCTGGCAGGACATGATCAGCCAGCCCAACGGCATCATTCTGGTTACCGGCCCCACCGGCTCGGGCAAGACCACGACCCTCTACACCACGCTCAAGCGCCTAGCCACGCCCCAGGTCAACCTGTGCACCATCGAAGACCCTATCGAAATGGTGGAGCCGGCCTTCAACCAGATGCAGGTACAGCACAACATCGACCTGACCTTCGCCAGTGGCGTCCGCGCACTGATGCGACAGGACCCGGACATCATCATGATCGGCGAAATTCGCGACCTGGAGACTGCCGAGATGGCGATACAGGCCGCGCTCACCGGTCACCTGGTGCTGTCGACACTGCACACCAACGACGCGCCCAGTGCCATCAGCCGCCTGCTGGAGCTGGGCGTGCCGCACTACCTGATCAAGGCGACCCTGCTGGGCGTGATGGCCCAGCGTCTGTTGCGTACCCTGTGCCCGCACTGCAAGGTGCCCCACGCGGTGGCCGAGGAAGACTGGCTGACACTGACGCGCCCCTGGCACGCGCCCGGCCCCGCCAACGCCCACCGCGCCATTGGCTGCACCGAATGCCGCGACACTGGCTTTCGTGGGCGCGCCGGGGTGTACGAGATATTGCAGATGACCGACACCGTGAAAGCGCATATCCAGGCCGAGACAGACCTGTTGTCGCTCAAGCGCCGCGCGGTAATGGAGGGTATGCGCAGCCTGCGTCTGTCGGGGGCGCAGAAGGTAGCGGCCGGCCAGACCACGGTGGAAGAAGTGCTGCGCGTGACGCCGCGCCACGATTTGAAATAGTCCACCGTGACGCGGGAACTACGCCAATCAATTGCGAATCAAAATACCGAGATCATCCCTGTCGGAGTCACCCATCATGCGTTTGAAAACTGCCGTTGTAACGCTCGCCCTGCTCTCGGTACCCGTCGGTTCAGCCATGGCCGACGGTTTCCTGCGCGATGTGCTGTCGTCCGGTGCTACCACCGGTTCCACCTACCTGACTTTCCGCCACCACAAACTGATCGTCGCCGCCCAGGACGACGCCGGCAGCTATGTGGCCAGCAACGGCAGCATCAAGGGGCCGTACCTGGAAGCAGCGATGCAGCAAGTGCGCACCGACAACCCTGGCTTGAAAGCGACCGACATGGAACTGGCCAACGCCATCCTGATCAAGGGCGCCGAGCCCGCGGCTGATTGATCACACTGCCCCCGGCTCGGGAACGTTGCACCGCGAACAGCCTGACACACCGCGGCGCCTGGTTCCCGAGCTAGCGCCCGGTCCCACAGAGTTGGCTGCAGCGCGGGCATTTCCCTGTGGGACACCGCGGCGTGCCCCTGGGGCAACACGTATTCATCCGCGGTAGTCGGCTATCGGCACGCACGCGCAGAACAGATTCCTGTCCCCATACACATTGTCCACCCGGTTCACTGCTGGCCAGTATTTATGCGCCTTTGTGTGGCTGCTGGGGGTAACCGCCTGAGCGATCGAGTAGGGCCGCTGCCATGCTCCGGTGATGTCTGCCAGGGTGTGTGGCGCGTGCTTGAGCGGGTTATCCTCGGCCGGCCAGTGGCCGCTGCCGACCTGGGCAATTTCGGCGCGAATGGCCAGCATGGCTTCGACGAAGCGATCCAGTTCGGCCTTTGACTCGCTTTCCGTCGGCTCGATCATCAGCGTGCCTGGCACCGGGAAAGACATGGTCGGAGCGTGAAAGCCGTAGTCGATCAGCCGCTTGGCCACATCCTCCTCGCTGATGCCGGTCTGCGCTTTCAATGGCCGCAGGTCGATGATGCATTCATGCGCCACCCGGCCATTGCGGCCGCTGTAGAGCACCGCGAATGCCGCGCCCAATTGCTGCGCCAGGTAATTGGCCGAGAGGATCGCTACCTCGGTGGCATCCACCAGCCGCGGCCCCATCATGGCGATGTACATCCAGCTGATCGGCAGGATGCTTGCGCTGCCCCACGGCGCGGCGCTGACGGCGCCGTTGTTCGGCAAGGGACCCTCGATGGGCACCACCGGATGGTTGGCCACGAAGGGGGCCAGGTGGGCGCGCACACCGATTGGGCCCATGCCCGGGCCTCCGCCACCATGGGGTATGCAGAACGTCTTGTGCAGGTTCATGTGCGATACATCGGCGCCGATATCGGCGGGCCGTGCCAGGCCAACCTGGGCGTTGAGGTTGGCACCGTCCATGTACACCTGGCCGCCGTGCTGGTGAACCACCTCGCAGATCTGGACGATACCTTCCTCGTACACCCCATGGGTGGAGGGGTAGGTGGCCATCAGGCAGGAAAGCTTGTCGCCCGCGGCCTGGGCCTTGGCCTTGAGGTCGTCGAGGTCGACGTTGCCGGCCTGGTCGCATTCGACGATTACCACCTGCATGCTCGCCATCTGCGCCGACGCCGGGTTGGTGCCGTGCGCTGAGGCCGGAATCAGGCAAATGTTCCGCTGCCCCTGCTGGCGGCTTTCATGGTACCTGCGGATCGCCAGCAGCCCGGCGTATTCGCCCTGGGCGCCGGAGTTGGGCTGCATGCAGATGGCATCGAAGCCGGTGATCGCGCACAGCCATTGTTCCAGTTCATCGATCAGGGCCTTGTAGCCACGGGCCTGGTCCACCGGGGCAAAGGGGTGCAACTGGGCAAAGCCGGGCCAGGTGATGGGGATCATCTCGCTGGTGGCGTTGAGCTTCATGGTGCAGGAGCCCAGTGGAATCATTGACTGGTTGAGGGCCAGGTCCTTGTTCTCCAGTTGCTTGAGGTAGCGCAGCATCTCGGTTTCGCTGTGATGCTGGTTGAACACCGGGTGAGTCAGGTACGTCGAGGTGCGCGCCCACTCATCGGGTATGCCAGGCGCCAGCCCCTCGGCATCCAGTGTCGCGACGTCGAGGCCATGGTCGACGCCCAGGAAAATGTCCCACAGCGTGCCAACGGTGGCGGCATCGCAGGTTTCATCCAGGCTAACGCCCAACTGCCCACGCCCCAGAATGCGCAGGTTGATCCGTGCCGCCTGGGCGCTTTCGAGGATGGCGGTCTGGGCGCCGCCTACTTCAAGGGTCAGGGTGTCGAAGAAATGCGTGTTCAGGCGCCTGAGGCCCTTGCGCTCGAGGCCAGCCGCCAGCACCTGCGTCAGCCGGTGCACCCGCTGGGCGATGCGCCGCAAGCCCTCAGGCCCGTGGTACACGGCATAGAAGGCAGCCATATTGGCCAGCAGTACCTGCGCGGTACAGATGTTCGAATTAGCCTTCTCCCGGCGAATATGCTGTTCGCGGGTCTGCAGCGCCATGCGCAGCGCCACGTTGCCACGGGCATCCTTGGACACGCCGATGATGCGCCCGGGAATGGCGCGCTTGTAGGCCTCACGACTGGCGAAATAGGCAGCGTGTGGGCCGCCATAGCCCATGGGCACGCCAAAGCGCTGGCTGGAGCCGAAGACCACGTCGGCGCCCAGCTCACCGGGCGGGGTCAACACAAGCAGGCTCAGCAGGTCGGCGGCCACGCAGGCGATGGCCTCCCGGGCATGCAGTTGCGCTATCAGTGGCCGCAGGTCGCGAACCTCGCCATGGGTGTCGGGGTATTGCAACAGCGCCCCGAACACCTCATGGCTCGCCAGGTTATCCACAGTGTCGACCACCAGCTCGATGCCAAACCCGTCGGCACGGGTCTGCACCACCGACAGGGTCTGTGGGTGGCAGTGGCTGTCGACAAAGAAGCGCGGGCTTTTCGACTTGCTCACCCGCCGCGCCAGGGCCATGGCTTCGGCCGCCGCGGTGGCTTCATCGAGCAACGAGGCATTGGCCAGTTCCAGGCCAGTAAGGTCGATGGTCAGTTGTTGAAAACTGAGCAGGGCCTCCAGCCGGCCTTGGGCGATTTCAGGCTGGTAAGGGGTATAGGCGGTGTACCAGCCAGGGTTTTCCAGGACGTTGCGCAGTATCACGGCTGGGGTCAGCGTGCCGTGGTAGCCCATGCCGATCAGGCTGGTCCATACCTGATTCTGCTCGGCGTAGCCGCGCAACTTTGCCAATGCGGCGTTTTCGTCCAGCGCCGGGGGTAACTGCAGCGGGCCGCTGAAGCGAATATTCGGGGGGACGGTCTGTTCGATCAGCTCGGCACGGCTGGTAAGGCCCAGGGCGTCGAGCATGGCGCGCTGTTCAGCGGCATCGGGGCCAAGGTGGCGCCGGGAGAAGGCATCGGGGTCTTGCAGTTCACTCAGCGCTGGCAACCGGGACATGGCGGCTCTCTCTTCCGGAAACAAGGCCTCGACGGGTCGAGGCCTGTTCAGTCTAGAAAGAGATTGCCGCCTGCGCCGGGAAGTTACTCGCCGATGGCGGCTTTGTAGCCCGCAGCGTCCAGCAGGTTGTCCAGTTCAGCCTTGTCGCTTGGCTTGAGCTTGAAGATCCACGCGCTGTAAGGCTCCTCGTTCAATGCCTCCGGGCTGTCGGCCAATTCTTCGTTGACGGCGATCACTTCGCCCGACACAGGTGCGTAGATGTCCGAGGCAGCCTTTACCGACTCGACCACGCCGGCGGCGTCGCCAGCAGTGAAGACCTTGCCCACTTCGGCCAGCTCGACGAACACCACGTCCCCCAGGGCTTCCTGAGCGTGGTCGGAGATACCGACGGTGACGGTGCCATCGGCTTCCAGGCGCGCCCATTCGTGGCTTTCGGCAAAACGCAGTTCAGCGGGGATATTGCTCATGGTTTCTTGTCCTCAACAGGGTCGGCGGCAGGCCCGCACAGTCATCAGATCAGGGTTTTGCCATGGCGCACGAAGGTGGGCCGCACTACCCGTACCGGGTACCACTTGCCGCGGATTTCCACCTCGGCTCGGTCGGCGGTGGCCATCGGTACGCGCGCCAGGGCGATCGATTTGCTCAACGTAGGGGAGAAACTACCACTGGTGATCTCCCCTTCGCCAATTTCTGCGATACGAACTACCTGGTGGGCACGCAGCACCCCGCGTTCTTCGAGCACCAGGCCAACCAGTTTTTCCTCGATGCCCCTGCCTTGCTCGGCCAGCAGCGCCGCGCGGCCGATGAAATCGCGCTCGGCCGGCTCCCAGGCAATGCTCCAGGCCATGTTGGACACCAGAGGTGAATGGGCCTGGTCGATATCCTGGCCGTAAAGGTTCATGCCAGCCTCCAGACGCAGCGTATCCCGGGCCCCAAGGCCGATTGGCGAAAGGCCGGCGCCCACCAGGTCGTTGAAAAAGGCCGGGGCCTGATCCCTGGGCAGGACGATCTCCAAACCGTCTTCACCGGTATAACCCGTACGGGCGATGAACCAATCGCCGTCAGTCAGGCCTTGGAAAGGTTTGAGCTGCGCGATCAGGTTGCCCCGCGCCTGGGTCACCAGCTCCGCGACCTTATGCCGCGCACTCGGCCCCTGGATGGCGAGCATGGCAAGCTCGGGGCGCTCGTGTATTCGCACGTCGAAACCCGCGGCAGCCGTGCCGAGCCAGGCCATGTCCTGGTCACGGGTGGCGGCGTTGACCACCAGCCGGTAACCGTCCTCCAGCAGGTAGACGATCATGTCGTCGACGATCCCGCCCTGCTCGTCGAGCATGGCGCTGTAAAGCGCCGCGCCGACGGCGCAAAGGCGCGCTACATCGTTGGCCAGCAGGTGCCGTAGAAAGACCTGGGCCTGTGGGCCGGCAATGTCGATCACGGTCATGTGCGACACATCGAACACACCGCAGTCACGGCGCACCTGATGGTGCTCCTCAACTTGCGAGCCGTAATGCAGGGGCATGTCCCAACCGCCAAAATCAACCATTTTGGCGCCCAGCGCCAGGTGCAGGTCATAGAGAGGCGTACGCTGTCCCATGGGTTTCTCCTTCCGGGCTTGGCGAAGGCGCGAGTACTGGGCTGAACACCTTGAAGGCTCTGGAACAGGGCTTTCAAGGGTGCCTATAAGTGCCGATCACAATGATCGGCCGCGCTGAATGCCGCGCATTGTAGCCGCAAGCCGCGGCCCTGACACCTTTGGGCACAGGCGTCACTGGCTTTGACCGATACGCCGTGCCGAACGTCGAATCAAACCGATCACCGGCAGCAATCCCACCAGCACCAGCGTCAGGGCGGGCAACGAAGCCCGCGCCCATTCACCTTCACTGGTCATCTCGAATACCCGCACGGCCAGCGTGTCCCAGCCGAAGGGGCGCATCAACAGCGTAGCGGGCATTTCCTTCAGAACGTCGACGAACACCAGCAAAGCGGCGCTCAATACCCCTGGCACCAGCAGGGGCAGGTAGACGCGAAAGAACAGCTGCGGCCCGCCAACCCCCAGGCTTCGGGATGCTTCAGGCAGTGACGGACGAATCTTCGCCAGGCTGCTTTCCAGCGGGCCGTAGGCCACGGCCATGAACCGCACCACGTAGGCGAGTACCAGTGCCGCCAGGCTGCCCAGCAACAGCGGCCGCCCGGCCAGGGGTATCACCAGAGCTTTGTCCAGGTAACTGAAGGCCAGCATGATCGCCACCGCCAGCACGGAGCCTGGCAACGCATAACCCAGGTTTGCGAGCCCTACGCCAGCCCCGATGACGGGCGTCGGCGCCAGGCGCCTGGCAAATGCCAGCACCAGGGCCAGGGTCACGGTGAGCAGCGCCGCCAGGGTGCCGAGGTAGAGGGTGTGAAGAATCAGGCCCAGGTAACGCTCGTCCAGGTCGAAACGGCCGCGCTGCCAGCACCAGGCTAGCAATTGCAGCACCGGCACCACGAATGCACAGGCCAGTACCAGCCCACACCAGAGGCTGGCGGCGAACGCCTTCCAGCCCCGCAGTTGATAGCGCAACTGCCCGCGCGCACGCTCGCTGCCAGCATGAGCCGCGCCGCGGGCCCGGCGTTCGCCATACAGCACCAGAACCACTGCCACCAGCAGCAGGCTGGCCAGTTGCGCCGCGCTGGCCAGGCTGAAGAAGCCGTACCAGGTCTTGTAGATAGCCGTGGTGAAGGTGTCGAAATTGAAGACCGCCACGGCGCCGAAATCCGCCAGGGTTTCCATCATGGCCAAGGCCACTCCCGCGCCGATGGCCGGACGCGCCATGGGTAGCGCCACGCGCCAGAACGCCTGCCAGGGCGACTGGCCCAGCACCCGCGCCGCCTCCATCAAACCGCGCCCCTGGGCCAGGAAAGCAGTGCGCGCAAGCAGGTACACATAGGGGTAGAACACCAGCACCAGGACAGTGATGACGCCACCGGTGGAACGCACACGAGGCAACCGCAGCCCGTTGCCCAGCCATTCGCGCAGCACTGTCTGCAGTGGGCCGGCGAAGTCCAGCAAGCCAACGAAAACAAAGGCCAGCACGTACGCAGGGATGGCGAAAGGCAGCATCAGTGCCCAATCCAGCCAACGCCGGCCCGGGAACTGGCAGAGGCTGGTGAGCCAGGCCAGGCTCACCCCCAGAACGGTGACACCCACACCAACGCCAAGCAGCAGCGTCAGGGTATTGCCCAACAAGCGCGGCAGTTGGGTGGCCCACAGGTGCTCCCAGATGGCCACGTCGATACTCTGCCAAGATAGCAACAGGACGCTCAAAGGCAACAGCACCAGCGCCGCCATGGCCAGTACGGGCGGGTACCAGCGGCGCTGGCCGGAACGCTTCATGGCTGGAGCGTCAATTCCAGCCAGCGCGGTCCATCAACCGGATGGCCTCGGCCTGGCGCTTGCCTGCCACTTCCACCGGCAGGGTATCGGCCTTGAAGCTGCCCCAGCCCGCCACTTCGGCAGAAGGCTGTACCTCTGGGTTGGCCGGGAACTCCTGGTTGGTATCGGCGAAGATCTTCTGCGCTTCGGCGCCCGTCATCCATTCGACCAAAGCCTTGGCCGCTTCCGGGTGCGGGGCGTGACGGGTCAGGCCGATGCCCGAGAGGTTGACGTGCACCCCACGGTCGCCCTGGTTGGGCCAGAACAGCTTGATCGGCAGTTGCGGGTCCTGGCGGTGCAGGCGCCCGTAGTAGTAGGTGTTGACGATACCCACGTCGCATTGGCCAGCCTTGATGGCTTGCAGCACCGCGATGTCGTCGGAGAAGACGTCGGTGGACAGGTTGTTGACCCAGCCCTTGAGGATGGTTTCGGTCTGCGCCGCGCCGTGGGTTTCGATCAGGGTGGCGGTCAGCGACTGGTTGTAGACCTTCTTGGCCGTGCGCAGGCACAGGCGTCCTTCCCATTGCTTGTCTGCCAGGGCCTCGTAAGTGGACAGCTCCTGGGGTTTCACCCGCTCGGTGGAATAGACAATGGTACGCGCCCGCAGGCTGAGGCCGGTCCAGTCATGGCTGGCGGCGCGGTATTGCGCGGGGATATTGGCGTCGATGACGCTGGAACGGATGGGTTGCAGGATGCCCATCTGTTCGGCCTGCCACAGGTTACCGGCGTCCACGGTCAACAGCAGGTCGGCGGTGGCGTGCTCGCCCTCGGCCTTGATGCGCTGCATGAGCGGCGCTTCCTTGTCGGTGATGAACTTGATCGGCACGCCGGTTTTCGCGGTGTAGGCGTCGAACACAGGCTTGATCAGCTCGTCGATGCGCGAGGAATACACCACCACCTCATCGGCGGCTCGGGCCTCGTTGGCGAACAGGGTCAATGCCAATGCGGTGAGAATGCGCTTGGTTGCCAGCATGGAAAGAAGCCCCGGATCGAATGAGGGGCAAATGGTAGAGAAACGCATTTGCCATCTCAATCGATGCGTGAAGCAAGCAGTTACCAGATGTTTCCCCCGACGATCGCAGTGGTTGCCTGCAGGACCAGCTAGGTTACGAGCGGGCGAGCTCGGGCAGGTCGCCGCTGAGGCCCAGCGCCTGGCGCACGAACGCGGCCTTGGCTTCAGGCATCTGTTCCACCCACTTCAGGCCGCTGTTGCGCAGCCAGCGCAGGGGCAGCGGGTCGGCCTGGAACAGGCGCTCGAACCCTTCCATGGCCGCCATCAGCGCCAGGTTGTGGGGCATGCGCCGGCGCTCGTAACGGCTGAGCACACGCACATCGGCCAGGCGTTCGCCACGGCCGTGGGCATGCATCAGTTCCTCGGCCAGCACCGCCGAGTCCAGGAAGCCCAGGTTCACTCCCTGGCCCGCCAACGGGTGGATGGTGTGGGCGGCGTCGCCGATCAGGGCCAGGCCAGGGGCGACGTAGCGCTTGGCGTGGCGCTGGCGCAAGGGCACGCACACGCGCCTGTCGGCATGCTCGACCGTGCCCAGGCGCCCCTCGAAGGCACGCTCCAGTTGCGCGCAGAAGCGCTCATCGTCCAGGGCCATGAGGCGCTCGGCTTCAGCGGGCGTGGTCGACCAGACAATCGAGCACCAGTGCTGCTGGTCGGCATGCTCGAGCGGCAGGAATGCCAGCGGGCCGTCATCGGTGAAACGCTGCCAGGCAGTGCGCTGGTGAGGTTGCGCGCAGCGCACGCTGGTGACGATGGCGTGGTGCAGGTAGTCCCACTCGCGCGTCTCGCAACCGGCCAGGCGCCGTACCGCGGAATGGGCACCATCGGCAGCGACCACCAGCGGAGCGCGCACGGTGCGGCCGTCAGCCAGGGTCAACAGCCAGTCATCGCCGGAATGGCGCAGCTGCTCCAGGCGGGCATTGGCCAGCAGGCCGATGTCACTGTCGTGCAACTGTTCGAGCAAGGCATCCTGCACCACACGGTTCTCGACGATGTGGCCCAGCACTTCGGCATGCACACTCGCAGCGCTGAAGTGGATATGCCCTGTGCCGCTACCGTCCCACACGCTCATGTCACCGTAGGGGCTGGCCCGGCGGCGCGCAATACCGTCCCAGGCACCCAGGCGCTGCAGGATGCGCTGGCTGGCCGCCGACAAGGCACTGACCCGTGGTTCGAAGGGCGCCTGTGCATCGAACGCCTTGACGCTCAAAGGGCTGCCATCGACTACCAGGATTTCCAGGCCGCTGTTCTGCAACGCCAGGGCCAGCGCACTGCCCACCATGCCGGCGCCGACTACTACCAGATCTGCACGCATTTCCATGCTCAAGCCTGTTCCACGGAGTTGAAGGGAAGGAAAACCGAAATCGCCATGTTCAACCCTGCCTGTCGGCGCGGGTTCCCAGGCCCATGGCCTGGCGTGCGAACCAGCGCTTGGCCGGGGGCAGCAGGTCAAGGCCCAGCAAGCCCAGGTTGCGGCCGGCCGCCACCAGTGGTTGGGAGGAGCCGAACAGGCGCGTGACCTTGTCGGAAAAACCCACGGTCAGGTCCTGATCGGGGCGCTGGGCCTCGCGGTAGCGTTGCAGGGTAGCGAAGTCGCCCAACGGCGCCTGGCTCGCCAGGAGGGTGTCGGCCAAGGCCTGCACGTCTCGCAGGGAGAGGTTGAAACCCTGGCCGGCGATCGGGTGCAGCGCATGGGCGGCGTTGCCCAGCACCACCAGGTGCGAACGTACCTGCTCTTCGGCTTCCACCAGGGTGAGCGGGTACAGGTGCCGGGCACCCACCTGCTGCAACGTGCCCAGCCGGTAGCCGAACACACCTTGCAGTTCCTTGAGGAAACTGCGTTCGTCGATCTCGGCCAGGCGCTTGGCGTCCATTCCCTGGCGGGTCCATACCAGCGCGCAGCGGTTGTCCGGCAGCGGCAGCAGGGCCATCGGGCCGTCATCGGTGAAACGTTCGAACGCCAGGCCTTCATGGGGCTGGCTGGGGCTGATGTTGGCGATCAGGGCGCTCTGGTCATAAGGTCGGCGGCGCACGGCGATGCCCAATTGCTCGCGCAGGCCCGAGCGGCCGCCGTCGGCCAGTACCGCCAGGTCGCAGTCCAGGCTGGTGTCGTCGTTGAGGGTCAGGCGGTAACCGTCTTCCAGCACCTGCAGGCGGGTAACCTCGGCGGGCACGCGCCAGCTCACGACTTCAGGGTCCAGGGCCTGCCACAGGCACTGGCCCAGCCAGGCGTTTTCCACTACGTAGCCAAGGGCCGGCACGCCTTCCTCCAGGGCCGTCAGGCGGGTGACGCCAAAGCGGCCGCGGTCGGACACATGGATTTGCCTGATGGGTTCGGCGCGACGGTGGATAGCCTGCCACAACCCCAGGCGTTCGTAGATCTGCCGGGTGCCGAACGACAGCGCCGAGGAGCGTGCGTCGTAGCTGGGCTGGTAGGTATCGCCGGGGGCGAACGGCTCGATCAGCATGATCTTCCAGCCGCGGGCCTTGGCGCCGGCCTGCAGGGCCAGGGCGAGGCTGGCGCCGACCAGGCCGCCGCCGATGATTGCCAGGTTCACGCGGTTCATGCGGCCTCGGTACGTGCTTGAGCCATCAGGGCTTCGATTTCGGCGACGGACTTGGGCACGTCGCCGGTCAGAATGTCACAGCCGGTGCGAGTGACCACCACATCGTCCTCGATGCGCACGCCAATGCCACGCCATTTTTTCGCGACGTGCTGGTTGTCAGGGCTGATGTAGATGCCCGGCTCGACAGTCAGGGTCATGCCCGGCTCCAGTACTCGCCACTCACCGCCCACGCGGTATTCGCCAACGTCATGCACGTCCAGGCCCAGCCAGTGGCCAGCACGGTGCATGTAGAAGGCGCGATGGGCCTCGGCGGCGATCAACTCATCGACGTCGCCCTGCAGCAGGCCCAGTTCCACCAGGCCTTCGGTAATCACCTGCACCGTGGCTTCATGAGCCTGGTTCCAGTGCTTGCCGGGGCCGATGGCAGCGAAAGCCGCTTCCTGGGACCTGAGCACCAGCTCGTAGATAGCTTTCTGCTCGGGGGAAAAGGTGCCGCTGACCGGGAAGGTGCGGGTGATATCACTGGCGTAGCAGTCGATCTCGCAGCCTGCATCGATCAGCACCAGATCACCGTCCTTGAGCACGGCATCATTCTGCTGATAGTGCAGGATGCAACTGTTGCGGCCGGCGGCGACGATGGAGCCATAGGCCGGCATCTTCGCCCCGCCCTTGCGGAATTCGTAGTCAAGCTCGGCTTCCAGGCTGAACTCGTGCAGCCCGGCGCGGCAGGCCTGCATGGCACGCACATGGGCACGGGCGGAGATCTGCGCGGCATGGCGCATGACCTTCACCTCGGCCGCCGACTTGTACAGGCGCATGTCGTGCAGCAAGTGGTCCAGCGCCACGAATTCATTCGGCGGCTGGGAACCCAGGTTGGCCTTGGAGCGAATCACGTTGATCCACTCCATCAGGTGCCGGTCGAACTCGGGGTGGCTGCCCATGGCCGTGTACACCCGGTCGCGGCCTTCGATCAGGCCAGGCAGGATGTCATCGATATCGGCAATGGGGAACGCGTCGTCGGCGCCGTAGTCCCGCACCGCGCCTTCCTGGCCTGCGCGCAGGCCATCCCATAGCTCGCGCTCGGGGTTGCGCTCGCGGCAGAACAACACGTACTCGCCGTGCTGGCGACCAGGGATCAGGGCAATCACCGCCTCAGGCTCGGGAAAGCCACTGAGGTACTGAAAGTCGCTGTCCTGGCGGTACACGTGCTCCACATCGCGGTTGCGGATGGCCACCGCGGCGGCCGGCAGAATGGCAATGCTGTTGGGCTCCATCTGCGCCATCAGAGCCTTGCGTCGACGAGCGTATTCCGACTTCGGGATATGAGTTACTGGCACAAGGGGGGCCCTTTTTGGCATCAGTGCAGGGAAGGCTTGGCAGCCGCCACTGGCTTGGCGCACTCGGTGAAGAGCAACATCGGCGCCACGCGCAGGTACTCCATGACTTCCATATAGTCGCTTTCGGCGTCTTCGGACTCTTCCAGCGCTTCCTGCACCTGGGAAATGGCGTCCATGTCCTGCAGGATTTCCTGGGCTTCCTGGCTCAGGTTCTTGCCACCCGAGTGCAGGCCAAAGCCGGTCAGGAAGCCTTGGCACCACTGGCCCAGGGCGGTGGCACGCTCGGTCAGCGGCGTCTCGTCGGCCGGCAACAGGATGACGATGGTGACGTCATCGCCGGTCAGTTCGCCCTGAACCATCTGCTGCAGGCCAACCAGCGCATTGCGCACGTTGTCCGCAGGTTCGGTGTCCAGCGACAATGCTGCGTCCGCCAGCCACCCTTCGGCGTCGAAATCGGCGCCGGCGCAGCTGCGGCCCAGCAGCAAGCCATGCAGCTCGGCAGGGGAAACGGGGTGACCGCCAGCGTTGAGCAGGTCGGCGAAGCCTTGATACGGGGATTTCTGAATAGACATGGCAACTAGGCGCCAGGCGGCGCAATGACTAGAATGAAGACCTTGTATCCTAGCACCGGCAGGCGCGCCAAGACCATCGAAGCGGCCAACTCGTTAACACGCCACTCACCGATCTTATCGAACGGGACCCCATGGAACAGAACGACCTGCAAGCGCTGATGGGCCGCCTCGAGCTGTTGATCGACCGTGTCGAGCAACTAAAACGGCAAAACGGACTCCTATTAGCTCAGGAAAAGACCTGGCGCGAGGAGCGCGCACACCTCATTGAAAAAAATGAAATCGCCCGGCACAAGGTCGAATCGATGATTTCGCGCCTCAAGGCCCTGGAGCAAGACTCATGAGTTCAAGCAATAGCGTCACTGTTCAGATCCTCGACAAAGAGTACTCGATCATCTGCCCGCAGGAAGAGCGCAGCAACCTGGTGAGCGCCGCGCGCTACCTGGACGGCAAGATGCGCGAGATCCGCAGCAGCGGCAAAGTGATCGGCGCCGACCGCATCGCAGTGATGGCTGCGTTGAATATCACCCATGACCTGCTGCACAAGCAGGAGACACCCGACGTGGCCGCCAGCGGGTCGACCCGTGAGCAGGTTCGCGACCTGCTCGACCGCGTCGATCTGGTACTGGCCACTGATCAGGATGAAACCCGGGGCTGAAACATTGTGATTGTTTCGGGTATACTTGCGCCGCTCCCTGGAGTGCTTGCCAGTCGGTCATGTCCCTGAGCCGATACGCACAACCACGGGGGTTGCACGCTGGGGCCGGTGCGCATGTCCGCTTGACGGAAAGCCTTAACGCCTCCTGCAATCTCCACCTTGAACTTTCGGGTTCAAGGGCTACACCGACAGCGGTTCGTCGGGGAGTCTCGCTTTACTTGCCTGTGCCAGGCCTTGCCGGCATGGGCACAAGCCCCGCCACGCTATGTGGCCCGGGCGTTTCAGGATGGCCCACGCCATGACCGAAGCCGCACCTCTGTCGCGCCCGCAGCTACGCCGCCTCTTGCGCGATGCGCGCCGCGCACTGACCCCAGCCCAGCAACGCACCGCCGCTCGCGGGCTGTACCGCCAACTGGCTCAACACCCTCTGTTTCGCCGCGCCCGCCATGTGGCGTTGTACCTGCCCAACGACAGCGAAATCGACCCGCGCCTGCTGCTGGCCGAAGCCCAGCGCCGTGGCAAGAAAACCTATTTGCCGGTGCTCAGCGCCTGGCCGCGGACCAAAATGGTGTTTCAACAGGTCCGTGCGGGTGAGGCATATCGTCGCAACCGCTTCCGTATCCACGAGCCGCATATCAACCCGGGGCGCCAGAGGGTCATCTGGGCACTGGACCTGATCCTGCTGCCGCTGGTGGGGTTTGACGAGGTGGGTGGCCGGTTGGGCATGGGCGGCGGGTTCTACGATCGCAGCCTGGCCTACCGCGGTCGCCGCACCGCGTGGCACAAGCCGGTACTGCTGGGGCTGGCCCATGAGTGCCAGAAGGTCGAGCGGCTGGCGCAGGCCAGTTGGGATGTGCCGTTGCAAGGCACCGTCTCGGACCGGCGCTGGTACCTGGCCTGATGATCGCGGGTGCACCTGGCGGCCAGAATCCACGCCAACAAAAAAGGCCCATCGGCAAAAACCGATGGGCCTTTTTCATGTACACCATGCATCAGCGATAAGGCGCAGGCGCCGTCACTTCAACCGGGGCATTGGCCTTGCGGTCCCACAGGGACTGCGCGTAGCCCGTGGTCACCACGCCCAAACCGAACAAAATGACCAATATCCAAAGCAAATCCGGTTTGCGGCGCATCAATTGCCCCCCTGCAGGCAAATCATGGTGGTGTGCAACACGAAGCGGGAAAATGGCCCCTGTGTTTACGTGAAGCGTAAAATGCGCGCATTCTGCGGCAACATGACGCTACACGCAAACGCTGACGTCAACCGACCGTCGGGTTGTCGTAAAAACGCCACATAGACAGATTTTGTTGCAAATTTGGAGCAAGAACCATGGCCTACTGGCTGATGAAATCAGAGCCCGACGAGCTTTCCATCAAGGACCTGGCCCGCCTGGGCGAAGCCCGCTGGGATGGCGTGCGCAACTATCAGGCACGCAACTTTCTGCGCGCCATGGCCGTGGGGGACGAGTTCTTTTTCTACCATTCCAGTTGCCCTGAACCAGGCATCGCCGGTATCGCCCGCATCACTGCGCCCGCCTATGACGACCCTGCGGCCCTGGACCCGCAAAGCCCCTACCATGACCCCAAGGCCAATGCCGACAAAAACCCCTGGAGCGCTGTCGACGTGGGGCACGTAGAGACCTTCGCGAAGGTCCTGGGGCTGGGCTACCTCAAACAGCAGGCCGCCCTGGCAGAGTTGCCGCTGGTTCAGAAAGGCAGCCGCCTTTCGGTCATGCCAGTCACCGCCGGACAGTGGGCGGCAGTGCTGGCACTGCGCTGAGGGTTACTGCACGATCAGGTTGTTGAACAGCAAGTCCTCGACCATGGGCTTGCCTTCCTCATTGGCCATCACATCCTGGACCTGCTTGAGTGCTTCCTGGCGCAGTTTTTCCTTGGACTCGACGTTGCTGAACGAGTCTGCGGTCTGCTGGGTGAACAATGTCACCAACTGGTTGCGGATCAGCGGGTCCTGGCGTTTGACCGCGGCTTCAGCTTCGGGGCCCGTGACGCGCAACGCCACATCGGCCTTGTAGACGTGCAGCCGCGGGCTGCCATCCAGCGCGTAGTTGCCCACGAAGGGCGGGCTCAGGGTGATGTAGCTGACTTTGGGCGGGCCGCCTTCTTCCTTGCCTTCCTCGGCCATGACGGCCGACACGGGTAGCGTCAGGGCCAACACCATCAAGATCCACGCTTTCACAAATTCAATCCTCTTTCTGTTGGCGCAAGCATACCAAGGTTAACCCAGGCGCCAGTGCTTATGGTTGGCTATCAGCTGGCGGCATGCTCGTTGACCGCATTTTCGTCACACCTACACTATCGGCCACAACCTGCAAAGGAATAGCCCGATGAAAGCTGTGCTGTGCAAAGCCTTCGGCCCTGCCGAAACACTGGTGCTGGAAGAGGTCGCCAGCCCGGCGATCAAAAAGAACGAAGTGCTGCTGGAAGTACACGCCGCCGGGGTCAATTTCCCGGATACGCTGATCATCGAAGGCAAATACCAGTTCAAGCCCCCCTTCCCGTTCTCCCCGGGTGGCGAAGCGGCGGGCGTGGTGCGCGCGGTAGGCGAGCATGTCAGCCACCTGAAAGTGGGTGACCGGGTGATGGGCCTGACCGGCTGGGGCAGCTTCGCCGAGGAAGTCGCCGTTGCGGGCTATAACGTTCTACCCATCCCCGACGGCATGGGCTACACCGCTGCGGCCGCTTTCAGCATGACCTACGGCACTTCGATGCACGCGCTCAAGCAGCGCGCCAACCTGCAGCCGGGCGAAACATTGCTGGTGCTGGGCGCTTCCGGTGGCGTCGGCCTTGCGGCCGTGGAGATAGGCAAGGCCATGGGTGCCCGGGTCATCGCGGCCGCCAGCAGTGCCGACAAGTTGGCCGTGGCCAAGGCGGCCGGGGCCGACGAACTGATCAACTACGCCGAAACCAGCCTGAAAGAGGAGATCAAGCGCCTGACCGGGGGTAATGGCGTGGATGTCATCTATGACCCCGTGGGCGGCGACCTGTTTGACCAGGCGGTGCGTTCCATTGGCTGGAACGGCCGCTTGCTGGTGGTGGGGTTTGCCAGTGGCCGTATTCCTGAGCTGCCGGTCAACCTGGCGCTGCTCAAGGGTGCGGCGGTGGTCGGGGTGTTCTGGGGCTCGTTTGCCCAACGCCAACCACAGGACAACGCCGCCAATTTCCAGCAACTTTTCCAGTGGTTTGCCCAAGGGAAGGTCAAACCACTGGTCTCGCGAACCTATCCACTGGCCGAGGCAGGCATTGCCATCGACGCGCTCGCCCGGCGCCAGGCCGTGGGCAAGCTGGTCGTCGAAGTACGGTAAAACGCTTCCCTTGGCGGAAAAGCTTCAGGATTCCCTGCATCGCCACATGACGTTGAACTGGCCGGCATGCCACCCGGCCCCAATGTCATTTGAACAGGGAGTTCATCATGGAAGAGTCACGCACCTTTACCATCTATTTTTGCGGTACCAGCGCTACCCATTTCGACAGCCATAACAAGAATTACTGGGACGGCGAACTGGTTGCCACCCTCGCCGCCAATACGCTCGATCGTGAGTTCTCCCATTGGATAGTGGTGGATGGCCCTGGCAGCGGCAACCTGCAGGCCGATGAACTGACGGTGGAGTCAAAAGACCACCCTTATGCGGGCGTGCTGTTTGGCAAAGGCTGGGAAACCAACGTGCGGCACGCCATGAACATGATCAAGGGGCAGTTCGAATGGCAGCGTGAGAAGCTGACCGCCGAGCAACACAAGACACTGCAAGACGCTGGCATTCCGATTGACGACGTGGATGTCAAAGGCACCTTCTGGTCCCGCGTCTATGACTACGGCGACCGCAAGGTCACGCCACAGCAACTGCAACAGGAAATCGTCAATCGGCACCGCAAGGGCGGCAAGATACCAGAACAGGTCAATATCGTCGGGTGGAGCCGCGGCGCAGTGAGCTGCCACATGCTTGCCAACGCGATGCTCGCCGACCCGGAACTCAAGCACGTCCCCGTGAACATCTTTGCGGTCGACCCGGTACCAGGTCTCTTCAACTTCCAGCCCGAGCGAGTGAAGCTGGGGCCGAATGTGCGCGAGTACGTGGGTTTCTTTGCCCGTGACGAGCGCTCCCGCGGTTTCGCCTGCGTGGTGCCGGAAACTGATGGCACCACCACGACTCGTCTGTTTCCGTTACCTGGACGCCACGCCACCCTGGTGGGCAATGCCGCGCTGGATGGGGTAGAGGGGCTCAGGATCCTGCCCGAGCCCGGCATGGTTGTTCGCCACCTGGCAGAAACCTGCCTGCGCCGATGGGGCGTGAACCTGGCCAAATGCCTGAATTTCACTGGGGACGAACTGGCCCGTGCCCACGATACCATGCACAAGCACGACCAAAAGTTCATCGACATGCGCCAACACAGCTACACCAAGTTAAGGGAATCGGAAGGTCCAGACCGAGCCATCAGCCTGGGCAAGGAATGGGAGGCCTTTTCCAGAGTGAAAGGCGATAAATACACACCTAAAGTGGGCCTTTCCGCCCCGGTACACGGCGGGCACACGCTCTATCGTGAACTGCTGGAGGGCAAATAAACCCATCGTGAATCGAGGCGAGGGGCTGGCCTGCAGCCCCCCACCTGTCCCCTGGTTCAGCCTATCAAGCCGCTTGCATCGCCTAGTTGTCCCGGCAATGGCAGCGTTTTATCCGTGCCTCCAGGTTGCGGTCCGGCATCTCATGGGTACGCAGCGCGCTGATGGTCTGCTGGACGTACTCAAGGGTGCTGCCAAAACGCCCGCTGGCACTTTCCAGCACATGGCTCAGCAGGTTGTCGGGCAAGTTTCCCGCGTAGCTGGGGAGGTGGCGTTCCAGCACGAAGCCCAGCGCCTGCACCTTCGTACCGTCTTCCAGGCGGCAGTTGAGCCAATGAGGACGGTAAGAGGGATAAGGCATCTCCCGTTGCCATAGCGCCAGCAGGGAGTCTTGCAGCTCTTCCTGAGGCAAGCGATACGCAAAGCCGCTGCAGGAGCCGCCTCGGTCCAGGCCAAACACCAGGCCAGGGCACTCGGGGGTGCCACGGTGCTCATGGGACCAGAGGTAAAGACCTCGATGGTAACCGTGGACGCGAGCACGCCTGCGCTCGACGGCGCTGCATTCCGGACGCCAGATAAGCGAGCCGTAGGCAAAAAGCCAGACCGGCCCACCCTTGTGGCGGGCCATGGTCGTTTCGAGTGAGTGCACCAACTGCTCGTGGGTCAATTGCGGCCCGAGATCGAGCGAAGGCGGATAAACCACATTGAAGTGTGCAGTTTCGATAGCCGACATGGTGTCGCCTGATATCCCCGTGAATCGACAGCGTCGGCTCACTTTAACTGATTGTTACAACAGTGTTGTTACCGTACGGCAGATAACCTCTGAAAATCAAGCCCTTGCGTTTTCTTATAAGAAACGCATTTTACGTTGGTTATAAGCACCGAAGCGGGTCATGGCCCAATGAAGCGCACCGAACTGGCTCTTTCGCAGCCATGTGGCGTGCTTCCTGTGCGTGAGAATAGTGCACTTGACGACCAAGTAAACTTTCCTACGATATATTCAGAGGTTTCATGTCTAGAAACTTCCTATCGACTTGCGAGAAAAAGCCCGCCTCCCTGATTGATAGCGGTTGACCTCATGAAATACCCTGGCCTCACCCTTGCCGGCACCACCCTCGCCACACTGCTTGCCGCCGCCCCTGCGCTGGGGGCATCGGAGGAAGGATTCTGGTACCTGCAGGGCAGTGTCTTTACCCGTCATTTCGCCAGCAACGGCAACTACAACAATCATCAGGATCTACTGGGCCTTGAGCGCAACCAGGCTTCGGGCCTGATCATGGGCGGCGCTGCATTCCGCAATTCCTTCAGCCAACGCTCGGAATACGCCTACATTGGAAAACGCTTTGACGTGCCTGACTCGGCGGTTTACTACAAGCTCAGCGCCGGCTTGATCCACGGTTACCGGGGCAAGTACCGCGACAAACTGCCCCTGAACCGCTTTGGCGTGGCACCTGCGGTGATTCCGGCAATAGGGGCCCACTGGGGCCCCGTCGCCGCCGAGGCGGTGCTGCTGGGGCTGGCAGCCACCATGGTCAACGTCGGTCTGCGTTTCTGAACCCCAGCTCAGGGGCGTGGGGCGTAGGCGAAGACGTCCGCACGCATCTGGTGCGCGTCCATGCCCGCCGCTACCAGGGCATCCAGCGTGGCATAGATCATGGCGGGTGAGCCGCTGGCATACACGTGCACGCCCGCAAGGTCGGCAATGTCCTCGCACACCGCCTCGTGCAGCATGCCGCAGCGCCCTTCCCACCCGCATAGGTCGCTGACGACCTTGTGCAGGAACAGGTTGGGCAGCGACTCCCACTGGTCCCAGTGTTCGATCTGGTAGAAATCCTCTGGCCTGCGCACGCCCCAGTACAAATGCACCGGATGCTTGAAGCCCTGGGCCCGGCAGTGCTCGATCAGGCTGTGCATTTGCGCCATGCCGGTACCGGCAGCGATCAGCACCAGCGGCCCATCCGGCAGCTCGGCCAGGTGCGTGTCACCGAATGGCAGTTCCACCCGGGCCATGCCAGTGTGCTGCAACTGCGCAATGAGGTTCTGGGCGCTGGCTTCGCGCACCAGCACGTGCATTTCCAGGTCGCGCCCGGCGTGGGGCGCCGAGGCCAGGGAAAATGCCGACTTGTCCCCACCTTCACGCTCGATCATCAGGTACTGGCCGGCGTGGTAGCGCGGTGGTTTGCCGGCCGGGGCGCGCAGGCGCACCCGCCAGACGTCGCCGCCCACCGGCGCACATTCGCTCAGTTGGCAGGCAAAGCTGCGCACAGGCAGCTCCCCCAGCGCCAGCACGCCGTCCCACAGCAGCACGCAGTCTTCCAGCGGTTCGGCGATGCAGGTGTAGATCTCGCCATGGTCATGCTCCACCCCTTCCTGGCGGACCCGCCCTTCTACCAGCAAGGCCGAACACACATGGCAGTTGCCATTGCGACAGCTCTGCGGGCACTCATGGCCCAGCCGCTGGGCCGCTTCAAGAATCCGTTCTCCGGGCTGCGTCTCCAGCACCGCGCCCGATGGCTGCAAGGTTACGCGCATCAATCTATCCCTAGCTGGTTCCACAGTTCATCGATGCGACGGGTCACGGCATCGTCCTTGACGATCACCCGGCCCCACTCACGGTTGGTCTCGCCTGGCCACTTGTTGGTGGCATCCAGCCCCATCTTCGAGCCCAGGCCCGATACCGGCGAGGCGAAGTCGAGGTAGTCGATGGGGGTGTTGTCGATCATCACCGTATCGCGCTTGGGGTCCATGCGCGTGGTAATGGCCCAGATCACGTCGTTCCAGTCCCGGGCGTTGATGTCGTCGTCGGTGACGATGACGAACTTGGTGTACATGAACTGGCGAAGGAACGACCACACACCCAGCATGACGCGCTTGGCATGGCCCGGGTACTGCTTCTTCATGGTCACCACCGCCATGCGGTAGGAACAGCCCTCGGGCGGCAGGTAGAAATCGGTGATCTCCGGGAACTGCTTCTGCAGGATCGGCACGAACACTTCATTGAGCGCCACGCCCAGAATCGCCGGTTCATCGGGCGGCCGGCCGGTATAGGTACTGTGGTAGATCGGCTTGGTACGGTGGGTGATGCGCTCCACCGTGAACACCGGGAACTGGTCAACTTCGTTGTAGTAGCCGGTGTGGTCACCGTAAGGGCCTTCGTCAGCCATTTCGCCAGGGTGAATCACCCCTTCCAGGACGATTTCCGCGCTGGCCGGCACCTGCAGGTCATTGCCACGGCACTTCACCAGTTCGGTGCGGTTGTCACGCAGCAGGCCAGCGAAGGCATATTCGGAAAGGCTATCGGGCACCGGTGTGACCGCGCCCAGGATAGTGGCCGGGTCGGCGCCCAGCGCTACCGAGACCGGGAACGGTTGGCCCGGGTGTTTCTCGCACCACTCGCGGAAATCCAGCGCGCCGCCACGGTGGCTCAGCCAACGCATGATGACCTTGTTGCGGCCGATGACCTGCTGGCGGTAGATACCCAGGTTCTGCCGCTCTTTGTTGGGCCCGCGGGTAACCGTCAGGCCCCAGGTGATCAACGGCGCCACATCACCTGGCCAACAGGTCTGCACCGGCAGCATGCCGAGGTCGACGTCGTCACCCTCGATGACCACTTCCTGGCAGGCTGCGTCCTTGACCACCTTGGGGGCCATGGCAATGATTTTCTTGAAGATGGGCAACTTCGACCAGGCATCCTTCAGGCCCTTGGGCGGCTCGGGCTCCTTAAGAAAGGCCAGCAGTTTGCCGATCTCGCGCAACTCGCTGACGTCCTCGGCCC
The DNA here is from genome assembly GCF_029623465.1 of Pseudomonas sp. RIT-To-2. NCBI lineage: Bacteria > Pseudomonadati > Pseudomonadota > Gammaproteobacteria > Pseudomonadales > Pseudomonadaceae > Pseudomonas > Pseudomonas sp. RIT-To-2. Next base: position 47,794 of record NZ_JAPYKM010000008.1, on the reverse strand, counting down.
CCATGCCCAAGGCCACGCGGCCAGGGGTGCCGAACAAGTTGCCCAACACCGGAATATCGAAGCCGGTGGGTTTTTCGAACAACAGCGCCGGGCCCTTGCTGCGCAGGGTTCGATCGCAGACTTCCGTCATTTCAAGCACCGGAGAAATCGGCACCTGAATGCGTTTCAACTCTCCGCGCTGCTCAAGCTGCTGCACGAAATCCCGAAGATCCTTGAATTTCATTGACCATGCCACTCGTAAAATAGGCGTACATCGTACCTGCTCTGGCGCGCGCTGGCAGCCGCCGGTGCCTCAATCGGCAGAATTGGCCTGAATTCTCCCGCTATCCGTGGCCCCGGCCCCGCGCTCGAACAGTGGCGCAAGCAGCGGTTGCAGGTAAGCCGTGGCACCATCTCCGTAATGGTTGTCATCCATGTACAGCGATTGGCCGTCGGCTTCGATACGGCAGGTGTGGCCGTCACTGCAGAACAGCGCCGCCGGATCAATGATTCGCACGTTGCTGTCCGCCGCCGCCAGTTGGCCGAACAGCTGGCTGATGAAGGCCTGCCGACGGCGATGCTCCGCCAGCGGCAACCCTTCATTGGCTACCGGGCGGCCAAGCATGGCCAGGCGCGTCAGGCGGTAGGGCACCCGTTGCTTCTGCAAAGGCGCTTCCTCCACCAGCCATACCCTGCGGTGCTGTTCACGCAAGCGGGCCACCAGTGCGGCGAGTTGGGTAGCCAGCTGTTGCTCGGCGTAGTGGCGGTCGGCGCGGCCTTGAGGGGTGTGCAGCATATAGGTGGTGTCGCCCAGCCCGTCACCATACAGGTACAAGCTCCAGCGGGCGGCCAGTACTACGTCGTGGACGGCGGGCGCCTGGGCCAGGGCCAACATTGTGCCATTGAAGTCACGGCAGGCGCGCTTGCCCTCCAGCCCCGGCACGGGGATACAGCCGGCGCGCGCGGCCAACGACACTGGGGTGCCGTGATCCTTGGCGGCCAGGGCCAGCGCAGGCCCCATGCCCGCCGCGTGGCTGTCGCCCCACACCAGCATTGCCGGTGGCGGGGGGCCTGCGGGGCCAAGGGTGCACACTGGCTGTTGCGCTTTGCGGTCAGACAGGCAGTCGCGCTGCCCGGCATTCCATTCCCGTGCCTGGGCATAGCGCAGCGCTTGCGGGGAAAGGCGCGACGGCACGCCATCGGCCTGGCGCAGCGCCTGGCCAGCTACCCCAACCAATACCATCAACCCCAATGCGCAGGCCAGCACCTGCCGGGCGCTGGCCGAAACCCGCCCCTGACGCAGCGGCCGCTCGAACCAGCGCCAGGATGCATAGGCAAGCACCAGGCTCAATACCAGCAGGCCAGCCACCTGGAGGGCGCTCAACCCGTCCACGGCTGCATACGACGCAAACACATGCACGGGCCAATGCCACAGGTACCAGGAATAGGAAATCAGCCCTGTTCCCACCATTAGCCGCGTGCTCAGCACCCGGCCTACCCAGGTAGCGTGCGCACCATTGGCCCAGATCAGCGCCAGCGTTCCAACTACCGGCAACAGGGCCGCGACACCCGGGAAGGGGGTGTGGGCATCGTAAAACACCGTAGCGGCCACCAGCATCGCCACACCCACCAGGCTGGCCAACTGGTACACCCAGGGCGCTTGGCGGCTGGCGGCAATGGGCGTGACCGCCAGCAGCGCGCCGGCCAACAGCTCCCAGGCGCGCATGGGCAGCAGGAAGAATGCCGCGGAAGGATCATGCCGCACGGCCCATACGCTCAATGCAAGGGAGACCAGCAGCAACCCCAGCAAGCACAGGCGCCAGCGCCGCAGGTAACGGATGAGCAGCCCGAGCAACAGCGGGAAGACGATATAGAACTGTTCTTCCACCGCCAGCGACCAGGTATGCAGCAACGGCTTGAGGTCCGATGCCGTGTCGAAGTAGCCGTCCTGACGCTGGAACAGAATATTGGACGCGAACATCGCCTGGTAGCGAACTGAGCGCCCCAGGTCACTGTAGTCATGAGGGGTGAGCAGGAACCAGCCCACCACCATGCACACCACCATCACCAGAAAAAGCGCGGGCAAGATACGCCGCGCCCGACGCGTCCAGAACTCCAGGAAGCTGAATTGGCCGGCCTGGTGCTGACGCCAGAGAATGGAGGTGATCAGGAAGCCCGAAATCACGAAGAAGATATCCACACCCACGAACCCGCCGCTGAACCCGGCGATGCCGAAGTGGAACAGCACCACGATTGCTACAGCCACTGCTCGCAGCCCGTCGATATCGCGACGATAGGCTAATACTGCCATGACAATCCCTTGTTATAAGTTGTTCGGACCTGAGCAGTGTAAGCGCAGGCAAGCCGGCGTTTACAGGAGTACCAAGAGCGCTGGAAAGTTCGGTTTCGAGGCAAAAAAAATGGCGCCCCGCAGGGCGCCATCTTCAAGCAACCAGGCTGGCCTGGTTACTTGCGTTTCATCGACAGGAAGAACTCGTCGTTAGTCTTGGTCTGCTTGAGCTTGTCGACCAGGAACTCGATGGCGGCGACTTCGTCCATCGGGTGCAGCAGCTTGCGCAGAATCCACATGCGCTGCAGTTCGTCGTCGGCAGTCAGCAGCTCTTCGCGACGGGTACCCGAACGGTTGATGTTGATGGCCGGGAATACGCGCTTCTCGGCGATCTTGCGGTCCAGGGGCAGCTCCATGTTGCCGGTACCCTTGAACTCTTCGTAGATCACTTCATCCATCTTCGAGCCGGTTTCAACCAGCGCGGTGGCGATGATGGTCAGCGAGCCGCCTTCCTCGATGTTACGCGCGGCACCGAAGAAACGCTTCGGCTTCTCCAGGGCGTGAGCGTCGACACCACCGGTCAGTACCTTGCCGGAGCTCGGGATCACGGTGTTGTAGGCGCGGGCCAGACGGGTGATGGAGTCCAGCAGGATGACCACATCCTTCTTGTGCTCGACCAGGCGCTTGGCCTTCTCGATCACCATCTCGGCAACCTGCACGTGGCGGGTTGGCGGTTCGTCGAAGGTGGAGGCAACCACTTCGCCGCGCACGGTGCGCTGCATTTCGGTCACTTCTTCCGGACGTTCGTCGATCAGCAGCACGATCAGGTGAACTTCAGGGTTGTTACGGGTGATGTTCGACGCGATGTTCTGCAGCATGATGGTCTTGCCCGCCTTCGGCGGAGCAACGATCAGGCCACGCTGGCCCTTGCCGATCGGCGCGCACAGGTCGATGACACGGCCGGTGAGGTCTTCGGTGGAACCGTTGCCGGCTTCCATCTTCATGCGCACGGTGGGGAACAGCGGCGTCAGGTTTTCGAACAGAATCTTGTTCTTCGCGTTTTCCGGACGGTCGAAGTTGATGGTGTCAACTTTCAACAGGGCGAAGTAACGCTCGCCTTCCTTTGGAGGGCGGATCTTGCCGACGATGGTGTCGCCGGTGCGCAGGTTGAAGCGACGGATCTGGCTTGGGGAGACGTAGATGTCGTCCGGGCCGGCCAGGTAGGAAGCGTCAGCCGAACGCAGGAAGCCGAAGCCGTCCTGGAGAATCTCCAGCACGCCATCACCGGAGATTTCCTCGCCGCTTTTGGCATGTTTCTTCAACAGGGAGAAAATCACATCCTGCTTGCGCGAACGGGCCATATTTTCTATGCCCATCTGTTCGGCCATTTCGAGCAGATCGGTAATCGGCTTTTGCTTGAGTTCAGTCAGGTTCATAAGGGAATGACGTAATCATGTATGGAGGGAGAAATTAAGCTTTGGGCTTAATGAGGCCGCGCCGCAGAGAAGGCGACAGGATCGCGTACTAATTCGAGTAGGAGTGCGTCGGCGACGGCTTGCAGGGGGCACTAGAGATACCAGTGCGAGGCCGAATGTAACACCTGAATTTCTGGGCGTCTAGTCGTTGGCCCAAGAAAAAGCCCCGCAAGGTGCGGGGCTATTACCACTGGATATTACAGCGCTATTACAGGCTGGCATCCAGGAAAGCGGCCAATTGCGACTTGGACAGGGCGCCGACCTTGGTGGCTGCGACTTCACCGTCCTTGAACAGCATCAGCGTAGGAATACCACGCACGCCGTGCTTGGCAGGGGTTTCCTGGTTGTCGTCGATGTTCAGCTTGGCGATGGTCACTTTACCTTCGTAGGTACCCGCGATTTCATCCAGTACAGGCGCGATCATCTTGCATGGGCCACACCATTCAGCCCAGTAGTCAACGAGGACAGGGCCCTTGGCCTTGAGGACTTGTTCCTCGAAGGTGGCATCAGTGACGTGCACGATTTTATCGCTGCTCATGAAGGGTCTCCGTTGGAAAATTCTGAAATAACTTGGCCCATCATAACGGCACAGGCGGCCTACAGGAAGCCGATGATGATTGTCTCTAACTATAGTGCTTCAAGATTTGAACAATGGCCGGTCAGGTCGCCACGAAGGCGATTGACGTGCGCAAGGCTGCCGCGCGGATATGTTCCTGCATGGCCCTGGTAGCCGGTGCAGCGGCGTGGCGCGCCAGGGCGCGAAGGATTTTACGGTGCTCGTGCCAGGTCTCCATGGCCCGCTCGGCACGGATAAATGGCAGTTTCTGGCTCTCCAGGAAGATGTCGGCGCTGGCGACCAGAATGCTGGCCATGGCCTGATTGCCACTGGCTACCATGATGCGCCGGTGAAACTCGAAGTCCAGGCGCGCGGCCGCTTCGAAATCCCCGGCTCGCAGCTCGGCGCGCATGCTTTGGACATTGCCCTCGAGGCAGTCGAGCTCATCGGCGGTCAGACGAACGGCAGCCAGGCCGGCGGCGAAACCTTCCAATGCATAGCGCAGTTGAAAGATGTCTTCGGGGGCCGCCTGGGCAGCGAATGGCCACGCCAACCCGGCGGCGGTCGGACTGCCGGCCTGCACGAAGACTCCTTTTCCCGGCTGGATGCTGACCACCCCCAGTGCGCTCAGCGTTGACAGTGCTTCGCGCAGTGAAGCCCTGCTCACCCCCAGTTGCTCGGCCAAGTCACGTTGGGAAGGCAGCGCGGCGCCCGCCTCGTAGCCTTGCCGGGCAATCAGCTGGCGAATGCCTTGGATAGCGACGTCGGGGACTGCTTGGTTGAGGGAAGTCATGGGGCTTTCCGGCTAAGTGGAACTGCCGTTTTAGCGCGAATTTCCAGGCAGGGCAAATCACGCCCGATAACGGTTCACCCCCGTTTTTATTGGGCGAAAGTAGTGCAAAAACCCGCGCGGCACCACGCAACTGTTCAGACCAGTAAGACCTCACCTGGAGCCAGGAAACAGGGGCCACAGCGATGACCCCCCGCCGGTGGCATGACCTGTGCACAGCCCCTTCCACTCACTTTCGGAGACCGTGCCATGATCCAGCGCTGTACCGCCCTGCTCACCGCTCTGTTCGCCAGCCTGATGCTCTGCCAGGCCCCCGCCCACGCCGACGGCCTGGAGGATGTGGTCAAGCGCGGCACCCTGAAAGTCGCCGTGCCCCAGGACTTTCCGCCGTTTGGCTCCGTAGGCCCTGACATGAAGCCCCGCGGCCTGGATATCGACACCGCCCAATTGATCGCCGACCGGCTGAAGGTCAAACTCGAGCTGACCCCGGTCAACAGCACCAACCGTATTCCCTACCTGACCACCGGAAAGGTGGACCTGGTGATTTCCAGCCTGGGCAAAAACCCTGACCGCGAGAAAGTCATCGACTTCTCCAACGCCTACGCACCGTTCTACCTCGCGGTGTTCGGCCCGCCCGACGCGCCCGTGGCCAACCTCGACGACCTCAAGGGCAAGACCATCAGCGTTACCCGTGGGGCCATTGAAGATATCGAACTGACCAAGGTGGCCCCCGAAGGCGTGACCATCAAACGCTTTGAAGACAACAACTCGACCATCGCCGCTTACCTGGCCGGCCAGGTGGACCTGATTGCCAGTGGCAACGTGGTCATGGTCGCCATCAGTGAGCGCAACCCCAAGCGCATACCGGCGCTGAAGGTGAAGCTCAAGGACTCGCCGGTGTACGTGGGCCTGAACAAGAACGAGCCGCAGTTGCTGGCCAAGGTCAACGAGATCATCGCCCAGGCCCGCCAGGACGGCAGCCTGGAAAAGAATTCGCAAACCTGGCTCAAGCAGCCGCTGCCTGCCGACCTCTGAGGCGCCGAACCCGACATGGCCTATCACTTCGACTTCAGCCCGGTTCTCGCCAACACCGACCTGCTGCTCAAGGGCGCGCTGTTCACCCTGGAGCTGACCGCGGTCGGCACCCTGCTCGGGGTAAGCCTGGGGGTACTGGGTGGCGTGGTGCGCGCCTGGAAGATCAAGCCGTTCGCAGGCATCTTCGGCGTTTACGTCGAGCTGATCCGCAACACACCGTTTCTGGTGCAGTTGTTCTTCATTTTCTTCGGCCTGCCCTCACTGGGTGTGCAGATCAGCGAATGGCAGGCAGCCGTGCTTGCCATGGTCGTCAACCTGGGGGCCTACAGCACAGAGATCATCCGTGCGGGTATTCAGGCCATTCCCCGCGGGCAACTGGAGGCGGCCGCGGCCCTGGCAATGAGCCGGGCGGAAGCCTTTCGCCATGTGGTGCTGGTACCCGCCCTGGGCAAGGTATGGCCGGCTTTGAGCAGCCAGATCATCATCGTCATGCTGGGTTCGGCGGTGTGCTCGCAGATCGCCACCCAAGAGCTGAGCTTCTACGCCAACTTCATTCAGTCACGTAATTTCCGCGCCTTTGAAACCTACGTGCTGACCACCCTGATCTACCTGGCCATGTCCATGCTGATCCGCGCCCTGCTCAACTGGGCAGGGCGTCGCTACCTGGCAAGGAGCCGCTGATGGACTTCACCTTCTGGGATATTGTCCGCAACCTGCTCATTGGCCTGCAATGGACGCTGGCATTGAGCCTGGTGGCGTTTGTCGGCGGCGGGGTCATCGGCTTGCTGGTGATGACCCTGCGCATCGCCGACAAGGCCCTGCCCCGCGGCATTGCCCGTGCCTATATCGAATTGTTCCAGGGCACCCCGCTGCTGATGCAATTGTTTCTGGTGTTCTTCGGAGTGGCCCTGCTGGGTATCGACATTTCGCCCTGGGCCGCCGCCGCGCTGGCGCTGACCCTGTTCACCAGTGCCTACCTGGCGGAGATCTGGCGCGGCTGTGTGGAGTCGATCGCCCATGGCCAGTGGGAAGCTTCGGCCAGCCTGGCCATGACGCCCTACGAGCAGTTGCGCCATGTCATTCTGCCCCAGGCCCTGCGCATCGCCGTGGCCCCCACCGTGGGCTTCTCGGTGCAGGTGGTCAAGGGCACGGCGGTGACCTCCATCATCGGCTTTACCGAACTGACCAAGACCGGCGGCATGCTCGCCAACGCCACCTTCGAACCCTTCACTGTCTACGGCCTGGTAGCACTGGGGTATTTCGCCCTGTGCTACCCGCTGTCGCTCAGCGCCCGCTACCTGGAAAGGAGACTGCATGCCTCTGCTTAGAGTGTCTGCCCTGCACAAATACTACGGCGACCACCATGTGCTCAAAGGCATCGACCTGAGTGTCGAGCAAGGCCAGGTGGTGGCGATCATCGGCCGCAGCGGCTCGGGCAAAAGTACCTTGCTGCGCACCCTCAACGGCCTGGAGTCGATCAATGACGGCGTGATCGAGGTCGATGGCGAGTACCTGGACGCCGCCCGCGCCGACTTGCGCAGCCTGCGCCAGAAGGTCGGCATGGTCTTCCAGCAGTTCAACCTGTTCCCGCACCTGAGTGTGGGCGAGAACGTGATGCTGGCCCCCCAGGTGGTGCAGAAGGTACCGCGGGCCAAGGCCCTTGGCCTGGCACGCGAGATGCTGGAACGGGTAGGCCTGGCGGACAAGTTCGACGCCTACCCGGACCGCCTGTCCGGCGGCCAGCAGCAGCGTGTGGCCATTGCCCGGGCACTGGCCATGTCGCCCAAGGTGTTGCTGTGCGACGAGATCACCTCGGCCCTGGACCCGGAACTGGTCAATGAAGTGCTCAGCGTGGTGCGCCAACTGGCTCAGGATGGCATGACGCTGATCATGGTCACCCACGAAATGCGCTTTGCCCGCGAGGTGGGCGACAAGCTGGTGTTCATGCACCAGGGCAAGGTGCATGAAGTGGGGCATCCGAAACAATTGTTCGCAGAGCCGCAGACACCCGAACTGGCGGCTTTCATCGGTATGCAGTAGGGCCATGCCGCTGCTTTCCCCGGCTTCGCCCGGTCGCACAGGCGCGGTGTGAAGCCTGTGGGGCCAGGTGACGCTGGGGAAGCAGGCACCACCGAACCAAACGCGTTGGCGGCAGGGTTGGTTCGTGGCACGATGGCAGGGTTATCGACCGGGATCCTTACATCATGCCGCAAGCCACCGCCAAGAACCTTTCCCTGATCGCCGCGATCGATCTGGGCTCGAACAGCTTTCATATGGTCGTGGCCAAGGCCCACCACACTGAAATCCGCATTCTCGAGCGCCTGGGGGAGAAGGTTCAGCTGGCTGCCGGCATCGACGAGCAGCGCAACCTCGACGAAGAGTCGATGCAGCGCGGCCTGGACTGCCTCAAGCGCTTCGCCCAACTGATCAACGGCCTGCCCCTGGGCGCTGTACGTATCGTTGGCACCAACGCCCTGCGCGAAGCCCGCAACCGCGGCGACTTCATTCGCCGCGCTGAAGAAATCCTGGGCCACCCCGTGGAGGTCATTTCCGGCCGCGAGGAAGCCCGCCTGATCTACCTGGGCGTGTCTCACACCCTGGCCGACACCCCCGGCAAGCGCCTGGTGGCCGACATCGGCGGCGGCAGTACCGAGTTCATCATCGGCCAGCGCTTCGAACCGCTGCTGCGCGAAAGCCTGCAGATGGGCTGCGTGAGCTTCACCCAGCGTTACTTCAAGGACGGCAAGATCACCCCGGCCCGCTACGCCCAGGCCTACACCGCGGCACGCCTGGAGATCATGAGCATCGAGAATGCCCTGCACCGCCTGAGCTGGGATGAGGCCATCGGCTCGTCGGGCACCATCCGCGCCATCGGCCTGGCCTTGAAGGCCAACGGCCACGGCAGCGGCGAGGTGAACGCCGACGGCCTGACCTGGCTGAAGCGCAAGCTATTCAAGCTGGGCGACGTCGACAAGATCGACTTCGACGGCATCAAGCCGGACCGCCGCTCTATCTTCCCGGCGGGCCTGGCCATTCTGGAGGCGATCTTCGACGCCCTGGAACTGCAGCGCATGGACCACTGCGAAGGCGCCCTGCGTGAAGGCGTGCTGTACGACCTGCTGGGCCGCCACCACCATGAAGACGTGCGTGAACGCACCCTCAGCTCGCTGATGGAACGCTACCACGTGGATCTGGAACAGGCTGCCCGCGTCGAGCGCAAGGCCCTGCACGCGTTTGACCAGGTAGCGGCCGACTGGGGCTTGGAGGAAGGGGTATGGCGCGAATTGCTGAGCTGGGCCGCCAAGGTGCATGAAGTGGGCCTGGACATCGCTCACTACCATTACCACAAGCACGGCGCCTACCTGATCGAGCACTCGGACCTGGCCGGCTTCTCCCGCGAAGACCAGCAAATGCTGGCCCTGCTGGTACGTGGTCACCGCCGCAACATTCCCAAGGACAAGTTTGCCGAATTCGGCGAAGAAGGGCGGCAACTGATCCGCCTGTGCGTGCTGCTGCGCTTTGCGATCCTGTTCCACCACATCCGTGGCACCCAGGAAATGCCGGCCGTGAAACTCTACGCCGGGGAAAACAGCCTGGAAGTGGAGTTCCCCACCGGCTGGCTGGACGAGAACCAGCTGACCCAGGCCGACTTCGCGCTGGAAGCGGAATGGCTGACCCGGGTCAACATGACCCTTACCGTACGGTAAGAATCGGGATGCTCAGGCGCTCGAGCAGCGTGTCCTGGGCGCTGCGCGGGTTCTGGTTGCCGGTGGGCGAGCTGCGCACGTAGCGGCCGTCGGGCTGCAGGATCCACGAGTGGGTGTTGTCGGTCAGGTAGCTTTCCAGCTCCTTCTTCACCCGCAGAATCAGCTTCTTGCCCTCTACCGGGAAGCAGGTCTCCACGCGCTTGTCCAGGTTGCGTTCCATCCAGTCGGCGCTGGACAGGAACATCTGTTCCTCGCCGCCGTTCAGGAAGTAGAACACCCGGGTGTGCTCCAGGAAGCGGCCGATGATCGAGCGTACCTGGATGTTATGCGACACCCCGGCGATGCCCGGGCGCAGGCAGCACATGCCACGCACCACCAGGTCGATACGCACGCCCGACTGGCTGGCCTTGTACAGCGCGCGGATGATCTTGGGATCGGTCAGCGAGTTGAACTTGGCGATGATGTGCGCGGGCTTGCCTTCCAGGGCGAACTGGGTTTCGCGCTGGATCATGTCCAGCATGCCTTTCTTCAGGGTGAACGGCGCATGCAGCAGCTTCTTCATGCGCAGGGTCTTGCCCATGCCGATCAGCTGGCTGAACAGCTTGCCCACGTCTTCGCACAGGGCGTCGTCGGAGGTCAGCAGGCTGTAGTCGGTGTACAGGCGCGCGTTGCCGGCGTGATAGTTGCCGGTACCCAGGTGGGCGTAACGCACGATCTCACCGGCTTCGCGGCGCAGAATCAGCATCATCTTGGCGTGGGTCTTGAAGCCCACCACACCGTAGATCACCACGGCACCGGCCGCTTGCAGGCGGCTGGCCATCTGCAGGTTGGACTCTTCGTCGAAACGAGCGCGCAGCTCGATGACCGCGGTCACTTCCTTGCCGTTGCGCGCGGCGTCCACCAGCGCATCGACGATTTCCGAATTGGCGCCGCTGCGGTACAGGGTCTGGCGCACCGCAAGCACGTGCGGGTCCTTGGCGGCCTGGCGCAGCAGGTCGACCACAGGAGTGAACGACTCGAAGGGGTGCAGCAACAGGATGTCCTGCTTGCTGATCACGCTGAAGATGTTCTCGCTGTTCTGCAGCAGCTTGGGGATCGCCGGGGTGAACGGCTTGTATTGCAGCTCCGGGTGGCTGTCCAGCCCAGTGATGCTGAACAGGCGCGTGAGGTTGACCGGGCCATTGACCTGGTACAGCTCCGACTCAGCCAGGCTGAACTGCTTGAGCAGGTAGTCCGACAGGTGTTTGGGGCAGGTATCAGCCACTTCCAGGCGCACGGCGTCACCGTAGCGGCGCGAAAACAGCTCGCCACGCAGGGCGCGGGCCAGGTCTTCGACGTCTTCGGTATCCACGGCCAGGTCGGCGTTTCGGGTCAGGCGGAACTGGTAGCAGCCCTTCACCTTCATGCCCTGGAACAGGTCATCGGCGTGGGCATGGATCATCGACGACAGGAACACGTAGTTGTCGCCAGGGCCACTGACTTCTTCGGGCACGCGGATAACCCGCGGCAGCAGGCGCGGCGCCGGAATGATCGCCAGGCCAGAGTCACGGCCGAAGGCGTCGATGCCTTCCAGCTCCACGATGAAGTTCAGGCTCTTGTTCACCAGCAACGGGAACGGGTGCGTCGGGTCGAGGCCGATGGGGGTGATGATCGGCGCGATCTCGTCGCGGAAATAGCGGCGCACCCAGGTCTTGAGCTTGGTGGTCCAGTGGCGGCGACGAATGAAGCGCACCTGATGCTTTTCCAGCTCCGGCAACAGGATGTCATTGAGAATCGCGTACTGGCGGTCCACATGGCCGTGTACCAGTTCGCTGATGCGTGCCAGCGCCTGGTGCGGCTGCAGGCCGTCGGCGCCAGCCTGTTCACGGGCAAAGGTGATCTGCTTCTTCAGGCCCGCCACGCGGATCTCGAAGAATTCGTCCAGGTTGCTGGAGAAGATCAGCAGGAACTTCAGGCGCTCCAGCAGCGGGTAAGACTCATCCAGGGCCTGTTCCAGCACGCGGATGTTGAACTGCAACTGCGACAGCTCGCGGTGGATATACAGGCTGCTGTCATCCAGGCCCGGCACGGGAATGGGTGCTGGCGGGGTGGTTGTGGTGGTTTCCGTCACCGGCGCTTCCACGGGCTCCATGGCCGGCGGGGTCTCGATGACCTGCTCCAGCACGGGCTGCGCTTCTTTCACGGCGTTTTCGTGAAGTCCTTCGTTATTCATCTAGCGTTCCTGAAGGGCTCAATTGCCCTCTCATTCAGTTGAGCGGCACGGTTTGCGAATCAGGTGAGGATGCCATTGGCACGATCATATCGTCGACAGTGTCTTCACAAGCACTGACGAGGCGGGACGCCAACTCATCACACTGACGGTGGCTGGGGGGCAGGCGCAGGGCGCGGGCACGGCTCACGGCAAACTCCTGGGCCCACGCGTGCGGGCCGGCGCGACAGTTATAAGCCGCCATTATGACGGTTGCATGACAAACCCGCGTCAGCCCCCTCGCAGACAGCTTCCAGCATTGTCATTCCGCGGACTGTTCACGTCGAGACACATTTCGACACTTTCACGAATGGCCGCGACGGGTTAGGCTGCGCGTTCATTTCGCCAGCATCCAGACAATGCTCCAACAATTTCTGCAGGATTTCGGCTACCTGGCCCTGTTCCTTGGTACGTTTTTCGAAGGCGAGACGATTCTGGTCCTGGCCGGGTTTCTTGCGTTCCGCGGTTACATGGACATCAACCTGGTGGTGGTGGTTGCCTTCCTGGGCAGCTACGCCGGTGACCAGCTGTGGTATTTCCTGGGGCGCAAGCACGGGCGCAAACTGCTGGCCCGCAAGCCGCGCTGGCAGCTCATGGGCGACCGGGCGCTGGAGCATATTCGCAAGCACCCGGATATCTGGGTGCTGAGCTTTCGCTTCGTCTATGGCCTGCGCACCGTGATGCCGGTGGCCATCGGCCTGTCCGGTTACCCGCCCAGGCGCTACCTGCTGCTCAACGGTATCGGCGCCATTGTCTGGGCCACGGTACTGGCCTTGGCGGCGTACCACTTCGGGGCGATTCTTGAAGGCCTGCTGGGCAACATCAAGAAGTACGAACTGTGGGTGCTCGGCGCGCTGCTGTTGCTCGGTGGCGCGCTGTGGCTGCGCCGGCGCATCAAGGCCGCGCGGGTGGCACGCAAGACCGCCAGCCAGCACGCAGACTGAAACCCGCTGAACCCAGCGCCTCCCTGGTGATCCATGTACTGATAAGCTCAGATACACACACAGCTCAGGGAGAATCGAGCATGGCCAAGAAAGTTGCAGTGATCCTGTCCGGCTGCGGGGTATACGACGGCGCAGAGATCCACGAAAGCGTGATCACGCTGTTGCGCCTCAACCAGCGCGGCGCCCAGGTGCAATGCTTTGCGCCGAACATCGACCAGATGCACGTGATCAACCACCTCACCGGCGAAGAAATGCCCGAGACCCGCAACGTGCTGGTCGAGTCAGCCCGCATCGCCCGGGGCGAGGTCAGGGACCTGGCGGATGCGGACGTCGACAGCTTCGATGCGCTGATCGTGCCCGGTGGTTTTGGCGCCGCCAAGAACCTCTCCAACTTCGCCACCCAAGGCGCCGCCTGCACGGTAAACCCGCAGTTGCTGGAACTGGCCGAAGCCTTCGCCGAAGCCGGCAAGCCGGTGGGGCTGATCTGCATTTCCCCGGCCCTGGCGGCCAAGATCTACGGCCCTGGCGTGAAATGCACCATTGGCAGCGATGAAGAAACGGCCAAGGCCATCGACAAGATGGGCGGCACCCATGAGTCGTGCCCGGTGAGCGACATCGTCGAAGATACCGCGCGCAAGCTGGTGAGCACCCCGGCGTACATGAGCGCCAAGTCCATCGGCGAGGCAGCCGAGGGTATCAACAAGTTGGTGGACCGGGTGCTGGAGCTAGCCTGAACCCACCTGACAGACCGCGGCACCTGCTTCCCGCGGTCAGGCCCTGGCCAAGCGCGTGAGAATACGGTCCAGGCTGTTGGCGAAGGCCTGCTTGTCCTTGTCGCTGTAACCGGCCTGGCCGCCCCCTACCTGCCCCTGCTCCCGCAGGTCGGTGAACAGGTTGCGCACCGCCAGGCGCTCACCCATGTTCCGTTCGTCAAACTCCTTGCCGCGCGGGTCCAGGCAGGCAACGCCCTTTTTCACCAGGCGGTCGGCCAACGGCACGTCGCTGCAGATCACCAATTCACCCGGCACGGCATGCTCCACCAGGTAATCATCGGCGGCGTCCGGCCCGGCGGGCACCACTACCAGCTTCACACAGGCGAACGCCGGCTTGATCAGCGGCACACCCGCCACCATCAGTACGTCGAACTGACGCTTCAGGGCAAATTTGATGACTTGGTCCTTCGCTGCCTTTGGGCAAGCATCGGCATCAATCCAGACACGCATGGGGGTACTCATTGCAGTGGCGAAAACGGGCGTCAGTGTACGCCAGGCCAGCCGTCCGGCGCCGGAAAACCTGGACGCGAATGACCGCCGAGCAATTAAATAGTTCACTAAAAAGTTAGGTTTGGTTACAATTTACTGATGTCAATTTGACACTCTCAAATTGTGAAACCAATCGATTTCATTGCGTGGCAAGACCGATGGGCGCAAGGAAGCCGTAATAAACCTCAATGGATGTAAGGAAGTTTTGTTCATGTTCAAGCAAACCATGGCTGTCCTGTCCCTCGCCACGTTGCTGGCCGGCTGCCAGGCCACTGGCGAGGATTACCAGGCCGATGTATTCGACGCCAGCCAGGTAAACACCAAGACCCCTGCCAGGACCGTACAGATCCTGACCGTATCGCCTACCAAGATCAAAGTCAGCAACGCCAAGAACCGCCAGACCGCCCAAGTGGTCGGTGGCCTGCTGGGCGCAGTCGGCGGCGGCGCCCTGGGTGCCGGCCACAACCGTGATACCGCTCTGGTTGGCGCGGTCGGTGGCGGCGCGGCAGGTGCCCTGGCCGGTTCCATGGTCAGCGAAAGCAGCCTGGTACCTGGTGTACTGATCGGCTACTCGGAAGAAGGCAAGATCTACACCTCTGCCCAGGTCGGCAAGCCATGCCAGTTCACCCCAGGCAGCATCTCGCTGATGGTCATGATGCTCAACAACGAAACACGCATCCAGCCAAACGCCACCTGCCCTGAACCTGCCAAAGGCTGAAGCTGAACATGAACCGCACACTCATTGCCTTGACCCTGTCGCTGCTGGCCGCCCAGGCCGATGCCGGGCAATTCGATCAGCTGCGCCAGATTGAAGTCCAGCAACAGCAAGTGGAAGCCGCCCAGCAGGCCGCCTACCAGCGCCAGTGGGAAGAGCAGCAGGCCAAGGCCCAGGCTCGCGAAGACGCCAACCGCCGCGCCCGTGCCGCCGCCCAAGCCCGCGCTGCCGAGCAGGCCGCCTCCGAACGCAAGGCCGTGGCCCAGGAAAACACCCGCCTGCGTACCCGCGCCGAGCAGCAGGAAGACGAAGACCGCGCCCTGGAAATCGAAGAGCGCAAGCTCAAGCTGCAAGCGATGAAAGCCAAGGCCGACCGTGCCAACGACTACATCGACGCCGAGCTGCGCAGCAGCGCTGCCCAGACCGACGTAGTGCAGTCCAAGGCCGACGCCACGCGCAACGTCAGCTCGGGCACCAAAGCGTTGCTGGAAGACACCGGCAAGGCCGACGTGAACCGGTCGAACAAACTGTTCGGCAACTGAAACGCCCCGCGATGAAAAAACCCACCATCAGGTGGGTTTTTTTATGGAGCCGAAAGAATCCAGGGGTCAGACAGGGGCGCGGCGCAACGTTGCCAGCAGCGTCGCCGCGGCGATGAACAGGCCCGCGAATGTACGGTTCACCCGCTGTTGCTGCTTCGGCGTGCGCAGCAGGCGCAGCACTTTGGCCGCCAGACCGGTGTACCCCGCCATGACCAGCAGATCGACCGCGACCATGGTTACCGCGATGGTGACGTACTGCACCGTCAGCGGTGCGTGAGGGTCGATGAACTGCGGCAGCACCGCCAACATGAACACCAGCGCCTTGGGGTTGCTGACGTTGACCAGAAAGCCGCGAAACACCAGGCTCAGCGGCTTGCCGATAGGGCGCACGGCCGAATCGGCAGCCATGTCCATGGGCAGTGCACGCCACTGCTTGATCGCCAGGTAGACGAGGTAGAACACGCCAAACCATTTGATCAGGGTAAAGGCGGTGGCGGAGGTCGCCAGCACCGCACCGAGGCCGGCGGCAATGATTGCGATCTGCAGGATAAGGCCCAGTTGCAGGCCCAGCGCATTCCAGTAGCCACGTGCGAACCCGTACTGCAGGCCGCAGGACATTGAAGCAATGGCGCCAGCGCCAGGGGAAAGACTGATGATCCAGCAAGCGGCAAGGAATGCCAGCCAGGTTTGCAGCGCCATGACGCACCTCGTAACAAAATCGGTAGATCGGTAAACCTACTGCTTGCCGAAGGAAATGGCTACGCAAATATGCGCCTGTGGGACCGGGCGAAGCTCGGGAAGCGGGCGGCGTAGTTTAAGGATACACCGCGGTGCTGCTTTCCCGGGCTTCGCCCGGCCCTACCAGGTCAGGACAACGCCTCAAGCTCCGCCTGCATCGTTTCCAGGGTTTCAAGCGCCATCATCCAGGCTTCTTCAAGCTCGGCTTCACGCACTTTCAGCTTGGCCTGCTGGGCCAGCTGATCGCGCAGCTCGTCCTTGCGACCCGCTTCGTAAATGCCGCTATCACCCAATGCAGCCTCGACCTTGGCCAACTGTTCATGAAGCTTGCCCAGCTCGGCTTCCAGCTTGTCGGCCTCGCGCTTGTGCGGGGCCAGCTGCTGGCGCAGGGCAGCCGCGGCCTGGCGCTGGGCTTTCTTGTCGGTCTTGTCGGCGTTGACCGGGGTATTGCTGACCGGCGCGTTGCGCTGACGGTAGTCCGCCAGCCAACGGGTGTAGTCATCCAGGTCGCCGTCAAAGGCCTCGACCTTGCCATCGGCCACCAGCAGGAAGTCGTCGGTGGTGCTCTTGAGCAGGTGCCGGTCGTGGGAAACCACCAGTACCGCGCCGCTGAACTCTTGCAGGGCCATGGTCAGCGCCAGGCGCATTTCCAGGTCCAGGTGGTTGGTCGGTTCGTCGAGCAACAGCAGGTTCGGGCGTTCCCAGGCGATCAGCGCCAGCGCCAGGCGAGCTTTTTCACCGCCGGAGAAATTCAGCACTGGCTCGTCGATACGCCCGCCACGGAAGTCGAAACCACCGAGGAAGTCACGCAGGGTCTGTTCGCGCTCGGTAGGTGCCAGGCGTTGCAGGTGCAGCAACGGGCTGGCCTTGCTGTCCAGCGAGTCCAGCTGGTGCTGGGCGAAATACCCCACAGTGAGGTTTTCGCCGCGCACCAGGCGTCCACCGATGGGCGACAGCTCGCCGGCCAGGTTCTTGATCAGGGTCGACTTGCCCGCGCCGTTGGGGCCCAGCAGGCCGATGCGCGCGCCCGGGGTGAGTTGCAGCTTGACCTTCTCCAGCACCACCTTGTCACCATAGCCAAGGCGGCCTTCGGACAGGTCCAGCAACGGGCTCGAGATCTTGTGGGACTCGCGGAACACGAAGTCGAACGGCGAATCCACGTGGGCGGCGGACAATTCTTCCATCCGTTCCAGTGCCTTGATCCGGCTTTGCGCCTGGCGGGCCTTGGTGGCCTGGGCCTTGAAGCGCGCAATGTACTTTTCCATGTGCGCGCGCTGGGCCTGCTGTTTCTCGTAGGCTTGCTGCTGCTGGGCCAGGCGTTCGGCACGGGCCCGCTCGAACGCCGTATAGCCGCCGCGGTACAGGGTCAGCTTGCATTGTTCGACATGAGCCACGTGGTCGACCACGGCATCGAGGAAGTCCCGGTCGTGGGAAATCAGCATCAAGGTGCCGGGGTAGCTCTTGAGCCACTCTTCCAGCCACAGGATGGCGTCCAGGTCCAGGTGGTTGGTCGGCTCGTCGAGCAGCAGCAGGTCAGAGGGGCACATCAAGGCCTGGGCCAGGTTCAGGCGCATGCGCCAGCCACCGGAGAAACTGCCGACCTGGCGGTCCATCTGCTCGTTGGTGAAGCCCAATCCGGCCAGCAACTTGCGCGCCCGCGCGTCGGCGGTGTAACCGTCGGCGCTGTCGAGCTCGGCATGCAGGCGGGCAAGCGCGGCGCCGTCATGGGCCGCTTCCGCGGCGGCCAGCTGCTGCTGAACCTCGCGCAAGCGCAAATCCCCGTCGAGAACGTAGTCTACGGCTATTCTCTCGAGTGTATCGACTTCCTGACGCATGTGAGCTATACGCCAATCAGCCGGCAACTGGCAGTCACCGGAATCGGGCACGAGCTCGCCGCGCAGCAAGGCGAACAGGGTGGATTTGCCGGCGCCGTTGGCACCGATGAGGCCGGCTTTCTGACCGGCGTGCAGGGTCAGCTCGGCGTCTTCTAGCAGACGCTGCGGGCCACGCTGTAAAGTAAGGCTTTGAAGTCGAATCATAATGGCGGCGGAGTCTACCAGCTTCGACGACAACTGGCGCGAGAAGGACTATGCACTCTGACCTGTGGAGCTTTTCGCTGGATATTTACACTCGCCTTGGCATTGAGCAAGCCTGCCTTGAGTTGCAGGCCGAAGGTGCCAACGTGTGCCTGCTGCTGGGCGCCGCCTGGCTGGGGCAATTGGGCGTGGCCTGCAACGGCGACCGCCTGGCACGCTTGCGCGACCTGGGCGAGCCTTGGCACGACGAGGTGATACGCCCCTTGCGCCACTTGCGCCAGAGCTGGCGCGAGGCAGCCGCCCACGACCCGGAACTGGACGCGCTACGCGACCAGGTCAAGGCATTGGAGCTGGAAGCCGAAAGGCAGTTGTTGCAGAGAATCGAGTGGATTGCCCAGGATTGGCAGGCCGAAGGCGCCGATGACATGGGTGCCTGGCTGGACGGTATCGCACCGCCCGCTGCTCGGGAAAAACAACGCGGCGCGCTGCAAAAGCTGCACGCCGCGAGTCTCGCCGATTAAGAGGCGCTTGGCGCTGGCGCGCTGCTGTTGGCCGGGCTCGACGGCGTGGAAGCCGGGGTAGGCACGGCAGGTGCCGAAGCGCTGGTGCTTGCCGAGGCTGGCGCAGCGGCTGGCTTGGCGGCTGGCACAGGAGCCTTTTTCGCGGCAGGGCGGGTTGCCGAGCGGGTCGCAGGCTTGGCCGCGGCTTTGCTGGCCACCGGCTTCGCAGTTGGAGCCGCTTTTGCCGGGGCGGGTTTCGCAGCCGCAGGCTTCGCGGCGGCAGCTGGCTTCGCTGCAGCGGCCTTGGCCGGGGCCGCCTTGGCAGCGGTTTTGGCCGGCGCTTTGGCAGCCGCAGGCTTGGCGGCCGGTTTGGCAGCAACCGGTTTTGCAGCAGCCTTGGCGGCGGGTTTCGCTGCCGCTGGCTTGGCAGCAGGTTTGGCCGCTGCCGATTTGGTTGCCGGTTTTGCAGCAGCAGCTCTGGTCGCAGGCTTGGCTGCAGCGGCAGGCTTGGCGGTTGGCTTGGCCGCAGTAGCCTTGGCCGCCGAGGCTTTGCTGGCAGCGCGCGCCGGCGCCTTCTTCGCCGCGGGTGCGGCCGCAGGCTTGGCCGAACGCGAACTCAGCGCCTTGCTGGCCGCTTCATGCACACGCCCCACACCCTGCGCCAACTTCAAACTTTCCTGGGCGTCACGCTTGAGTTGCACGATGTAGTGGCGTGTTTCAGCCTGACGCTCTTTCAGCGCATCGAGCAGTGCTTCAAGTTCTTCACCAGCCGCTTTTGCCTTGGCCTGCGCCTTGGCTTTGCCAGCGCTGGCAGCATCCTGAAGTTTGCTACGCGACTTGTGCAGTTTTTCCTGAGCCTTTCCGCGCTGCTTTTCCAACTTGGCGAGTAGTTTCTCAGCATCAGCCAGGGCCTGGGAGCAGGCGCCTTCCAAATGTTCGAGCAGGCTGCTCGAAAGCTGTTGGAGCAAGTGCAACGGGGTATTGACTGGCTTCTTGTTAGCCGACATGGGTTACCTCCTGGCTGACGTGATTGCGGCTCATACTAGACCTGTGCAAGTGTCACCGCTAGACATTGTTGACAGTGCCGATCGAGCCACGTTTCATGCCTGGGCAAAGTTGTTGTTAGGGCCGTTCGAAAACAAGTGTAGAAGTTGTGTGAAAGTCTGCCGTCATCGGGCGCAAAACTCTTCGCCTGGCAACTTGCGAGACTGGCATAATTGCCCGCCTTCGAACAGGGATATTCTCCATGTCGCGTTACCTGCTTTTTTCGCCATGGCTGCTGATTACCGCCGCATATGCCGCCGAGCCCGTTGCTGCCACCAGCCCCCACGACCTGGGCTACAGCCTTGGCGCCAGCCTGGGCGAGCGCTTGCGTGAAGAAGCGCCCGGGGTAGACATACAGGCGCTGGTCGAGGGCCTGCAACAGTCTTATGAAAACAAGCCCCTGGCCCTGCCCCCCGAACGTATCGAACAGATTCTGCGCGAGCGCGATGCCCAGGCCAATGAAGCGCCGGCGCCCTCCCCCACGGAAAAAGCGATGATGGCTGAGCAACGCTTCATGGCTGCCGAGCGCGCCAAGGCCGGCGTCCATGAACTTGCCGATGGCATTCTGATGAGTGAGTTGGCATCCGGTAACGGGCCACACCCCACGGCCGATGGCCGGGTGCAGGTGACCTACGTGGGAATGCTGCCGGACGGCACGGTGTTCGATCAGAACCAGCAACCCCAGTGGTTCCGGCTCGACAGCGTGATCAGCGGATGGCGCAGCGCCTTGCAGCAGATGCCCAAGGGTGCGAAGTGGCGAGTGGTGATACCGTCGGACCAAGCTTACGGAGCCGACGGCGCGGGCGACCTGATCGCGCCCTATACCCCTCTGGTGTTCGAAATCAGCCTGCTGGACGTGGGCGCCTGATCTCAGGCCTGGACCGCGGCTTCTTCCTTGTGCGCGTTGTGCAGCACTTCGATCAGGCAGTCTTCCAGCTCGAAACGCTCGTGCAGCCTTGAACCCAGCTCCTTGAGTTTGCTGATCAGGTCCGGCGCGGAGGAGCAATCGCCCTTGTCGCAATGATCGTTGAAGTCCAGCGCAAACCGGGTGATCAGGTCGATGCGCGGAAAGAGGGTATCGGCAAGCTCCAGACCGCGCTCGTCATCGAACGCCTTGGCCTCGGCGATCAATTGCTCATAGATTTCGAAATGCCCCGCCGACACGTAGTCGACCAGCACGCCGCAGAACTCCTTGAGCTTCTTGCGGTTACCGGCCAGCGCCTCCGGCGTCTCGCCTAACGTATCGAACGCTTCCACCAGCTTCTGACGCTCCTGCAGCCAGCGATCAATCAGCTTGTGCACCCCACCCCAGCGTTCCTGAGCATTCTGACAACTTTCCAACATGGTCTTTTCTTCCCTTTTGGGTCATGCCGCCATCGGCCCATTTCCAGACAACGTGGAAGAGGAACCGTTCGCAAAAGCGCAGCAATCAAAGCAGCTGTTTTCTATGGTGCGTGCTGGGAGATTATGCCCGCGCGCCTGTAGCTTCAAGGTGCCTCGGCGATAAAGTTCATACAAGCGTTTCATACGCTCCGGTACTGCATGGCCCCCGCAGGCTGGAGCCAAAACCGCAGCTCAAGGCTACTCCAGCGCTCAACGCAGCGCTTGCAGCCAGCCCAGCACCGTCACCAGTGCCAGCCCCGCCAATGCCAACAGGCTCAACTCTGGAACGCTGAGATCCAGTAGCGTCCAATTGACGCGGGCGCATTCCGGGGTGCCCAGCAACAAGGTTTTGAGCACGTCATGCCAGGGTAGCGAGGCAAAGAGATAGTCGAGCCCCGGCTGGCAAACCACCTTGGGTTGCTCGCCATTGGCTTGTACCCATAGGTGACGCAGCGAGGCTGCCAACCCCATGCACAGCAGCAGCGTGTGGCCTGCCAGATACAGGCGCGCACCGCGCCGTGACACGGCGTGGACGAAAGCAACCAGGCTGGAAATGCCGAAACACGCAACGCACAGCCGCTGCACCTGGCTGAGGGAGCACGGGATCAAACCGACCTGCCATTCAAGGTAGTACGCCGTCCCCAGCATGACGGTGGACAGAACAAAACCCAGCAAAAACAAGGAGCGCGAGCTAGCCAATACCATGACAAATCCAGTAACGCAGTAGGTGGAAAACTACGTTAGAGGAAAGGCGCAAAGGCTATCAACCGGTTGCCCGAGAGGCATTTCCGGGGATCGTGTAAGGGTAATCCGACAAGCTGAGGAAGACGTTGGAGAAGTCTCTGTAGGACTTTGCGAACCTAGTAGGAAGCGGCTTGCCAGCGAGCTGTTTGGCGTTGCAAATAAGCTCGCTGGCAAGCCAGCTTCTACAGGATCGGGGGATGCTTGTCAGGCACGGGCAGGCTCTGGCAGGGGCAGCGCCAGCAGGCGTTCGTCGAGCAGGCCCAACCCCTCCTGGAACAGCTGGTTACTGCGTTCGGTTTCACCCAACCGCGCCAGCAGCCGCGCCAGCTCCGCGCAGGCTTCCGGATTACGCTGCAGGCGCAGGCTGTTTTCCAGATAGTCACGCGCCTTGCCCCACAGGCTGTTCTGCAGGCTGAGGCGGCCCAGGGTCAACAGCAGGCTCGAATCATCGGCATGCTCTTTCAGCCAGCCTTCGGCTGTGTGCAGTTGCTTGGCCGGATCGCTGCCCACCACCAGGCCATACAGGCGAGCCAGGTGGCTGTCATAACCACGCTTGAGCGCGGCGCGCAGGGTTGACTCGGCCTCGGCCTGGGCACCCAGCTGGCGCAGTTGATCGGCATAGGCCAACACCAGCGCAGGTTCTTGCCGCTGCCCGGCACTGAGTTGTTCCCAGGCGCGTTTCAAGGCCTCCAGGGCCGCCTCGCCTTCTTCGCGGGTCGACACCAGCGTGAGGTTTTCACCCCAGGCCCGATGTTCCAGCTCAGTCAGTTCAGCTGCCGTCACTGCCTTGCTCTTGCGCAACTCGGGCAACAGGTGGATCAGCGCCGACCAGTCACCCCGTTGCTGGTGCAGGTGCTGCAATTGACGCAGTACCTGAACGTTGCCCGGGTGACGCTCGCGCATGGCTTCCAGGGTGGCCCGGGCACCCTCGGCGTTGCCACGGTCCACTTGCAGCTGCGCGTGGGTCAATGCCACGGCCAGCTCGGCCTGGGGTTGGCGTTCCAGCGCGCGTTCCAGCAGGTTATCGCTGTCTTCATGGCGGCCCAGTTCGTTGGCTGCCTTGGCCGCGCCCAAGTAGTACAGCAGGGGCTGACGTTCGCCTTCAGCCGCCCGGTGCAGGTTGCGCTGGGCACTGGCCCAGCGGCCCTCGGCCAGGTCTAGCTGGCCCTGCTCCACGGCGATCTGCACACGACGCTCGCGGTTACGGCCCGACCAGGGGTTGACCACCCCCGCAGAGGTCAATACCAGGTGCAGCAACACCCAGACCACAAACACCACCAGTACGATGGCTACCAGCGCTGCCAGTGTCGACCACAACCCCGACTCGTAGCGGAACACGTGTGGGTAATCGATCAGCACATAGCCCGGGTGCTTGGCTATCCCCAGGCCCAGGCCCACAGCAATGGCAACGGCCAGAAAGAGAATGACGTAGACGCGCTTCATGGGCGCGCCTCCTGTTTAGGCTGAGCCCCCGGCTGGGTCATCAATGCTTCGGCGGGCATGTGCCGGTGTTCCAGGTAATTCTGCACCGCCTCCAGGCTACTGTTGAGGTCCGGGGTGACCACTGACACCGGCTGGCCTTTCAATTCGTCGATGCGCGCCAGCATGGAGCGGCTTTCGGTGTTGTCCTGGTTGAAGCTGGCCAGCAGAATGCTGCGGGCTTCATCCAGGGCCTGGCCGAAGACCTTTGGCTCGCCATTGAGTGCCGCCCATTGGGCCTGTTCCAGCGCCAGGCTCAAGGCCAGGCGTACCTGGTTCAGGCTCTGGCCAGCCAGCAGGGGACGAATGTTTTCGTCAGGGCGGAAGTCGACGCGAAAGTAACTGGAAATCTTCGCCCACCACTGTTCCCAGCGGTCGCCATCATCAGCCAGGCGCACGCGTTCGGCGTCGCCCTGAGCCTGGAACTCCGGCGCCAGCGCCGACAACCCCACGGTCTGGTCACGCAAGGCGCCCAACTGCAGGAATAGCCCGGTACGGTCTGGCTGCTCGACGCTGTTCAGAGAGGCCATGGACTTGGCCAGTTGCTCGCGCGCCGCAAAGGCAGACGGATCGTCCTGCTCACGCAGGATTTCATCGGCCCCCTGCACAAGTGCCTTGGCACTGACAATGTCCTGCAAGGCCGACAGGCGCAGGCTGGCCAGGCGCAGCAAGTGCTCGGCCTCTGCCAGGCGCCAATCCTTGCGACTGGCACCCAGCACGCTTTCCAGGCGCTGGCTCAGGCGCTGCTGGTCACCCTGCAGCTGGGCCACCAGGCGACGGCGCTCTTCCAGTTCATCCGCGCTGGGCAGCGTACCCAGGCGCGTCGTCAAGGCCTGTTCGCCCTGGCTCAAGGCCTGGGCCTGGTTGTCCAGCGCCTGCAATTGCCCGGATTGCGCCTGGTGGCCGGCCTGCAGCTGGCGCAATTGCCAGGCGCTCCAGCCGCCAACCGCGACGCCCGCGGCGCCCAGCAGCAGTGCCACGACCGCGATACCGGCGGCACCGCGGCCGGACTTCTTTGGCGCAGGGAGGACAGCCGCCTCGGGCGTCGACTGCACATCATCTTGGGGCAAGACTGTTTCGCTCACGTATCCATCCTTTGCATTGGGCAGGTTTCACCCGGGTAGGCGGTGTTCACGCAGGGCCGCCAGCAAGGCCGCGGTGCTCGCACCACGGCAATCCACTACATGGCGAGCGCCGGCGGCCTGGGCCTGGGCGGCAACTCGCGGGCTGGGCACGAACAACGGCAACCCGGCCAATTGGGGCCAGTGTTCACCGGCCAACTGTTGCAAATGCTCGAAACCCTGCCCACTGCTGACCACCAGCGCGTTCAGGCGTTCCGCCGTGACCAGCTGGTGTAACGCCTGCGGCGGGTAGTGCGGCAGGCAACGGCGGTAGAGTTGCAGATAATCGACAGTAGCACCCTGGTCGCGCAAGTGCTCGGCCAAGCGCTCACGCCCGCCCTCACCACGCAGGATGAGCACTTTGGGGTAAGGTTGGGCCAATGCTTCGGCCAATGCCGGCAGGGCCAGCAGGGCTTCGCTGTCGTCACCCTGGGGCGGGAAATGCACGCGCAGGCCGTAGTCATCGAGAATCGCCGCAGTAGCGGCGCCCACGCTGAACCAGCTTTGCATGGGCGGTTGCGGCCAGTACTGGTCGATCAGGTCCAGGCCAAGCCGTGCCGCGGGCTTGCTCACCACGATCACCGCGCAGTATTGCGCCAGGTTCAGCACCTGGGCGCGCATTGTTTCGCTGATGGGTAACGGCTGGATGTCCAGCAACGGCAGGCTGGCGCTATGTAGGCCAGCGGCGGCGAGCTCTTGCGCCACCGCGGCCGATTCCTCGGCCGGGCGGGTCAACAGCAGGCGCCAGGCCGTCACGGATGGCCTTCCTCGCCGTATACCGCCTTGAGGATCTGATCGGCCCCCTGATGCAACAGGGCTTCGGCGACCTCGACTCCCAGGCGCTCGGCATCGGCACGGGGTGCGCGAGCCTGGGCACTGAGCAGGCGCCCGCCATCGGGTTCGCCTACCAGCCCGCGCAGCCAGAGCTGCTCGCCCTCCAGCACGGCGTAGCAGGCGATCGGCACCTGGCAGCCGCCGTTGAGGTGCTTGTTCAAGGCACGCTCGGCAGTGACCCGCGCGGCAGTGTCATGGTGGTGCAGCGGCGCAAGGAGGGCATGGATCTCACTGTCGGCGGTGCGGCATTCGATGCCCACGGCACCTTGCCCACCCGCTGGCAGGCTGTCTTCGATGCTGATGCTGTCGGTGATGCGATCCTTGAAGCCCAGGCGGATAAGGCCCGCGGCTGCCAGGATGATGGCGTCGTACTCACCTGCGTCCAGCTTGGCCAGGCGGGTGTTGACGTTGCCACGCAGGAAACGGATCTGCAGGTCGGGGCGCCGCGCCAGCAGCTGGGTCTGGCGACGCAGGCTGGAGGTGCCCACGACGCTGCCGGCAGGCAATGCCGCCAGGCTGGCGTGGCTGTTGGAAACGAAGGCATCACGCGGGTCTTCACGCTCGCAGATGCAGAACAGGCCCAGGCCCTCGGGGAAGTCCATGGGCACGTCCTTCATGGAGTGCACGGCAATATCGGCCTGGTTGTCGAGCAGGGCGTTCTCCAGCTCCTTGACGAACAGGCCCTTGCCGCCAATTTTCGACAGGGGCGAGTCGAGCAGCTTGTCGCCGCGGCTGACCATGGGCACCAGGGTCACGACCAGGCCGGGGTGCGCCTCTTCCAGGCGCGCCTTGACGTACTCGGCCTGCCACAGGGCCAGGGCGCTTTTACGGGTGGCGATGCGGATCTCGCGAGTAGGCATGAATCAATCCGTGCTGGGTAGATAGGCCGATCATACCAGCATCCCGGGAACAGCATGGCGCTCGGAGCGGGCAAGCCCTCCCCGGCGCGCCTCACAACTGTTGCATCATCTTGCGCACACCGGCCACATGGCGGCGGCTGACGATCAGCGCATCACCGTTGAGCCCCTTGAGGAACAACTGGAAATGCCCCAGCGGCGTGCGCTGCAGGCGCTC
Organism: Pseudomonas sp. RIT-To-2; assembly: GCF_029623465.1. Lineage (NCBI taxonomy): Bacteria > Pseudomonadati > Pseudomonadota > Gammaproteobacteria > Pseudomonadales > Pseudomonadaceae > Pseudomonas > Pseudomonas sp. RIT-To-2. Next base: position 21,298 of record NZ_JAPYKM010000008.1, on the reverse strand, counting down.
GATACGGTCTCGGGCGACCAGGGCATTGCGGTGGATACGCACGAAGCGGTCACCGAACTCGTCCTCCAGGGCCTTCAGGGGCTCGTCCAGGAGCACCTCGCCGCCCTCGTGGCGCAAGGTCACGTACTTGTGGTCGGCGATGAAGTAGATGACCTGATCCAGCGGAATCAGCTCGATGCCTTTGCGCGTGCGGGCACTGATATGGGTGCGCGGGCCACTGCCGCTTTCGGCGGCCGGGCGGGTCAGGGCGGCCAGTTGCGCGCGGTTGGGGCGCTCGGCCTTTCTCAACGCTTCGAGCAGGTGCTCGGGGCGCACCGGCTTGACCAGGTAGCCCAGGGCACTGGTCTGGAACGCCTCAAGGGCAAACTCGTCATGGGCTGTACAAAACACAACCGCCGGCGGCGCTTCGCGCTCGCACAGCTTGGCTGCAACCTGCAGTCCGTCAAGGCCGGGCATGCGGATGTCGAGCAAGACCACATCCGGCTTGAGGCTGTCGATCAGGGTCAGGGCCTCTTCGCCATTGGTGGCGCTGGGCTCCAGGACACTGTATCCCTCGAGATCGCTGACCAGTCGGCTCAAGCGCTCGCGGGCTAGGGGTTCGTCATCAACGATCAGGACATTCATATTGCACTGGATTCCTGCGTGAGTCTCGCACAAGGATAGCGTAGACAGGTGAAGTGACGACCGTCACGGCGATCCACGCTCAGACTCGCGCGCGGGCCAAAAAGTGCCGCAAGTCGAGCACCAATATTCGACAGTGCCTGGTGAGTACCGCTCGAAACCTGCCCGCAGGCAGTTTCGTCGTAGGGATTGCTTACACACAATATGAACTCTCCCCCTTTATAGTCAGCTTCTACCCGGATCACACCCCCGTCTATGCGAGGGGCCACGCCGTGAACCAGAGCGTTTTCCAGTAACGGTTGTAAGGTTAGCTGCGGAATCGGCAAGTCATCGGGAATTGCGTTGATCCTCCAGTCCAACTGTAGACGCTCGCCAAGACGATATTGCTCAATCCGTAAATATCGTTTCGACAATGCCAGTTCCTCCCCCCAGGTCACCAGGGTGCCAGCCTTCCCCAGGCTGGCGCGAAACAGGTCGGACAGGTCCAGAACCGCCTGTTCGGCCCGCACCGCATCCACTGCCACGAGGCTGGCGATGCTGTTGAGGGTGTTGAACAGAAAGTGCGGCTTGATACGGGCCTGCAAGGCTTCCAGGCGTGCTTGCAGTTCTGCGCGTTGCTGGATGCGCCACTGGCTCTGCAAGTAAAAGTAGCGCAACAACAACGCCGAGATGATCAGCGCAATCAGCCCATGGCGCAGGTAACGATTGAAACTGGCGAAGGAAATGTCCGAGGGGTAACCGGCCAACCGCAAAGAGTCGGTCAGCCCGGTGGCGGCCACGGTCAGGGCAACCACCAGGGCACAGCACAACCCGCCGGCCACGCCAGGGTTCAGGCCTGCCAGCCAGGGCCGCAACCCGCACAGCACGGCCGCCGAGAGCAACACTATCCACTGCACGAACAGCGAGGTGAGCGCCAACCGCGACCAGTCGAAGCCGGCGGCCATGGGCTCGGCCAATACCAATACCATCACCAGCAGTTCGGCGAGCATCACCAGCACCAGCAGCGCCTGGGCTTCGCACAGCACCGGTAGGAAAAATTCCTGTTGCGCACGCTCGCGGCGTGCCGGGTTGCGTCCATCTGTAGGCATATGCGCATTCCACTGGGCACTCAACCCCCGTCAGGATTGAAGCCCTGTTATTATTGCAGGCAATTTCCCGTTCACGCCTTCAACGAGCGAATTCATGAGTACTGACAAGACCAACCAGTCCTGGGGCGGCCGCTTCAGTGAACCCGTCGACGCCTTTGTCGCCCGCTTCACCGCCTCCGTCAACTTCGACCAGCGACTCTACCGTCACGACATCATGGGCTCGATCGCCCACGCGACCATGCTGGCCAAGGTCGGCGTGCTCACCGATGCCGAGCGCGACAGCATCGTCGACGGGCTGAAAACCATCCAGGGCGAAATCGAAGCCGGCACTTTCGAGTGGCGCGTGGACCTGGAAGACGTGCACATGAACATCGAAGCACGCCTGACCGACCGCATCGGCGTCACCGGCAAGAAGCTGCATACCGGCCGCAGCCGCAATGACCAGGTGGCCACTGACATCCGCCTGTGGCTGCGTGACGAGATCGACCTGATCCTGGGCGAGATCACTCGCCTGCAGAAAGGCTTGCTGGAGCAGGCCGAGCGCGAAGCCGAGACCATCATGCCCGGCTTCACCCACCTGCAGACTGCCCAGCCCGTGACCTTCGGCCACCACCTGCTGGCCTGGTTCGAAATGCTCAGCCGCGACTACGAGCGCCTGGTGGACTGCCGCAAGCGCACCAACCGCATGCCGCTGGGCAGTGCTGCGCTGGCCGGTACCACCTACCCGATCGACCGCGAGCTGACCTGCCAGTTGCTGGGCTTCGAAGCCGTGGGCGGCAACTCGCTGGACAGCGTGTCAGACCGTGACTTCGCCATCGAATTCTGCGCTGCCGCCAGCGTGGCGATGATGCACCTGTCGCGCTTCTCCGAGGAGCTGGTGCTGTGGACCAGCGCCCAGTTCCAGTTCATCGACCTGCCAGACCGTTTCTGCACCGGCAGCTCGATCATGCCGCAAAAGAAAAACCCTGACGTGCCGGAACTGGTTCGTGGCAAGAGCGGCCGCGTGTTTGGCGCCCTGATGGGCCTGTTGACCCTGATGAAAGGCCAGCCCCTGGCCTACAACAAGGACAACCAGGAAGACAAGGAACCACTGTTCGACGCCGCCGATACCCTGCGCGACTCGCTGCGCGCCTTCGCCGACATGATCCCGGCCATCAAGCCCAAGCACGCCATCATGCGCGAAGCGGCACTGCGCGGTTTCTCCACCGCGACAGACCTGGCCGATTACCTGGTGCGCCGTGGCCTGCCGTTCCGCGACTGCCACGAAATCGTCGGCCATGCGGTGAAATACGGTGTCGACAGTGGCAAGGACCTGGCCGAGATGAGCCTGGAAGAACTGCGCCGCTTCAGCGACCAGATCGACCAGGACGTCTTCGAAGTACTGACCCTGGAAGGCTCGGTGAACGCCCGTGACCACATCGGCGGCACCGCGCCGGCCCAGGTCCGCGCCGCCGTTATCCGCGGCCAGTCGCTGCTGGCCCAGCGCTGATAGCACCACCCACGGCAGACGCTCTACCTGTGGGACCGGGCAAAGCTCGGTCCCACAGGAGCTCTTCCGACCACCCCCTTTCAGGAGCCGCGCCATGAGCGAGCCTACCGATATCCAGAACGACGACGAACAATTCGCCGAAGACACCCTGATCCAGGCCATCGAGAACCAGATCGAAAGCGACAACCCGCCCGCCGCCAAGGCCACGTTCAACAAGTTGACGCTGGTCGGCTACGAACGTGAAGATATCCTGGAAATGATGGCTCACGTACTGGCCGTGGAAATCGACAAGATCCTGGAAGAAGACCGCGCATTCGATACCGTTTGGTATGAAGCAGCCCTGCGCGCACTGCCTGAACTGCCCCCCGAGGCCAAGGCCGAGCAAGACTGACTTTCCCGGCAGGAATGCTTCGGCCTTACTACACTGGAATTGCCCCGCTGCCCCGCAAGGAAACCGGGGCCTCCACGGCCTGCCGTTGGCGGCCGTCTATTCCTGGAAAAGTCCGGAGTACCTATGTCGTATACCCCTGAGCTGGTCGCCGAACTGGAAATCCTCGCGCTGTTCAATCTGGACAACACGCAAGAAGGCCTCAAGATCCATCACACCGCCACGCCACAGGCCATAGCGGCCGCCAAACGCTTGCACGACAAGGAACTGATCACCCAGGTCGATGGTGGCTACCTGACCAGTGGCGGGCTGCAGGCCGCACAGCATGCACAAGCCCTGCTGACGGTACTGGGCGTCACTGAAGCCGCTTGAACGCGGCGAACCACGCCGGCGCCCTCCTGGCACCGGCGTTCCGTTTTTCATCGTACAGGCTCAAATTACGCTCAAGGTTGCCGATAACGGGGTGAAGGCGGGTGTTCCGTCGTTCCACAGTCACGCCGCCCAGCCGTCGATTCGAGCTTCCGATGCCGCGCAACCATGAAATACGCCCCGACCTGGATGAGGGAATAGACCGCAAGGTGCTCGGGCAACTGCGCACCCGCTTCCTGACCCTCAACCGCGGCCGCCTGGACCGCGCCCTGGAAGGGCTGTCGAGCCGCCAGCAACAAGTGCTGAAACTGTTGCCGCTGTTCTTCCACGTCAACCATCCGCTGCTGCCCGGTTACGTGTCCGGCGCCACCCCTGCGGGCCTCTCGAATTTCGAGCCTGACGCAGAGACCCTGGCCGAGGCACAACGCCTGACCCGCTCGTTTTCCTACAAGGTGCGCCATGGCAGCCCGCCCCGGCCGCTGCATGGGTTGTTCCTGATGGGCAGCCTGGGCACCCTGGCCCAGGCGGAACAGAGCGACATGGACTTCTGGGTGTGCCACGACACCGAACTGACCGGCGAGGAAGTGGCTGAGCTGCGCAAGAAATGTCAGTTGCTTGAAGCCTGGGCCGCGACCCAGGGCGCCGAGGCGCACTTTTTCCTGATTGACCCGCCGCGCTTCGTGCGCGGCGAACGCGACAGCCAGCTCAGTTCCGAAGACTGCGGCACCAGCCAGCATTACCTGCTGCTGGATGAGTTCTACCGCACCGCCATCTGGCTGGCAGGCCGCACGCCGCTGTGGTGGCTGGTGCCCGTCTATGAGGAGCGGCGCTACGCCGAGTACACCGACACCCTACTGGGCAAGCGCTTCATTCGCGCCGATGAAGTGCTGGACCTGGGCCACCTGGCCCATATCCCTGCGGGCGAATTCGTCGGCGCCGGCCTGTGGCAATTGTTCAAGGGCATCGAGTCGCCGTACAAGTCGGTGCTCAAGCTGTTGCTCACCGAGGTCTATGCCAGCGAACACCCCACTGTCCAATGCCTGAGCCTGCGCTTCAAACAGGCAGTGTTCGCCAACCAGGTCGACCTGGATGAGCTGGACCCCTACATGGTGGTCTACCGCCGCATCGAGGAGTACCTGCTGGCTCGCGGCGACGTCGACCGCCTTGAGCTGGTGCGCCGCGCGCTGTACCTGAAGGTCAACAAGAAGCTCAGCGCCGTGTCACGGCAGCGCCCGCCCAGTTGGCAGCGCCTGCTGCTGCAGCGGTTGGCGGCCGAGTGGAACTGGGACCCGCGGCACTTGGCGCTGCTGGACAGCCGCAGCCAATGGAAAGTACGCCAGGTGGTCAGCGAGCGCCGGGCGCTGGTCAACGAGCTGAACTACAGCTACCGGTTCCTCAACCAGTTTGCCCGCAGCGAACAGGCTGTCAGCCTGATCAACAACCGCGACCTCAATATTCTTGGCCGCAGGCTGTACGCCGCGTTCGAGCGCAAGGCCGGCAAGGTCGAATTCATCAACCCGGGCATCGCCCCGGACCTGGCCGAAGACACCCTCACCCTGGTGCAATCGCCCAATCGCAAGGAACCGGGGCACACTCAGTGGGGGTTGTACAACGGCAACCTGGGAGCCTACGAGTGGGAGCACTTCGCCCCATTCAAGCGCAACCGGCAACTGCTGCAGCTGCTCACCTGGTGCCACCGCAACGGCGTGATCGACAGCAGCACGCGCCTGGCCCTGCACCCTGGCGAGAGCGACCTGACCGAGTTCGAACTGTTCAACCTGATCGCCAGCCTTCAGCAGAGCATTCCCCTGCCCCTGACCACCGTGGCGGATGAGCAGTTGCTGCGCAAAAGCGTGCCCGTGGAAGTACTGTTGCTGGTCAACGTGGGTGTCGACCCACTCAAGCACCACCGCGACCTGAACATCCTGATGACCACCGAGCGCACCGACTCGTTGAGCTATGCCGGCGTGCGCGAGAACCTCGTACTGACCCTGGACCAGGTCACCCTCAATAGCTGGAGCGAAGTGCTGACCGAGCGTTTCGATGGCCCCCACGCCCTGCTCGACTGCCTGCGCGATTACTTGAACCACCTGCCACCTGGCCAGCCGCCGCGGGTACGGGTGCGCTGCTTCTGCCACAACCGTGCCCCCGCCATCGCCCAGCGCGTGGAAGCCCTGCTCAATACCGCCCAGGCGCTGTTGAAAAAGGGCCTGAATCACCGCTACCTGATCCGGGTACAGCAGGACTATCACGTGCTGGAACTGGTGCCGGGGAAGGTTCGCCATGTGGCCCTTGCGACCGTGGCGGCACTGGTGCAGTACCTGGGCGAGGACCTGGCCAGCTACAGCCCGCTGCACCTTGACAGCCACGCCCTGGATGAACACGACCTGGGGTTGATCCTGCCCTTGGGCCAGCCCGAGAGCATCCAGCTGTTCTACCGCCTGCAGGACAGTTGGGCGGACGTCTACGTGCTGGACGAGCTCAATGCCCTGTGGCACCAGCGGCTGCCGTTCCACGACGAGCCCAGCTTGCTGGTGCCGCTGCAACGCTTCCTGCAATCGGTGCTGTACCGCCGCAACGCCCTGTTGCCGGTTGAAGCCAGCGCCCACCCGGCACTGGAGGTGCTCTACTATCAACTGTTGCCCACGGGCGCGGGGCGGGCGCGCGGTATTGAGCCGCGGCCCGGCCCGGAGGAAGCCGGCGACAAGCGTTTCTATGACGTGCAGGCGATTGTCGAGCGCTCAGCGCCGGGCAGGATCCAGGTGACCTTGTATTGCAACCAGCGGGAATTTTCCGAGCTCGAACACGGTGACCAGCTGTACGCCGTGGTCGCGCGGCAGATCCTGGCCCAGCGCACCGAGGCCACGGCCTACCGCTGCTACATCACCGACCTGGACCTGTGCGGGCTGCTGGGCGACGCCCCGGGCGCCACCCACCTGTACCTGCGCTACAAAGCGGACCTGGAGCGGTCGCTGAACCACGCCTTGAGCCAGCTGTGATCAACCGACGCTGGCGCGGCGCTCGCTGGCCTGGTGACAGATCTGCCGACGGCGCTCGTCGTCCGCCGAACGCCATTCGCGGATATCTTCCACATGGCGGAAGCAGCCCTTGCAGACTTTCTCCTCGTCCAGCCGGCAAAGGCTGATGCATGGCGAAGGCACCGCCGGGCTGACGTTGCTGTAAAGGGGCTTGGGCGGGCGCACCGCCGGGGTGGGAGTGGTCACGCTCAGATCTCTTCGAAGTCCAGCTTCACGCCAGCCTGTTCCCAGGTGGCGCGGGTGAGTATCTCGCCCAGCAGCTCTTCGGACTTCTCGCAGGCCCACTTGCCCGACTCCTCGTCATAGTCGAAGTGGTAACCACCGGAACGCGCGGCCAGCCACAGTTGGCGCAGCGGCTCCTGGCGGCTGATGATCAGCTGGCTGCCGTTGTCGAACTTGATGGTCATCAGGCCGGACGAAATCTCAATGTCATCGGCATGGTCTTCGAACAGTTCTTCCAATGCCTGTTGGGTGGCATCGACCAGGTCGTGAAAGCGCGCTTCGGTCAAACTCATGGTGGGAACCTCTATACGTGTCTGCACACTGCAAGCGCGCGAAGATACGAGCAGCGCGCCCCGAATGCAAAGTATTACGACCTGTGGAACTGCGCATTCAACGTTGCGCTGCCTTCGCGCAGCAGCACACTGGGCGCGGTCCAGGGGCCGCAGGATGCCACCCCCCCTCAATCCGGGTTGCATAGGCAAGCTGCCGGGTGGCCGGTATACTCGGGCGCAATTAACGCTTTTACAAAGGATTTCGCCATGAAGCGCCTGATTTCCGCCCTCGCTGCGCTGGTCGCGGTTGCCTGCCTCGTGTCCGCTTGCGGCCAGAAAGGCCCTCTGTACCTGCCTGACGGGCAAAAATCCACCGTTGAACAAGACAACCCGTCGAAATCGCACAAACACATGATGTAAGGGAAGACCATGGACGCTTTCAACTACCGCGACGGTGAACTGTTCGCGGAAGGCGTGTCGTTGGCCTCCATCGCCGAGCGTTTCGGCACGCCAACCTATGTCTATTCCCGTGCGCACATCGAGCAGCAGTACCGGGCCTATGCCGACGCCCTTGCCGGCATGTCGCACCTGGTCTGCTTCGCGGTCAAGGCCAACTCCAACCTGGGCGTGCTGAACCTTCTGGCACGCCTGGGCGCAGGCTTTGACATCGTCAGCGGTGGTGAGCTGGAACGCGTCCTGGCCGCTGGCGGCCGTGCCGACCGCGTGGTGTTCTCCGGCGTTGGCAAGAGCCGCGCAGACATGCGCCGCGCCCTGGAAGTGGGCGTCCATTGCTTCAATGTCGAGTCTGCCGAAGAACTTGAACGCCTGCAGGCGGTAGCCGCCGAGCTGGGCGTACGCGCCCCGGTGTCGCTGCGGGTCAACCCCGACGTCGACGCCGGTACCCACCCGTACATCTCCACGGGCCTTGCCGAGAACAAGTTCGGCATCGACATCGTCGCCGCCGAGGATGTCTACGTGCGCGCCGCGCAGTTGCCGAACCTGGACGTGATCGGCGTCGATTGCCACATCGGCTCGCAACTGACCAGCCTGGAACCCTTCCTCGACGCCCTCGACCGCCTGCTGGGCCTGGTCGACCGCCTGAGCGACTGCGGCATCTTCCTGCAGCACATCGACCTGGGTGGTGGCCTGGGCGTGCGTTATCGCGACGAAGCACCACCGTTGGCCGGCGACTACATCAAGGCGGTGCGCGAGCGCCTGGAAGGCCGCGACCTAGCCCTGGTATTCGAACCAGGCCGCTACATCGTCGCCAACGCCGGTGTGCTGCTGACGCGCGTCGAGTACCTCAAGCACACCGCGCACAAGGACTTCGCCGTGGTCGACGCGGCCATGAACGACCTGATCCGCCCGGCCCTGTATGAAGCCTGGATGGACGTCAGCGCCGTGCAGCCACGCACGGGCGAAGGCCGCGCCTACGATATCGTCGGGCCGATCTGCGAAACCGGTGATTTCCTGGCCAAGGGCCGCCAATTGGCTCTTGAAGAAGGCGACCTGCTGGCCGTGCGCTCCGCCGGGGCGTATGGTTTCGTCATGAGTTCCAATTACAACACCCGCGGGCGTGCCGCCGAGATTCTGGTCGCTGGTGACCAGGCCCATGAAGTGCGCCGCCGTGAAACGGTCGCTGAACTGTTCGCGGGCGAAAGCCTGTTGCCGGAGTAAACCCATGCTGCTGCGCTTTACCAAAATGCATGGGCTGGGCAATGACTTCATGGTCTTGGACCTGGTCAGCCAACACGCGCATATCCTGCCCAAGCACGCCAAGCAGTGGGGCGACCGCCACACTGGCGTCGGCTTCGACCAGCTGCTGATCGTCGAAGCGCCGAGCAACCCGGACGTGGACTTCCGCTACCGCATCTTCAACTCCGACGGTTCGGAAGTGGAACAATGTGGCAACGGCGCGCGATGCTTCGCCCGCTTTGTGCTGGACAAGCGGTTGACCGCAAAGAAACGCATTCGCGTGGAAACCAAGAGCGGCATCATCGAACTGGATATCCGCAACGACGGCCAGATCAGCGTCGACATGGGCCCGCCACGGCTGGTTCCCGCTGATATCCCGTTCGTGGCCGATGCCCAGGCGAAGAACTACGATGTGGAAGTGGATGGCCAGGTGGTAAACCTCGCCGCCGTGTCCATGGGCAACCCCCACGCCGTCTTGAAGGTCGACGATATCAACGCCGCGCCAGTCCACGAACTGGGGCCAAAAATCGAACACCACCCGCGTTTTCCTGCGCGAGTGAATGTAGGCTTCCTGCACGTGGTCGACCGCCAGCGCGCGCAACTGCGGGTGTGGGAACGTGGTGCCGGGGAAACCCAGGCCTGTGGTACTGGCGCCTGTGCTGCCGCCGTGGCAGCCATCAGCCAGGGCTGGATGGACTCACCGTTGTTGATCGACCTGCCCGGCGGGCGCCTGTCCATAGAGTGGGCTGGCCCCGGCCAGCCTGTGCTGATGACCGGCCCCGCTGTGCGGGTCTACGAAGGCCAAGTGCGTCTATGAGTGAGCAACGACCATGACCGACAAGCCCCAGGCACCTGCACCACAGCCCCTTGATACCGTCGAGGGCAATACGGCGTCGGCCCCCGGGGCCGAGGCGGTCGCAGCCTTCCTGCGCGCCAACCCTGACTTCTTCGCCGAGCAGGAAGACCTGTTGGTCAGCCTGCGCCTGCCCCACCAGCGCGGTGACACCGTGTCGCTGGTGGAGCGGCAGATGAAGGTACTGCGCGAGCGCAATATCGAGATGCGCCACCGCCTCTCTCATTTGATGGACGTGGCCCGTGACAACGACCGCCTGTTCGACAAGACCCGGCGGCTGATTCTCGACATTCTCGATGCAGGCAGCCTGGAAGAAGTGGTGATCGCCGTGGAAGACAGCCTGCGCCAGGAATTCCAGGTACCCTTCGTCAGCCTCATCCTGTTCAGCGACATCGCCACGCCAGTGGGCCGCTGGGTCAGCACGGGCGAAGCGCACCAGGCCATCGGCGCGCTGCTGTCGGGCGGCAAGCCGGTCAGCGGCACCTTGCGCGATCATGAGCTGGACTTCCTGTTTGGCGAGGAACAGCGCAAGCAAGTCGGCTCCACCGCCGTGGCCACCCTGAGCCATCAGGGCCTGCATGGGGTGCTGGCCATCGGCAGCCGCGACCCGCAGCATTACAAAAGCTCGGTGGGCACGCTGTTCCTCAACTATATCGCCGAGGTCCTGGGCCGCGTGGTACCGCGCTTCACCAGCAGCCTGCGCTCGGTACGCTGACCATGCAGGCGCACCTTGATGCCTACTGCGCTCACTTGCGCAGTGAGCGGCAGGTGTCCGACCATACCCTGCAAGCCTACCGCCGCGATCTGGACAAGGTGCTGGCCTTTTGCGAGAAGGAACAGTTGCGCGACTGGGGCGCCCTGGACATCCAGCAACTGCGCCGCCTGGTCGCCCGCCTGCACCAGCAAGGGCAATCATCACGCAGCCTGGCGCGCCTGCTGTCGGCAGTGCGCGGGCTATACCGCTACCTGAACCGCGAAGGCATCTGCAACCACGACCCGGCCAACGGCCTGTCGCCCCCCAAGGGCGAACGCCGGCTGCCGCGTACTCTGGACACCGACCGTGCCCTGCAATTGCTGGAAGGTGCCGTTGAGGACGATTTCCTCGCCCACCGCGACCAGGCCATGCTGGAGCTGTTCTACTCCTCCGGGCTGCGTCTGTCCGAGCTGACCAGCCTCAACCTGGAGCAACTGGACCTGGCCGACGGCCTGGTACAAGTGCATGGCAAGGGCAGCAAGACCCGCGTGCTGCCGGTCGGCCGCAAGGCCCGCGACGCTCTGCAGCAGTGGTTGCCCCTGCGCGGGTTGAGCAACCCGGCCGATGACGCCGTGTTCGTCAGCCAGCAAGGCCGCCGCCTGGGGCCACGGGCCATTCAGTTGCGGGTAAAGGCCGCTGGCGAACGCGAGCTGGGCCAGAACCTCCACCCGCACATGCTGCGGCACTCTTTCGCCAGCCATCTGCTGGAGTCATCACAGGACCTGCGCGCGGTACAGGAAATGCTGGGCCACGCCGACATCGCCACCACGCAGATCTACACCCACCTGGACTTCCAGCACCTGGCAACCGTCTATGACAGCGCCCACCCACGGGCCAAACGCAGCAAGGACAGTGACACATGAGCATCGAGCTGATCACCTTCGACCTGGACGACACCCTGTGGGACACCGCCCCGGTTATTGTCACCGCCGAAGCCGTGTTGCGAGACTGGCTGGGCGAGCACGCACCAAAACTGGGCCCGATCGAGGTGGAACATCTGTTCGCCATTCGCAAACGCCTCGTGGATGCCGAGCCTGGTCTCAAGCACCGCATCAGTGCGTTGCGCCGCCTGGTGCTGCTGCACGCACTGCGCGAAGCTGGTTACCCGGAGCCAGAGGCGGCGCACCTGGCGCAGAAGAGCTTCGAGGTGTTCCTGCACGCTCGGCATCAGATCGAGGTGTTCCCCGACGCACTGCCGGCCCTAGAGCAACTGGGCCAGCATTACACCCTGGGCGTGGTCACCAATGGCAACGCCGACGTGCGCCGCCTGGGGCTGGCCGACCACTTCGCCTTTGCTTTGTGCGCCGAAGACCTGGGCATCGGCAAGCCAGACCCGGCCCCCTTCATCGAAGCGCTCAAGCGCGGTGGTGGCGTGGCCGCCAGCGCAGCCGTGCATGTGGGCGACCACCCCGGCGATGACATCCTGGGCGCGCAGCAAGCCGGCCTCAAGGCCATCTGGTACAACCCACAGGGCAAGCCGTGGGAAGCGGACCACAAGCCGGATGCCGAGGTGCGTAGCCTGCTGGAAATCGCCCAGGTTCTGGCAAGCTGGAAGTAACGCCCCGCGCGGTCCTGCAGGGCCCGCTATGCGCCGGCAGCACCGGGCGCCACACATCCCGGGCATGAAAAAGCCCGCAGCGACGGCGGGCTTTTTCAGGGAAGCAGGGACTCAGATAGGGCGGCTGCCATATTTGTTGTCCGGCTTCTTGGGCGGATCGGCGACCACATTGGCCTCCACTTCCTGCACTTTGCCGCCACGGGCCAGGAACTCTTCCATGGCACGGGCAAGGGCATCGCGCTCCTTGTTCTTGGCTTCAATACTAGGCAGTTCGTCTACCGACACCGCAGCCTTGGACTTGCCTTTGGCCGCGGGTGCAGGGACGTCGCCGCCATCGTCGTCGGCAACGTCTTCAGCCGCCGCTTCGAGGCCTTCCTCGGTATCGTCCTCGTCACCTACTTCGAGTTCGTCGTTTTCCAGATCATCGTCGCTCATGTTCTACCTCATGACTTGCGAAAAGCAGATTATTTATAGCCCAGCCTGACCTTCTGTCGATGGCTGCCAGGAAAAATTCATATCCGTCGGTTTGCCGACGGTCATCGGGTGTCGCCCTGCAACGTGGCGACCACCCTGCGAGCACCGCCGTGATCACGGTGCTCACCCAGATACACGCCTTGCCAGGTACCCACCGCCAACCGCCCGTCCCGCACTGGCAACGTCAACTGACAGCCTAGCAAACTGGCCTTGAAGTGTGCCGGCAGGTCATCCGCGCCTTCGTCGTTGTGCTCATAGCCGCTGTTACCCTGGGGTACCAGGCGGTTGAAGAAACGCTCGAAGTCACGACGAACCGCGGGGTCGGCGTTTTCGTTGATGGTCAACGACGCCGACGTATGCTGCAGCATCAGGTGCAGCAGGCCAATGCGGCATGCACGCAACTCGGGCCAGTCGGCCAGCAGTTCATCCGTTACCAGATGGAAGCCGCGCGGCCTTGGCTTCAAGGTGATCAACCGTTGCTGCCACATACCATTCTCCACACGTTCGGGGCGCATTCTAGCGCGCTCTGGGAAAAAGCAAAGGGGCTAAATTCATCAATGCGTGTAAGCCAAATGCCTACACCGAATCGATGCCGGCAACAAGCTGGAAGTTCCCGCGCGCAAACCGTTTGCGCCCTGAGCAAATGACAAATCGCGGGCAAAAAAATGCCCGGCGAGCCGGGCATTTTTCATGGGTGGTTACAGGTTGTAGCCACGCTCGTTGTGTTGAGCCAGGTCCAGGCCCACCGACTCTTCTTCTTCGTTGACGCGCAGGCCCATGACCATGTCCAGCACCTTGAGGATCACATACGTGACCACCGCGGTGTAGACGATGGTGAACGCCACGCCTTTGCACTGAATCCACACTTGTGCGGCGATGTCGGTCACGGTGCCGAAGCCACCCAGCGACGGTGCGGCGAACACACCGGTGAGGATAGCGCCCAGGATACCGCCGATACCGTGCACGCCGAAGGCGTCCAGGGAGTCGTCGTAGCCCAGTTTGCGTTTCAGGGTGGTGGCGCAGAAGAAGCACACCACGCCAGCAGCCAGGCCGATGACCAGCGCGCCCATCGGGCCCACGGTACCGGCGGCAGGGGTAATGGCTACCAGGCCTGCGACCACGCCCGAGGCGATGCCCAGAGCGCTGGGTTTACCGTGGGTGATCCACTCGGCGAACATCCAGCCCAGTGCGGCGGCGGCAGTGGCGATCTGGGTAACCAGCATGGCCATGCCGGCGGTGCCGTTGGCGGCCGCGGCGGAGCCGGCGTTGAAGCCGAACCAGCCTACCCACAGCATGGCAGCGCCCATCAGGGTGTAGCCCAGGTTGTGCGGAGCCATCGGGGTGGTCGGGAAGCCTTTGCGCTTGCCCAGCACCAGGCACGCCACCAGGCCAGCGATACCGGCGTTGATGTGCACCACGGTACCACCGGCGAAGTCCAGCACGCCCCAGTCACCCAGCAGCGAACCAGGACCGGACCAGACCATGTGTGCGATCGGTGCGTAGACCAGGGTGAACCAGATGCCCATGAACACCAGCATGGCCGAGAACTTCATGCGTTCGGCGAAGGCACCGACGATCAGCGCCGGGGTGATGATGGCGAAGGTCATCTGGAAGGTGACGAATACCGCTTCAGGAATCAGCGCTGCGGGGCCAGTGATGCTGGCAGGGGTGATGCCGGCCAGGAAAGCCTTGGCCAGGCTGCCCACGAAGGAGTTGTAGTTGACTACGCCCGCTTCCATACCGGTGGTGTCGAAAGCCATGCTGTAACCGTAGATGGTCCACAGAATGCTGACCAGGCCCGTGATGGCGAAGCACTGCATCATTACCGAGAGGATGTTCTTGGACCGCACCATGCCGCCGTAGAACAGCGCCAGGCCCGGAATGGTCATGAACAGCACCAGCGCGGTGGACGTGAGCATCCAGGCGGTGTCGCCGGAGTTGAGCACGGGGGCGGCTGGGGTTGCCACCTCGTCTGCAGCCATCGCAAGCGTTGGCAAAACGAGGGACAAAAGGGCTCCTAGCCCTGCGAAGCGACGCAGAGTCATGTTGTTATCTCCTGGGGCGTTGGGGTTTGGGGCGGCTTAGATCGCGTCGGTGTCGGTTTCGCCGGTACGGATGCGAATCGCCTGTTCCAGATTGACCACGAAAATCTTGCCGTCACCGATCTTGCCGGTGTTGGCGGCCTTGGTGATCGCCTCGATCACACGGTCCAGATCCTTGTCGTCAATGGCGACATCGATCTTCACCTTGGGCAGGAAGTCGACCACGTACTCCGCGCCGCGATACAGCTCGGTGTGACCCTTCTGCCGCCCGAAGCCTTTCACCTCGGTAACGGTAATGCCCTGCACGCCGATTTCGGACAACGACTCGCGTACATCGTCCAATTTGAACGGCTTGATGATGGCAGTGACTAGCTTCATGAAACTTTCTCCCGAATTAGTGGACTTGCCCCAGGAAAACAAACCCAGCTCAAGTCTAAGCGCAGTGTCTGGCTTTGTAACGCGTCGTCGATCCTGCATCCCCTGACCGACCACCAGAACCGCTCCTGACGAAACACTTCCCGCTCCGCCTGCGCACTGCATTCGTCACATCGACTGCATCAGTGCATGGGTCAATGGTGTCTAAGCAGAAACCTTGCCATGTCCGCGCAACTCAACAAATTCGGCCTATTTACCGCCAGCGCCCTGCTTTGCCCCACACCTGATCAACGGTTGCGCGCCAAACTGGTGCGCCGTGGATCACGGCGATGCGCAAAAACCGTGCGCGCGCCACGAACTGACTATAGACGGCCCCGTGGTACACTCCAGGCCATCAGATTCAGGAATTTCACCATGCTTGCGCCCAAAGCCTTCCTCGACGCCCTCGGCGACCACGCCTCGCGCCTGTTCAGCAGCGACACCGCCCAACCGCGCGCGGAACTGGAAAGCCAGTTCAAGCTGCTGCTGCAAAGCGGGTTCAGCAAACTGGACCTGGTCAGCCGGGAAGAATTCGACAGCCAGATGGTCGTGCTGGCACGCACCCGCGCGCGCCTGGAAGCGCTGGAGGCCAAGATGGCTGAACTGGAAGCGCGCCTGACGCCCCCCACCCCATAGTCAGCCTTTGCGGGAGCTGGCCTGCCAGCGCGCTTTTCCCCAACGCTTGCTGGCAAGCCGGCTCCCACACGCTCTACACTCCAGCCTTCATCTGAAGGACTGGAGGCACACGCCGATGAACCGCAACGAATTGCGCAAGGCCGACATCAACCTCATGGTGGTGTTCGAGACCTTGATGCTGGAACGCAACGTCACCCGCGTCGCGGAAAAGCTGTTCCTTGGCCAGCCCACCATCAGCTCGGCGCTCAACCGCCTGCGCACCATGTTCAACGACCCGCTGTTCGTGCGCGTCGGCCACCGCATGGAGCCCACCGCCCGCGCCGAAGAACTGGCCCGCCACCTGTCCCCGGCCCTGGACGCCCTGTCCATCGCCATCAGCCTCAGCCACGACTTCGACCCGGCCATCAGCACCTCCACCTTCCGCATCGGCCTGTCCGACGACGTCGAATTCGGCCTGCTGCCGCCCTTGCTGCGCGCCCTGCGCCTGGAAGCGCCGAAGGTGGTGTTCGTGGTCCAGCACGTCGACTACTGGCGGGTCCCCGACCTGCTCGCCTCCGGCGAAATCACCGTGGGCATCAGCCAGACTCGCGGCCTGCCGGCGAACGCCAAGCGCAAACTGCTGCGCCGCATCCAGCCACGCATCCTGCGCGCCGACAAATCCGACCACCCCCTGACCCTGGACGAATACTGCGCCCGCCCCCACGTGCTGGTGTCACACATGGCCAATACCAGTGGCGTGGTGGATGAGTGGCTGGAAGAGATCGGACGCAAGCGCAACGTCGTGCTTTCGGTACCCCAATACAGCGCCCTGCCCGCGCTGCTGGCAGGCACCGACCTGCTCGCCGGGGCGCCGGACTATGCGGCGAATGCCATGGTGGGGTATGGGAACCTGTACACCGAGCCGTTGCCGTTCGATACGCCGACGCTGGATTTGTCGATGGTGTGGCTGAGCGTGATGGACACCGATCCTGGCGAGCGATGGTTGAGGTCGCGGTTAGAGGCGTTCATGAGTGATTTGCCGAGGTAACCAGGCAGATTCCAAACGATGCCGTAGCGAGCCTTGTCTACGCCAAGCGCTTTTGAAGGCTCCTTGTGGGACCGGGCAAAGCTCGGGAAGCAGGCACCGCGGAAACACCCTGCCGCAATATCCAGCGCCCAGCCGGCCCGCCACCCACTACCCTTCAGACACCGCAGGAAGCGGCCCCCCTTCAACGCACGGAGCAACCATGTCCCTAGCCATCGTCCACAGCCGCGCCCAGGTCGGTGTCGGCGCGCCGGCCGTCACGGTGGAAACCCACCTTGCCAATGGCCTGCCTTCGCTCACGCTGGTAGGCCTGCCGGAAGCCTCGGTCAAGGAGAGCAAGGACCGCGTGCGCAGCGCCATCGTCAATTCGCAGCTCAACTTCCCGGCACGCCGTATCACCCAGAACCTGGCACCCGCCGACCTCCCCAAGGACGGTGGGCGCTACGACCTGGCCATCGCATTGGGCATACTCGCCGCCAGTGGCCAGTTTCCCAGCGCGGCACTGCGTGATGTGGAATGCCTGGGCGAATTGGCGCTGTCCGGCGCCATACGCCCGGTTCAGGGCGTGCTGCCTGCGGCACTGGCGGCGCGGGAGGCGGGACGGGCGCTGGTGGTGCCTTGCGAGAACGCCGAGGAAGCCAGCCTGGCCTCCGGGCTGGTGGTCATAGCCGCCAGCAACCTGCTGGAGCTGGTCTGTCACTTCAATGAGCAGCAGCGTATCAGCCCGTTCAGCTCCAATGGCCTCATCCTGCTCAACCGCCCCTACCCGGACCTCAGCGAGGTACAGGGCCAGCAGGCCGCCAAGCGCGCATTGCTGGTCGCTGCCGCGGGAGCGCATAACCTGCTGTTCAGCGGCCCCCCGGGTACCGGCAAGACCCTGCTCGCCAGCCGCCTGCCCGGGCTGTTGCCGCCGTTGGACGAACGCGAAGCGCTGGAGGTGGCGGCCATTCAATCAGTCGCCAGCCTCGCACCGTTGACGCACTGGCCGCAGCGGCCGTTCCGCCATCCCCACCACTCGGCTTCCGGCGCCGCGCTGGTCGGGGGTGGCAGCCGTCCGCAACCAGGGGAAATTACCTTGGCCCACCATGGGGTGCTCTTCCTCGACGAACTTCCTGAATTCGATCGCAAGGTACTGGAGGTGCTGCGTGAACCCCTTGAGTCCGGCGAAATAGTCATCGCCCGCGCCCGCGACAAGATCCGCTTCCCGGCGCGCTTTCAACTGGTCGCCGCCATGAACCCCTGCCCCTGTGGATATCTCGGCGACCCCAGCAGCCGCTGCAGTTGCAGCACCGACCAGATCGCCCGGTACCGCAACAAGCTATCGGGGCCGCTGCTGGACCGCATCGACCTGCACCTGACCGTCGCCCGCGAAACCACGGCCCTGAACCCCACCCCGCAACCCGGCGACGACACTGCTCATGCCGCAGCCCGCGTGGCCGCCGCCCGCGAACGGCAGTTCAAGCGCCAGGGTTGTGCCAATGCCTTCCTCGACCTGCCGGGGCTGAAAGCCCATTGCAAGTTATCCACAGCCGATGAGCACTGGCTGGAAACCGCGTGCGAGCGGCTGACGTTATCGTTGCGGGCTGCGCACCGGCTGTTGAAGGTGGCGCGGACGTTGGCCGATCTGGAGGAAGTCGCGCAGATAGGACGCGGGCATGTGGCGGAGGCGTTGCAGTATCGTCCTACAAGTTCGTGAAGGAAATTTCTGCTTTTACCGCGTTGCCTTGACCGTCAACCTGAGCACGCTTAACGTCTGCCCTTCAAGAACAGACAGCCTCCAACGCAACCTAGGGCTCACATATGGAATTGAAGATAGCGTGGTGGAACTGTCACTTGAGGAAAACTGGATAGATGTCTCCGACCATTTTCCAGTTATGTGTAGCTTAAAGAAGGTGGCAACATGAGTTTCCTTGATCTCGTCACACAAAGCGTTTCAAAGGCCAATAGCTCAAAGCTTACTTTAATAAAAATTGATGCTGTGTTCGAGAAGATCAATTCAGACCTGAAGGATTTTGAACCCGGTGAACTAAAGCTGGAGCGCGCATCCTCTACGCTCAGCCAAGCTGCTAACCGATTGAAAAAACTCAACCGTATTGAGTCGGAGTACTTCCAGGAAGACGTACTCCAGCTTTCGCTAACTAAAAAAAACAAGACGGCGTCAGAAGTCGCGGCAGGCTGGAAACAACATGTCGAGGGATTTCCATGCACCTTGAAATTTGCCGGCCAAGAGTTGATTTGTTCGAATGAAATCCAACTCATATCCGGAATTTCCGAACTACTGTCGTCAATCGCGTTCGGCAATGCCGTCAATAACCTGATTGCCAGACTAGGTTCTGCTTAAAACTTCAAGTGACTTCAGGTTCAGGCGTGGTGGCTGGCTTGCTGGCAACGGTTGAGACCCGAACGGTTCGCAGGCAAGCCAGCTACCACAGATATTCGGACCAACCTTGATAACCGCTTGCACGAGGCTGTACCGCACGATCCGGGGCATGATTTCCATGCCCGAAGACCTTCCCGATGACCCCGTACTGCTTAAGCAGATGCTTGCGCAGTTATTGATGGAGCGCACGGTCGATAAGGGCCAGATCGTCGATCTCAAAGAGCAGGTCAAGCTGCTGCGCGACCGTCTGTTCAGTCGCAAGTCCGAGCAGACAGTTGAAACCAATACCCCGCAGCTCGCGTTGTTCAACGAGCCGGAAAGCCTGTCGACACCTCCGGTCGATGAAGACGAGGAAGTGGTTACCCCGAGCCCGCGTCGCGGCAAGCGCAAACCGCTGTCCGCTGACCTACCGCGCATTGAAGTCATCCACGAACTGCCCGAGCACGAGCTGACCTGTGCCTGCGGTTGCCGCAAACACGTGATCGGTGACGAAACCAGCGAGCAGCTGGATATCGTGCCAATGCAGATCCGTGTGATCAAACACATCCGTAAAGTTTACGGCTGCCGTGGTTGCGAAACTGCCCCGGTCACCGCTGACAAACCTGCTCAGTTGATCGAAAAGAGCATGGCCAGCCCGACCGTGCTGGCCATGCTGTTGACTACCAAGTATGTCGATGGCTTACCGCTGCACCGTTTTGAAACGGTGCTGAGCCGACACGGTATCGAAATTCCGCGTCAGACCTTGGCGCGCTGAGTGATTCAGTGCAGTGAGCACCTGCAACCCCTGCTGAATCTGATACGCGACCGATTGCTGGAAAGCCCGGTCATCCATTGTGATGAAACGCGCGTCCAAGTCCTTAAAGAACCGGATCGAGACCCGACCAGCCAATCCTGGATGTGGGTGCAAGCCAGTGGGCCACCGGATCGGAAGGTCGTGCTGTTCGACTACACCTCCAGCCGTGCGCAGGATGTGCCGTTGCGCTTGCTGGAAAGTTATCGCGGCTATGTGATGACGGACGATTACGCGGGCTACAACGCCTTGGCGTTGCAGCCGGGTGTCGAACGATTGGCGTGCATGGCACATGCGCGTCGCAAGTTTGTTGACGCTCAGAAAGTGCAGCCCAAGGGCAAAGCTGGGCGCGCGGATATGGCGCTGTCATTGATCAATAAGCTGTATGGCATCGAGCGTGAACTGAAGGACGCCAGCGATGAGCAGCGATTGACTGGCCGGCAGGAGAAGAGCCTACCGATCCTGGGACAGTTGAAAAGTTGGCTGGACAAAACGCATCCGCATGTGACGTCGCAAAGTGTGCTCGGCAAGGCTGTGAATTACCTGGCGAGCAATTGGAGTCGGCTGGAGCGTTATGTGGAGGCTGGGTATTTGCCGATCGACAACAACCCGGCAGAGCGCGCAATAAAGCCATTTGTGATTGGCCGCAAAGCCTGGCTGTTCAGCGACACGCCCAAGGGTGCCGCCGCCAGTGCTCAGCTCTACAGTTTAGTCGAGACCGCCAAGATCAACGGCCAAGAGCCCTATACGTGGCTGCGCCACGCACTGGAGCGGCTGCCCCATGCGCAGTCGGTGGCAGATTATGAAGCGCTGTTGCCGTGGAACTGTTCACCGAAAATGCCACGGTAAAAGATGGCCTCACCTTGCGGTAGGTGGGGTTCATGGAGCGCTTACGAATCATCTCATTCCCCCAGTGACCTAGCACGAAATCACAAGCACGTCGGCCTTGGAAAAAGTGTGTTAAGCGGCGTCTCAGTGAAACGGCTATGGGCTTGGCAACGAGATACGAAGCTCGCTTGGATACCAATGTGATTCAGGGCGGAGGCTGCAAACACAACTAATAAACCGGACGCTAAGCGCTTATGCCTATTTCATGATCGCTAAGGATGCTCCGATCAACTTGCCGCGCAGCGATGGCAAGCCGTAATTCGCCAGGCAATCGGCGCTATTCCCTGAAAATGGCCTAATACG
>NZ_JAPYKM010000079.1:0-5153 GCF_029623465.1 Pseudomonas sp. RIT-To-2 | reverse complement strand
AATTACGTTTCGATCAGCAACCGGCCGACCTAGCGGCCATTGAACGCATTACCCACCACCTGGCTCCCCGTGGGCCGGACGCCTGGGGCTTTCATAGCCAGGGCCCCATTGCCCTCGGCCATCGGCGGCTGAAAATCATGGACCTGTCCGACGGTTCGGCGCAGCCCATGGTCGACCAGCACCTGGGCCTGTCGCTGGCCTTCAATGGCGCCATCTACAACTTCCCGGAACTGCGTACCGAACTGGAAGCGCTGGGCTACTCGTTCTACTCCGGCGGCGATACCGAAGTGCTGCTCAAGGGCTACCACGCCTGGGGCGAGGCGCTGCTGCCCAAGCTCAATGGCATGTTTGCCTTCGCTATCTGGGAGCGCGACAGCCAGCGTCTGTTCATCGCCCGCGACCGCCTGGGGGTAAAGCCCCTGTACCTGTCGCGTACCGGCCAGCGCCTGCGCTTCGCCTCGGCGCTGCCAGCGCTGCTCAAGGGGGGTGATATCAGCCCCGTGCTGGACCCCGTCGCCCTGAACCACTACCTGAACTTCCACGCCGTGGTACCGGCGCCACGCACCCTGCTGGCCGGTATTGAAAAGCTGCCGCCCGCCACTTGGCTACGCATCGACGCCAACGGCAACACCGAGCAGAAAACCTGGTGGACGCTGCCGTACGGCCCCCACGCCGACGAAACCAACCTGACCCTGGAAGACTGGCGTGACCGCGTGCTGGAAAGCACCCGCGAAGCCGTCGCCATTCGCCAGCGCGCGGCCGTGGACGTGGGCGTGCTGCTGTCCGGCGGCGTCGACTCCAGCCTGCTGGTAGGCCTGCTGCGCGAAGTGGGCGTCGACAACCTGTCCACCTTCTCCATCGGCTTCCAGGACGCTGGCGGCGAACGCGGCGACGAGTTCCAGTATTCCGACCTGATCGCCAAACACTACGGTACCCAGCACCACCAGTTGCGCATCGACGAAGCCGAGATCATCGAGCAACTGCCTGCGGCCTTCCGCGCCATGAGCGAGCCGATGGTCAGCCACGACTGCATTGCCTTCTACCTGCTGTCGCGTGAGGTGGCCAAGCATTGCAAGGTGGTACAAAGCGGCCAGGGCGCCGACGAACTGTTTGCCGGTTACCACTGGTACCCGCAGGTGGACGGCGCCAGCGACCCTTACGCGGCCTACCGCGAGGCCTTCTTCGACCGCAGCTATGCCGACTACGCTGCCACCGTGCAACCGGCGTGGCTGACCCGCAACGACGCGGCGGGAGATTTCGTGCGCGAACACTTCGCCCAGCCCGGCGCCGACGCCGCGGTGGACAAGGCCCTGCGCCTGGACAGTACCGTGATGCTGGTGGACGACCCCGTCAAACGCGTCGACAACATGACCATGGCCTGGGGCCTCGAAGCACGCACACCGTTCCTGGACTACCGCCTGGTAGAACTGTCGGCCCGCGTACCGGCGCGTTTCAAGCTGCCGGACGGCGGCAAACAGGTACTCAAGGAAGCAGCGCGCCTGGTCATCCCCAGCGAAGTCATCGACCGCAAGAAAGGCTATTTCCCGGTGCCAGGCCTCAAGCATCTGGAAGGCAACACCCTGAACTGGGTACGCGACCTGCTGCTGGACCCAAGCCAGGACCGCGGCCTGTTCAAGCCGGCCATGCTTGACCAGTTGTTGAGCAACCCCCAGGGGCAACTGACCCCTTTGCGCGGCTCGAAACTGTGGCAACTGGCGGCCCTGAACCTGTGGCTCAGCGAACAAGGAATCTGACCGATGAAAGCCCATGCCACTGCCTACAACCAGCGCCTGCTGCGGGGCCAGTCGCCCACCTATGAGCGCTTGCAGGCGCGCTTTGCCGAGGACGGCAGCGTGCCAGACGGCCAGCCCCACGCGGTGCATTGCGGTTGGGGCCGGCTGCTGATCGGCCATACCTTCCCAGACCCCGCAAGCCTGGCCGCCGAACTGGGCAACGAACACCAGGGCGAGCGCGACATCGCCCTGTACGTCGCTGCCCCCCAGCAGGTACTGGCCCAAGCCCCGCAGCATCTGTTCCTCGACCCTTCCGACACGCTGCGCCTGTGGTTCAGCGACTACCGCCCGGCGCAGCGGGTGTTTCGCGGCTTCCGTATTCGTCGGGCGCAAAGCGACGCCGACTGGGAGGCTATCAACCAGCTCTACCTCAAGCGCCGCATGCTGCCCATCGACCCCACCCGCCTGACACCACGCCACCAGGGCGGCCCGGTGTACTGGCTGGCCGAAGACGAAGACAACGGCCAAGTGATCGGCAGTGTCATGGGCTTGAACCACCAGAAGGCCTTCCACGACCCCGAGCACGGCAGCAGCCTGTGGTGCCTGGCCGTGGACCCGCGCTGCACCCGCCCAGGCGTGGGTGAAGTGCTGGTGCGCCACCTGATCGAACACTTCATGAGCCGGGGCCTGAGCTACCTGGACCTGTCCGTGCTGCACGATAACCGCCTGGCCAAGAACCTCTACGCCAAGCTGGATTTCCGCGCCCTGCCCACCTTCGCCATCAAGCGCAAGAACGGCATCAACCAGTCGCTGTTCCTGGGCCCCGGCCCCGGCGCCGAGCTGAACCCCTATGCGCGCATCATCGTCGACGAGGCCCTGCGCCGCGGTATCGACGTGCAGATCGACGACGCCGATGCCGGCCTGTTCACCCTCAGCCACCGTGGCCGCAGCATTCGCTGCCGCGAGTCGCTGTGCGACCTCACCAGCGCCATCAGCATGAACCTGTGCCAGGACAAGCACCTGACCCACAAGGTGCTGAGCGCTGCCGGGCTGAGCATGCCCGCCCAGCAATTGGCCGGCAGCGCCGACGACAACGATGATTTCCTGCAGGAACATGGGCGCGTCGTGGTCAAGCCGGTGGACGGTGAACAGGGCCAGGGTGTGGCCGTGGACCTGAGCACGCTGGACGAGGTGCAGCAAGCCATCGAGCATGCGCACCGTTTCGACAGCCGTGTGCTGCTGGAAAGCTTCCACGAAGGCTGCGACCTGCGCATCGTGGTCATCGGCTTTGAAGTCGTGGCGGCGGCCATCCGCCGCCCGGCGCAGATCATCGGCGACGGGCAGCACGCCATCGGCGCGCTGATCGAAGCCCAGAGCCGACGCCGCCAGGCCGCCACCAGTGGCGAAAGCCGTATTCCGCTGGACCACGAAACCCAGCGCACCCTGCACGCCGCTGGCGTGGACTACGACACCGTGCTGCCGGCAGGCCAGGAACTGGCCGTGCGCCGCACCGCCAACCTGCACACCGGTGGGCACCTGGAGGACGTCACCGACATCCTCCACCCTACCCTGGCAGACGCTGCGGTGCGCGCAGCCCGCGCCTTGAACATACCGGTGGTGGGCCTGGACCTGATGGTGCCAGCGGCTGACCAGCCGGAGTACGTGTTCATCGAAGCCAACGAACGCGTCGGCCTGGCGAACCACGAACCGCGGCCCACGGCGCAGAAGTTCGTGGACCTGCTGTTTCCCCACTGCCAGGTATTGAGCTGACGCCTTCAACAAGGGTGGTGGGGTTTCTGTGCAGGGCCCCACTGCCATTCCCTACCTTCAGGAGGTCCTCATGACCACCCGCATCCCCGAACCGGACACTCAGTACCTGCAAAAGGTGCTGCTGGAAATGCTGGCCATCCCCAGCCCTACCGGTTTCACCGACACCATCGTGCGCTATGTCGCCGAACGCCTGGAAGAACTGGGCATTCCCTTCGAGCTGACCCGGCGCGGCACTATCCGCGCTACCCTGCAGGGCCAGAAGAATTCCCCCGACCGTGCGGTTTCCGCCCACCTGGACACCATCGGCGCCAGCGTTCGCGCCGTTCAGGACAACGGCCGCCTGTCGCTGGCACCGGTGGGTTGCTGGTCCAGCCGCTTCGCCGAAGGCAGCCGCGTCAGCGTGTTCACCGACACGGGCGTGATCCGTGGCAGCGTGCTGCCGCTGATGGCGTCCGGGCACGCCTTCAACACCGCGGTCGACCAACTGCCGGTCAGTTGGGACCACGTGGAACTGCGTCTCGACGCCTACTGCGCCACCCGTGCCGACTGTGAGTCGCTGGGCGTGAACATCGGCGACTTCGTGGCGTTCGACCCGTTGCCCGAATTCACCGACAGCGGCCATATCAGCGCCCGCCACCTGGACGACAAGGCGGGCGTTGCCGCGCTGCTGGCCAGCCTCAAGGCCATTGTGGAAAGCGGCCAACAGCCCCCCATCGACTGCCACCCGCTGTTCACCATCACCGAAGAAACCGGCTCCGGCGCCGCAGGCGCCCTGCCGTGGGACGTCAGCGAATTCGTCGGCATCGACATCGCGCCGGTGGCCCCGGGGCAGCATTCCAGCGAGCATGCGGTGAGCGTGGCCATGCAGGACTCCAGCGGCCCTTATGACTACCACTTGTCACGCCACTTGCTCAGCCTGGCCCAGGAACACGACCTGCCGGTGCGGCGCGACCTGTTCCGGTACTACTTCAGCGACGCGCACTCGGCGGTCACCGCAGGGCATGATATTCGTACCGCGTTGCTGGCATTCGGGTGTGATGCCACCCACGGGTATGAACGCACGCACATCGACAGTTTGCAGGCGCTGAGCCGGATATTGACTGCGTACATGCTCAGCCCGCCGGTGTTTGCCAGCGACGCGCAACCGGCCCACGGGTCGTTGGAGCGGTTCAGCCATCAGTTGGAGCATGATGCGCAAATGGAAAGTGAGACACGGGTGCCGGCGGTGGACACGTTGGTGGGGCAGAGGTAGGGGGATTTGGGCTAGCCAGGGCATGGCTTGATGCTTTCGGCGTGCTTGAGGTCGAGCGCCGCCCGCGCGGCGCGCGATCTTGAGAGCACCGAAAACCTCCCGCCCTGCCCCTGCCCACCATCACGCCATCGAAAGGGGACAGGTTTTGAAACAACCTCAAGATTGTCCCCAGAACCCCATAGGGGATACGTTACCCGGGTCATTGCACATCAATGACCGGATGTGAGAGTCCGCTAATCAAAGCCCCCTGCGCGGTGCCATAAAGTCCTTTGCCGGCAATTTATTTGCCTTCACAATGCTTACGGTAGCCATGTACGGGAGGCGTATGCCTGGCTGATTTGGGCGGCTTTGATCGGCTCTCTCACCCCGTACGTGGCTGCCACCTATTCGTGTGAGAG
>NZ_JAPYKM010000078.1:0-6549 GCF_029623465.1 Pseudomonas sp. RIT-To-2 | reverse complement strand
CATCGAACGCGATCTCAAAGACTGCGCTGACGCTGAACGCAAGATCGGTCGTCACGAACGAAGCCTGCCAGTACTGGCTCAGTTGAAAAGCTGGATCGACAAGACGCAGCCACAGGTCTGTAGTGGTCAACTGATCCCGGACACTAAATTGAGTTTTTCCTCAGCGACCGCAGGCGCTAGCCGTTCGTTGAACTGATGCGGTCGCCGCCAGTTGTACCGCTCCATCAAAAACCGACTGATATCTTGCTGTGCCAGCACAGCGCTCATGTAGCCCACCGTCGGTATCCATTCAGTCTTCAGGCTGCGAAATAGCCGCTCCATCGGCGCGTTGTCGTGGCAGTTGCCGCGCCGACTCATGCTCTGCGTGAAGCGGTATCTCCATAGTCTCTGGCGGAAACTCCGGCTGCCGTATTGGCTACCTTGGTCGCTGTGAAACAGTACGTTTTGCGGCCTACCACGCTGCTCGTACGCCATGTCCAATGCCTTGATTACCAAGTCGGCGTCGGGCTTGGATGAGAGCGCCCAACCCACAACACGGCGGGCACAAAGGTCGATGACAGCCGCCAGATAGTGCCACCGACCTTCAGCCCAGATGTACGTAATGTCACCGCACCAGACCTTGTTCGGGGATGTAACGTTGAACTCTCGATCAAGCACGTTCGGGATATCAGGCCGCTCCACGGTAGCCTTTTTGTAGGCATGGGAGCCCGGCTGTTTGCTGATCAAGTTCATCTCGCGCATCAACCTACGTACCTTGAATCGCCCGATCTGCATGCCGTCCTCTTTCATCATCAGCATGATGCTCCGGCTTCCCGCAGCGCTTCGACTTTGCGTAAACAACTCGTTCACGCGGCTGCGCAAAACCACCCGTTCGGCATCCGGATACCGACGTTTCCGGCAGTACGCGTAGTAGCAAGATCGGGTTACTTCAAATACCGAGCACAACAGATCAATCGGCTCTTGAGCCCGCAGTTGATCGATTAACGCGAACGCTCGTGTTCCTCGGCCATCAAGAGCTCGGTGGCCTTTTTTAAGATCAATTTTTCCCGTTCCAGCCGATTGATACGGGCTTCCAATTCTTGGATTTTTTGCTGCTCGGGCGTTAGCGCTTTGCTGATCGGCGTGACACCGCCGCGTTCCTGCTTGAGCTGCTTCACCCAACGACGCAAGGCCGACTCAACCAGCCCAAGCGACCGGGCTGCTTCGGTATGGCTGTAGCCTTGGTCGAGCACCAGGCACGCAGCCTCGCGCTTGAACTCTGGGTAAAGGTACGACGTTGCTTGGTCATCAGACACCTCTCTGCGGCGAGCATTCTCGCCTAAATGGGTGTCCGGTTTCATTAGACCACTACAAGGATATCATCAGTGATTTCGGCGACCGGCAAGTCAACTCAAGTATCGGCCCCCAATGGCGGCCAAAAATCGAAAACCTCAAAGCATCTGCTGAGAAAGTGCCAGGGTTCCTGCGAAACTCAACTTTCCTTAACGTGAAACTACATAAGTGCTGAAGGAGGCATCCGTGGACAAGGTATTCGCTTCGCTAGGTTTCTAGAGAGGTTTGGTGGCGCTGTTGATCGCCAGGACGTTCCGAGTTCCAGTATCGAGCGCTATAGGCGCAAACTGCCCGATCAGCTTCTGGAGTACTGGGCCGAGCACGGATGGTGCGGATATGGCAATGGTATTTTTTGGATAGTGAACCCGCAAGAGTACGAGGGTGTAGTCGCCTCCTGGATTGAGGGGACAAAACTTGAAAAACGCGACACCTATCACCTGATAGCACGTGGTGCCTTTGGCGATCTGTACCTTTGGGGTGAAAATACAGGATTTTCGTTGAAGATTACCAGCGTCTTTTCCCGATGTGTGATTCATGATTTTGAGCCCACACGCGAACAAATGGATCGTAAACTCCAAGACTTCATCGTGTCCAGAAAAGTGAAATCCAACGATTTAGAGGACTTGTTCGACAGGGCAAGAAAAAAGTTCGGAACCCTACGCCATGACGAAATGTATGGTTCTGTTCCAGCGTTAATGCTTGGCGGATCGGCATCCCTCGATCATGTTGAGAAGTTAAAAGCAGTGGAGCATTTAATCTTGCTGTCCCAGCTTGCAGACCTTGAGCCATATAATTTTTAGTGGACCCAGCGGGCAGAGATTGAGCGTGAAAATGATGATCGCCAAGCTACTTCGTAAGCAGTTCGGTCGCAGCTCCGAGCGACTGGACGCAATGATCGACCAACTCGAGTTGAGCTTGAAGAGCTGCAAGTCAGCTAAGCGGAAATGACACCACCAGTCGAACTGGCACCTCGCGCAGTTTCGCGCCGCACACCACTGCCCGAACACCTGCCTCGCGAAAATCACGTGAATCAGCCCGAGCCGCAATGCGCCAGCTGCGGAGGGACGCTTGGCTATTTGGGTGAGGATGCGTCCAAGGTGCGGGAGTATGTGCCGGCACGTTTCAAAGTTATTCGCCATGTCCGTCCGAAGTGGGTCTGCCGCTGAAACTTCTTTTCGCGAACGAGGTTTGGTGTGCCCTGCGGACGGCCTCGTTGACTATTCAAATCGCGCCTATGCCTGGCGCAAAGGCGCGTTAGCTCGGGAGGCAGGTAGCGTAGCGGGGCAGAAGGTATGCAGCGTCTGCTTCCCGAGCTTCGCCCGGTCCTACACGGGCTCACAGGACTTGTTCTGCTCGGATCCTGTAGCAAGCAGACCTGCGCGCGCCCCAGGCGCCGCGGACATGGCAGGTATACGGTGCTGGATGCCGACGCGGCCAGGGTTGCTGGAGCGCCAGCACCTAAGGTTGGCGTTGCAGCCCTTTCAGGGCGCTACCACCACCCCCTGTCCCATATCCACTTCATCCCACTGCTCAAACCCCTCGCTCCTCGCCGTGGCAATCAGCTGCGCACGCACGTTTCGGGCGTTGGCCTTTTTCCCCGACGCCGCGATCGCTTCCCACCATAACGCCGCCACCCCGGCCACGTGCGGGCAGGCCATGCTGCTGCCGCTCATGGTTTTGAGACCGCCACCCGTGCGCGCCGAGGTGATGCCTACGCCCGGTGCCGACAAGGTGGCCAGCGTGTTGGAGAAGTCAGCCACTTTGAAGAGGCCCGCGCTTGTGCGGCCAAGGGCAGCCACGGAGATGACGTCGTCCGCCGCGGCCGGCAACGAGGCCGCGAGGCGGTAGTCGGGGTCGTCCTGGCGGCGGCTTTCGTTACCGGCAGCGGCGACGACCAGGGCGCTGGTGCCGAAGGCCGCGCGGGCTTTGGTCATGGCCATGATGGCGTCAAACATGCGCAGGTTGCCGCGGTAGGCTTCCAAGGCTTCGGAGGTGGCCAACTGCACGGGCCAGCCTTGGCCCGTGCGGCGCTTGACCATGCCAGGGAAGTCGAAGCCCAGCGACATGGAGATGATATCGGCACGTTGTTCGAGCGCCCAGAGCATGCCTTCGAAGATCATTTCCGAACTGCCGCCGCCTTTGTCGTCCAGCACTTTGCCGATCAACGCCCGGCTGATGCCGGGGGCGACGCCGATGCGGGTGGCAAGGCCTCGGCCGAAGATGACGCCGGCGCAGTGGGTGCCATGCCCCACTGCATCACCATTACCCGAGCCGCTGAAGTCTTTCTCGACCAGTTCGACACCGGCAAAGGCAGGGTGCTCGGCGTCGATGCCGGTGTCGAGCACGGCCACGGTGACGCCGGCACCGGTGTAACGGCTACGGCCAGCGACTGTTTCAACACCCCAGGGCTCAGCCTTGGGGTCGGCTTTGCCGGCCATGGGCTTGATCAGGTGGGTGGGCATTCTCGGTGCAACCAGGGCTACTTCGGGTTCGCCCATTAGCTCGGCCAAGGCGTGGGCGGGAATGCGCTCCACGGTGAGGGAGGGGTCGGCTTCTACGGCCCTTACCCCGACCAGGGCGTGGCTGGCGGGCGGGAGTTCGCGGCGCAGGATGATGTACTCTTTCATGGTTACGGTCCTTGTAATGGCGAAAGTCGAGCATGGACCGTAGGCCTGGCCAAGCAGGTTGGATAGAGGGAAAGGTTTGATTCAGGGCGGGCGTTGCCGCCCTGGAGCCACTGCTGCGAGGATGAACGCCCGCCCAGTACCCACAACAGAATCCGCGCCTTTCGGGCATCCAGTGCCCCCGCCATCACGACACCGCGCCGCTGCAGGTCCATTTCACCGCCGGCGAAGCCATAGGAAGCCTGGGCGGTGGTGCCCCCCCCGGTGCGCGTAGCCATCCATACCGGCATGTGCTGGGCAATGTCCCCAGCCGCTGGGCCCAGGGCTCGGGCACATGGCCTGCGCCAAAGCCGTTGACCACCAGCGCGGCATACCCTAATGGCACGATCTGATCGAGAAGCAGGGTGTCGCCATCCAGCGTGGCTTCCAGCAATGCCACGCGGTGGTCGGTATGGTCCGGCACCGACAGGGGCGTTCTTGGCGACGCGGGGTGATGAAAGTGCGGCCGCCCTTCGACGATACCTCCTAGCGGGCCGTGGCCTGGCGAAGTGAAGGCATCGAGGGCCAGGGCGTGGGTCTTGCGTACCCAGCGGGCGCCATGGATGTCGTCATTCATCACCACCAGGACGCCGCGGCCACGACTGTCGGGCGACAAAGCGACGATGGCGGCATTGAGCAGATTTTGCCCACCCATTAAAAAGCATTCCTTTAAATAGCCAAGTCGGCGCATTCCGACAATACAGTGCGAAACCTCTGACATGGAGGTATTGCCCTCCGACATCACATCTGGAGCGCCCACCTTTATTGCTGATACTGATAGTGAATGAAGCGGTCGGTTACCAGGACTCTGCGGGCTGCCCTGGCGCAAAAACAGGACCAGCAAGGCCCCCAACTCGAGCGTTACAGGTAACCCGTGGTGCACGCACTCGCCACGATCAGCAACCCGATGAAAGGCACGATCAACAGCGTACTCACCGCCATCGACAACACATTGGCCACGAACGGGTGCACCCACGCCGGCAGTTTCTGCGCCAGCCCATCGGCCAGCGGCGCCGCTAACAGCGCGCCGAGTACTGCGCTCAGGGCCACGACCAGCGGACTGCCGCCATGGGTCAGGACCGCCGCCGGTACTACCGACACGATCGGGATGTAGGTGGGGTACCAGCCCTTGGCCATCCAGTGGCCGCGCCACAGGTAGATACCCAGCGCCGAGCTCAGGGCCTGGCCGGCGATGATCGGCAGCAACAGACCGGTGCCATACACCGGGCTGTCGGGGTTCAGCCACCAGGCCAACAGCACGCCCGCCAGCAACCCGAGGCTGGCCCATTCGTTGCCGAAGAATGGCGCTTCGGAGAAGTCGGCAAGTACCCGGCGCAGGCCCCATGCCAGCCCGTATCTGACCTGAGCTGCCTGAGGCTGGGGAACCTCGGCGGCCTGCCGGGGCGTGACCAGGATGGGGAACCATTTGCACAGCACGAAGGCGACGATACTGGCCATGGCCATGCCGGAAACGGCACCCGCCACCGCAGGAATGTTCCACGGCATGCAGACGAAATTGACCAGCAGCAAGCTGGCAGGTGTGACGAGCAAAGCGCCCAGCACCGCACCGTTGAGGGTTACTTTCCAGCCGGGGCCGAATACCAGCACCAGCGCGGCGGGCAGCGACACGAAGGCAACGAAGGTGGGTTGCCAACCGTCGGCGTCCAGGGTCCAACCCCACAGCAGGTTGCTCAACAGCAGGCTGATGAGCGAGCTGGTCACCAGCCAGGGCCACAGGCCGGTGCCATAGGCGATGGCGAAACCCTGCCAGCGCTTGCCGGTGCCATTGGCCCACCAGGCCAGGCCGGCGCCCGCCAGCAGGCCCAGGCTGGCGAACTCGTGTTTGTAGAAGGCGAATTCGCTGATGTCGCCCATGACCCAGCGCAGCCACGCACTTGGCCGGTCAAGGTTGGCGAGCATGTCGGCATAGGTGGGCCAATGGGTGTCGAGGACCAGGCCATGGGACAGGCACAGACCGGTGATGAAACTCAGGCCAGCGACAGCCAGCAGCAACCAGATGACCTGGCGGGGGTGGATCGGCAAGGCGCCTGGCAGGGAATCGGTGGACATGGGCGGTTTCCTTCTTGTTATCACTCATCCGGATGGGCTGCCCATGTAAACGCAATCATCGAGAAGGAAATACCGTCCGTTTCCGGTTCATGTGTACGACCTTTCCCAAGTCGCGCGCATGCATACAGCACACCTGTGAACGTAAAGACGACGCTACACGTTTTCATGTTGCCGACAGCTTCACAGGCGTATTGTTGAGACAGGCCCTCGCTCGCGTGCCAGGGCCCTGGGGGGAGAGCCCCTGCCGGCTTGCGCATCAGGCTTGGGCTATACTCAAGTGGGATGCGCGGGTGTTTTCCGGCCACCACGGCGACCGGAAACCCTGGGTACAGGTTATCCACTCCCACGCGGAGCGATACACAACCGGCCACGCGAACAACCGCCGTAAGAATCGACATCTGGCAGGCATCATGAACATCAAAGGCTTTAAACGCAGTGTCCTGATCGGTGTATTCGCCGCCGCTGCCGGGCTGGCGTCGCCAGC
>NZ_JAPYKM010000077.1:0-6971 GCF_029623465.1 Pseudomonas sp. RIT-To-2 | reverse complement strand
GAAGCTAACCCCGCCCGTCCATTCAGCCCTGTGGGACCGGGCGCCAGCTCGGGAAGGGCGCGGCGCGGTTGGGCTGGAAGAACGCGGCGTCTGCTTCCCGAGCTTCGCCCGGGCCTGCGGTGGGCGTGTGCCGCGTTGCCTGAAGGCTATTCGCGGCGCTCTGGGTAGGTCATCACCAGGTACGCCAGCACATCGCTGTCGGCCGGGTTGCGGTAGCGGTGAGGCTGGTCGGCGTAGAACAGTAGGGAGTCACCCGTTGATAACAGGTAGCGCTCGTCATTGACGCTGATTTCCAGCACCCCCTGGGACACCACCAGGTTTTCCTGTACGCCCGGGCCATGCCCCTCGGACACTTCTTCACCCAGAGGGCTGAGGCGCAGTTCGTAGAATTCGACCTGACGCGCCACGTCGAACGGGAACAGGGCGCGGCTGATGAAGGTGCCATTGGCGCTGACCAGCCGCTTGCTCTCACGGGCGGGCAGCAAAGCCACCCCGTCGAACTCGCGTTGCTCCAGGAACGCTGCCACCGACACTTTCAATGCCTTGGCGATCTTGCACAGCACCTTGATGGACGGCACGCTGCGGCCCGATTCGATCTGCGCGAGCATGGCCCGGCTGACCCCGCTGGCCCGTGCCGTGGCGTCCAGCGATAATTGGCGTTTGGCACGCAGGCGTTGCAGGTTCAGGGCGACGCGCCGGCCCACCTGGTCGTCTTCGCCCGCTTCAGGGCTGCTGAATTCGACCGCAAGGTCCATACCGCTGTCTAGAAAGCCGCTGGGCAGGGCCATGGTTCAGGCCTGACGCGAAGGTTCAACTGCCTTGAGCGCCTGCGCCCATTGTTCGTGGGAGAGGGAGGAATGCCCTGCGTACATGGCCCACATCAGTTTGCCCAGGTGCTGCGCCTTCTTGCGATTACGGTAAAGGGTCAGGTCGACAACGTTCGGGTGGGCGCTCATGGCAGGTTCCTAAAGGCAGTACAAGTAACCGGAATGGCCCCAGAATAGCCGTGCGCCCTTAGAACCTTAAATACTCAATATGCATTTAGTCATTCATTTCGGGTATTAGCGCCGACACCGTCATTGCCCCGCGCGGGATTTGAACACGCCGCTCAGCACAAAGGCGTAGCGTTCCGGCCGGATATGGAACGTGGTGCGGTCACAGCAGCGCTCATCGGCGAACCACGAGGTGCGCTCCATGACCAGCAGTGCCGCGCCGCGCTTGACCCCCAGGCTGGCAGCCAGAGCCTTGTCGGCCTCCTGGGCACGGATAGCCAGGTCGGCACGGGCAACCGGGCTGCCGGTGACTGCCTCCAGTATCGAATAGATGGGCTGTTGCTCAACTTCTTCCCACACCACGCTGGCCAGTTGCGCCGGCAGGTAGCTGCGGCCCAGGGCGATGGGTTCGCCGTCGACGAAGTGCAGCCGCTCCACGCACAGGCACTGGGCGGCACCTTCGAATAGCGCGCGCAAGGCTTCCGGCGTCGGTTGCAGGTGCTGGCCCACCACACGCATGGTGGGTGTGAGGCCCTGCAGCAACAAGGCCTCATGGAAACTGCGCAAAGCATCCAGGCCATGACGTACCTGCTTGGCGGCGGCGAAGGTGCCCTTGCCCTGCTTGCGTTCGACCACGCCGTCGTCACACAGCTTGCCCACCGCCAGGCGGACGGTGACGCGGCTCACCCCGAAGCGCTTGCCCAGCTCGGCCTCGGACGGCAGTTTGCCGGTGGGTTCGAATTCGCCGCGCTGGATTTCTTCCAGCAACTGCTGGGCGATCTGCTCTTGAAGTGACGTGGTGCTGTCGCGAAGGATGGGCACTGTGCGGTTCCGTTGCTTCTAAGGTTATGAAAATACAATCTTGGTTCAGCTTGTATTAATACGTATTATGTCAGGACTATCCATTGTAAACGACCTGACAGCGCTTGCCATGCCCTTGACTCCCTTTGTTTCGCCCCCCGGTGCCAACGCCCTGAATGTCGACGCGATCAGTTTCGGTTACGCCAACGGCCATTCGGTGTTCGAGCAATTCAGCCTGCGGGCGCGGCCCGGCGAGTTCGTGGCCATTCTCGGGCCGTCAGGGTGCGGTAAGACCACCTTGCTCAATTTGCTGGCCGGATTCCAGGCACCGTCCGCCGGGCGTATCCTGATCAACGAGCAGGCGGTGCGCCCGGAGCTGCCGGAGCTGGGCTACGTGTTCCAGGCACCGCAACTGTTCCCCTGGCTCAGCGCCCTGGAGAACGTGCGTTTCGGTTTGCGCATGGCCGGGCAGGGCAGTGATGCCGAGCAGCGCGAAAAAGCCCTGGGCTATTTGCGCCTGGTGGGCCTCGAGCACGCTGCCCAGCGCCTGGCCCATCAACTGTCGGGGGGCATGCAGCAGCGCGTGTCCCTGGCCCGAACCCTGGCGCTGGAACCCGGCGTGCTGCTGATGGATGAACCCTTCGCCGCCCTGGA
Organism: Pseudomonas sp. RIT-To-2; assembly: GCF_029623465.1. Taxonomy (NCBI): domain Bacteria; kingdom Pseudomonadati; phylum Pseudomonadota; class Gammaproteobacteria; order Pseudomonadales; family Pseudomonadaceae; genus Pseudomonas; species Pseudomonas sp. RIT-To-2. The sequence goes on along the minus strand of NZ_JAPYKM010000077.1, from coordinate 4,524 downwards.
CGCCATCAGCCGCAACAGCATGAACGAGGAAACCCTGCGCCTGTGGGCCGAACTGGGCCAGACCGTGCTGTTCATCACCCATGACATCGATGAAGCGGTGTTCCTGGCCGACCGCGTGGTCGTGCTCAATATCGCCCCCGGTGGTATCCACAGCGAACTGGCCATCGACCTGCCACGCCCGCGCAGCAACCTGGTGACCCGGCGCCTGCCCGCATTCCTCGATTACCGCAATGAACTGATGGAGCGCATCTCCCAGGTCATGGCCCAGTCACCCCTTGCCATTCCCGTTCGCCCCTTGCCCGAGACCCTCGCATGATCAGAACTGCCCTCCTGGCCGCCACGTTGTCGGCCCTGACCCTGGCCACCAGCGCCTTTGCTGCCGATAAACCGCTGCGCATCGGCTATGTGTTCGCCATGGCCAACGCCCCGGCCCTGATCGCCGACAAGGAAGGCTTCTACAAGCAGGAAGGCCTGGACGTTGATCTCAAGGCCCTGGGCGACGGCCCGGTGATCCAGCAGGCCTTGGCCGCTGGCGAGCTGGACGTGGCCTATGTGGGGACGCCGCCGGTGTACCAGTGGTATTCGCGCGGGCTGAAAAGCACCATCCTGGCCAAGGTCAACTACGGCCAGGCCGCGGTGCTGGTGGGGGACCACAGCCCTGTCCGGCAACTTCAGGACCTCAAAGGCAAGAAGCTCGCCGGGGTCAAGAAGGGCAGTGGCATGGACGTGCTGCTGCGCGGCTATGTGCTGAAAGAGAAGGCCGGGCTGGACCCCGACCATGACCTGAACATCATCGATATGCCCCCGGGCAACATGAACGCCGCCCTGGACCGAGGCATCGTCGATGCTGCGTTCACCTGGGAGCCCTTCGTCAGCCAAGCCGTGCTGCGCGGCTCGGCGCGGGTGCTGCTGGACGTCAACCAGGCGCTGCCGCAATACCCCTGGTACGTGGTCATCGCGCTGCCCAAGACCCTGCAAGAGCGCCCCGACGACGTGGTCAAGCTGCTGCGTGCCCATCGCAAGGCAGTCGCTTTCCTCAACGAACACCCCGCCGAAGCCAACCGCATCATCGCCGATGCGTTTCGCCTGGAACCGGTGCAAGGCCCTGACGGCAAGACCATCAGCCCCGAAGCAATCGTTGCCCAGGCTCGTACGCGGCTGGGCTGGTCCGCCGACCTGGGGCCAGCCGACATTCAATTCATTCAGCGCCTGATGAACGACTCCAAGGCTCTGGGGTTCATGGACACCGCCATGACCCCAGCGCAACTGGTGGACACGTCATACCTGGAAAAAGCGTCGCACTGAGCCCTTCATGACCTTACCGAAACCAAACTGGGGCTGGGCCTCGCTACCGTTCCTGCTGTTGGTGTGGGTGGCCCTGGCCAGCCGCTTCCCTAGCTATGTGCTACCACAACCCTGGGTGGTGGCCCATGAGGCGCTGCGCTGGCTGGCCGATGGCTCGCTGTGGCTGCAACTGCGCGCCAGCCTGCTGGAGGAGTTGGCCGGCTTTTGTGGCGGCGTGCTGGTGGCGGTGCTGTTGGGCAGCGCTGGCGGGCTGTCGCGGCGCTTTCGCGACTTCATCTCGCCCCTCAACAGCCTGTTCATGGCTATCCCGCCGATCGCCTGGGCGCCGCTGATCCTGATCATTTTCGGCCTGGGGTTCTTCTCCATCGTGCTGGTGATTTTCATTGCCGCGGTGTTTCCCATGGCCGTCACCCTGCAAGAGGGCGTGCAGAGCATTCGCGGCGGCGAAGTGCGCGCCGCCCGCACCTTGGGCGCCAACCGCTGGCAGTTGCTGGCCCATGTCTATTTGCCGGCCTCGCTGCCCTTCCTGACCGCAGCCCTGCGCATCGGCTTCAGCCAAGGCTGGCGGGCGCTGGTGGCGGCGGAAATGATCGGCGCCTCCCAGGGCATTGGCTGGATGGTGTCCATGGGGGGGCAGATCGGCAACAGCAGCCAGGTGCTGCTGGGCATTGTCCTGATCGGCTTGCTGGCCTGGCTGATGGAAAGCCTGGTGTTCCGCCGCATCGAACGTCATTACCAGGCCTGGCGCCCGCAGTGACGCGGCCGGCCCATTCTGAATCGAACCCTTCACGAGGTGTCACTTGAGTACTACTTTCGATCCGCGCGACGCCGGGCACTTTATCGCCCCCCAGGGCTTGTACGAGCGCAACAAGCAGCGGCCGTTCCTGGGCAGCATCAGTTGCGACCGGCAGACCCTGGTGGCTGGCCAGTGGGATGAAATCACCCTGGTCTACGAAGTGGGCGGCAGCGGCCTGGCTGACGGCGCCTGGCTGAAACTGGCGTTCAAGTTCTATTCCGACTGGGCGCTATTCCAGACCAGCAACCCGGCCGGCGCCAACTACGTCAGTGCCGAGTACCAGGCCGGTGACCTGGTGCCCGGCCAGAGCCAGGCCACCGTGCAGCACCTGAAGGTACGGTTCGACCAGAAGGGCCATGAGCGGCCGTTCCAGAAAGCCTTGATCATCGACATCATCGACGGCTACCTGAACCCCGGTGACCGCATCATCATCCGCCTGGGCGACCGCCGTCAGGGCGGAGCCGGCACGCGGGTGCAGAGCTTTGTCGAAAAAGGCTTCCAGATGCGCCTGTTCATCGACCCGCTGGGCAGCTCCAAGTTCGCCGAGGTGCCGGGCGACCTGCTGCTGGATATCGTGCCCGGCCCGGCCAGCCACCTGCAGGTCATCGCCCCGCGGTTGATCAGTGCCGGCGAGGCCTTCGACGTGCTGGTGCGTGCCGATGACGCCTGGGGCAACACCTGCCGGCAGTTACCCTTGGCCGGCGTGCTGACGTTGGCCGGCCCTGAGGGCGAGGCGCAAGAATTGCCTTTCACCCTGGCCGGCGACGGCTGGGCCGTGGTGCGCCAGAGTGCCTTGGTGTTGCAGGGGCAGGGCGAATGGCAATTGCGTGCCCGGGTCGACCACCCCGGCGTCGCACCCAGCATTGCCTATGTGACGGTAGATGCCGCCGGTGCCGGGTTGCGGCCGCTGTATGCGGATCTGCACGTGCATTCGGATGATACCGTGGGCACCAACGACACCTTGTACAACCTCAGCTATGGCCGCGATGTCGCTGGCCTGGATGTGCTGGGCTACACCGCCAACGACTTCAACATCACCGAGCAGCGCTGGGACCAGGCCGTTGCACTGATCAGCGAACTCAACGAGCCGGGGCGGTTCGTCTGCTACCCCGGTACCGAATGGTGCGGCAACTCGTGCGCCGGGGGGGATCGCAACGTGGTGTTCCTGCATGACCGCAAGCCGGAGTTCCCGTTCGACAACCAGGGCCGCCTGGTGCGTTCATTCGAGTGGAACGAGTTCACTGCCGGCACCATCAAGCCGGGCGCCTGGCCGGTGGATGAGTTGTACGCCGCCTACGCCAAAGACCCCGAAGGGCACTTGATGATGCCCCACGTGGGCGGGCGCCGCTGCAACCTGGACTGGCACCACCCTGAGCTGGAGCGCCTGATCGAGGTAGGATCGGCCTGGGGCCAGTTCCACTGGGTGTACGCCGAGGCCTTGCAGCGCGGGTACCGCGTGGGGGCGGCGGCCAACAGTGACGAGCACCAGGGCCGTTGCGGCGGCGGGGTACCGGCCACGGCGGTGTTTGGTTCCCGTGGCGGCCTGACCGGGGTGCTGTCCAGCGGTTTCGACCGCGCCAGCGTCGGCAAGGCCCTGCGGGCCCGGCGTACGTTCGCCACCACCGGCGAGCGCACGTTCGCCAGCCTGCGCCAGGGCCAGCACTTGATGGGTGAGGTGTTCAGCGCCCAGGCCAGCGACCACCTGGACTATCGCTTGCTGGGCGACAGCGGCTGGGAGCAGGTCGACCTGTTCGACGGTGAGCAGTTGATCTGGTCGCGCAACCTGCACCAGGAATTGGGCCTTTCCAGCCAGCGTATCCGTGTGCGGCTGGGTGGCGCGCGGATCAAGGACCGCTACCGCGGCGCCTATTGGGCGGGTGAAATCGAGGTCACCGGCGCGGTGATCAAGGGTTTCACTACCCAGGGCCTGGACCATCCCGAGCAGACCGTCTGGCGTCAGGGGCCCACCCGCCTGGCATTTCGCACCGACACCAACGGCGACACCGACAGCATCGAGCTGGAGCTGTCGCACCTTGCCGGCGCGCGGATTCAGGTACGCAGCCGTATCGACAACTACGTCAAGGTGGGGGACCCGTCGCAGCCTCAGCCGTTCGTGCATGCGCCCAGGGTCGATATCGACCTGACCGGTGACACCCTGCTTACCGCAGGCGCGCACGTGCAGCACCTGGCGGGCGCTGAGTTGCAGGTAGCCGTGGAGTGCATGACCATGGCGCCCTTGCCGCGCGAAGTACAGGGGCAGGTGGCACTCGCGGACCTGGACCTGGACCCGGCTCGCGAACACCCGTTGTTCATCTGTGCCCGGCAGCGTGACCAGTCCCGTGTGTGGACCTCGGCGCTGTTCCTGACCCTGAACTGACGCGTTTGTGGCCGTGACCTTCGCCCGTTGATGACCGCGGCGCCTG
>NZ_JAPYKM010000076.1:0-8936 GCF_029623465.1 Pseudomonas sp. RIT-To-2 | reverse complement strand
GTTTCATCGACCGAGTCGGTATCACCCAGGAAGTACTGGCCCTGCTGGGCGCCCGCAACCTCAACCTCGATGCCGTGGAAATGGTGCCGCCCAACGTCTATATCGATGCACCCACGCTGAGCCCAAGGGTGCTGGACGAACTGCGCGATGCGCTGCTGAGCGTGGGTGGCGTGCAGTCGGTGAGCGTGGTGGACATCCTGCCCGGCCAACGCCGCCACCTGCAGCTCGACGCGTTGCTGGCCGCCATGACCGACCCTGTATTGGCACTGGACAGCGCCGGCAAGGTGCTGCTGGCCAACCCCGCATTGATCAGCCTCTACGGCCGCGAGCCAGCGGGCGAGTCGGTGACCGAGCTGTTCCAGGACCCGAACCTGCTCGACACCCTGCTCGACCAGGGCTTCCGCCTGCCACTGCGCGAGGTCAGCGTCAACGGCGAGACCCTGCTGCTGGACGCCACCCCTATCACCGATGCCGGGGCGCTGCTGACCCTGTACCCGCCCAACCGCATCGGCGAACGCCTGGCTGCGCTGCACCATGACCACGCCGAAGGCTTCGACTCGCTGCTAGGCGACTCGCCGGCGATCCGTACCCTGAAGGCGCGCGCCCAGCGGGTGGCCACGCTCGACGCACCGTTGCTTATCCAGGGCGAAACCGGTACCGGCAAGGAATTGGTGGCACGCGCCTGCCACGCCATCAGCGCGCGGCACAGTGCACCGTTCCTGGCGCTGAACTGCGCGGCACTGCCGGAGAACCTGGCCGAAAGCGAGCTGTTCGGCTATGCCCCCGGCGCCTTCACCGGCGCCCAGCGCGGCGGCAAGCCCGGGCTGATGGAACTGGCGCACCAGGGCACGGTGTTTCTCGACGAAATCGGCGAGATGTCGCCCTACCTGCAGGCCAAATTGCTGCGCTTTCTCAATGACGGCAGCTTCCGCCGCGTGGGGGGCGACCGCGAAGTGAAGGTCAACGTGCGCATCCTCAGCGCCACCCACCGCGACCTGGAAAAGATGGTCAGCGAAGGCGCGTTCCGCGAAGACCTGTTCTACCGCCTCAACGTACTCAACCTGGAAGTGCCGCCCCTGCGCGAGCGCGGCCAGGACATCCTGCTGCTGGCACGCTCGTTCATGCAACAGGCCTGTACCCAGATCCAGCGGCCTATCTGCCGCCTGGCGCCCGCCACCTATCCGGCGCTGCTGGGCAATCGGTGGCCGGGCAACGTGCGCCAATTGCAGAACGTGATTTTCCGCGCCGCCGCCATTTGCGAAGGGCCGCTGGTGGACATTGGCGACCTGGACATCGCCGGTACTTCCGTGGCGCGACAGGCCAGCGATGGGGAAGTGGATAGCCTGGAACAGGCGGTGGATGACTTCGAAAAGGCATTGCTGCAAAAGCTGTACGTCAGCTACCCCTCCACGCGCCAATTGGCCACCCGCTTGCAGACCTCCCACACCGCGATTGCCCATCGCCTGCGCAAATACGGTATCAGCGGCAAGTAATCTGGAACGAAATCGATACTACGTCACGATTTCGTTCCATACCCTCGCCAAGGCCCATTCCCAAGGGTCTGATCCACAATGGCTTTTTTCTCGCCCGGCGCCTGTAGCGATTTCGCTACAGGCATAGCGCCCCAACCATTGGAAAACCCCGCGCAAGCCCCTGTTTTCCGGGGCTATCGCAGGTTGGCAACGAACTTGCTATAGAACCCCCAGACCCCGCCCAGGCGCATGCCCGGGCACACCCATTGCGTCGCCAGCCGTCATCTGGCCCGAGGAGTTTCCATGAGCGAATTGCGTTTTACTGTCGAACACGAATGGCTGCGCGTCGAAGCGGACGGCAGCGTGACGGTCGGCATCACCCCTTTTGCCCAGAACGCACTGGGCGACGTGGTGTTCGTGCAATTGCCGGAACTGACTACCTATGCCCAGGACGCCGAAGTCTCGGTACTCGAATCGGTGAAAGCGGCCAGCAGCATCAACATGCCCCTGGACGGCGAAGTGGTGGAAGTGAACAGCGAGCTCGACGCCAGCCCTGAATTGGTCAACGAAGACGCGCTGGGTGCCGGCTGGTTCTTCCGCTTCATCCCGGCTGACGCCAGCCAGGTGGCCGAGCTGCTGGACCAGCAGGCCTACGACAACCTGATCGCCGCCCAGGCCTGAGGATTCGCCGATGACCACGCCACTGACCACCGCCAACGAATTCATCGCTCGCCACATCGGCCCACGCGCCGCTGACGAGTACGCCATGCTGGCCACCCTGGGCTACGACAATCTGGATGCGCTGACCGCCAGCGTCATTCCCGACACCATCAAGGGCACCAGCGTTCTGGACCTGCCTGCCGGCCAGGGCGAAGCCGAGGCACTGGCCGCCATCAAGGCCATCGCCGCGCAGAACCAGTTGTTCAAGACCTACATCGGCCAGGGCTACTACAACTGCCATACCCCGGCGCCGATCCTGCGCAACCTGCTGGAAAACCCGGCCTGGTACACCGCCTATACCCCCTACCAGCCAGAAATTTCCCAGGGCCGCCTGGAAGCCCTGCTGAATTTCCAGACCCTGATCAGCGACCTGACCGGCCTGCCGATCGCCAACGCCTCGCTGCTGGACGAAGCCACTGCCGCCGCCGAAGCCATGACCTTCTGCAAACGCCTGAGCAAGAACAAGGGCAGCCACCGCTTCTTCGCGTCCAGCCATTGCCACCCGCAAACGCTTGACGTGCTGCGCACCCGTGCCGAGCCTCTGGGTATCGACGTGGTGGTGGCCGATGAAGCCAGCCTGACCGATGTCAGCGAATTCTTCGGCGCACTGCTGCAGTACCCGGCCAGCAATGGCGACATCTTCGATTATCGCGAACTGGTGGAGCGCTTCCACGCTGCCAGCGCCCTGGTAGCCGTGGCGGCGGACCTGCTGGCCCTGACCCTGCTGACCCCGCCTGGCGAGTTCGGTGCAGACGTGGCCATCGGCAGCGCCCAGCGCTTCGGCGTACCGCTGGGCTTCGGTGGCCCGCACGCGGCTTACTTCTCCACCCGCGACGCGTTCAAGCGTGACATGCCGGGCCGCCTGGTAGGCGTGTCCATCGACCGCCATGGCAAGACTGCCCTGCGCCTGGCCATGCAAACCCGCGAACAGCATATCCGCCGCGAGAAGGCCACCAGCAACATCTGCACAGCCCAGGTGCTGCTGGCCAACATCGCCAGCATGTACGCCGTGTACCACGGCCCGGCCGGCCTGGCCCGGATTGCCCAGCGCACCCACAGCCTGACGGCGATTCTGGCCCAGGGCCTGAGCGCCATGGGCGTGAAGGTCGAACAGCAACACTTCTTCGACACGCTGACCCTGGCCACTGGCAGCGCCACCGCCGAGCTGCACGCCAAAGCCCGCGCCGCCGGCCTGAACCTGCGTGAGGTGGACGCCCAGCGCCTGGGCCTGTCCCTGGACGAAACCAGCCGCCAGGCCGATGTGGAACAACTGTGGGCCCTGTTCGGCAGCGACCTGCCGGACTTCGCCGCCCTGGCCACCAGCAGCGCCAGCAGCCTGCCGGCCGGCCTGCTGCGCCAGTCGCCTATCCTGGCCCACGAGGTGTTCAACCGTTACCACTCCGAAACCGAGCTGATGCGCTACCTGCGCAAACTGGCCGACAAGGACCTGGCCCTGGACCGCACCATGATCCCGCTGGGTTCGTGCACCATGAAGCTCAACGCCGCCAGCGAGATGATCCCCATCACCTGGCCGGAATTCGGCAGCCTGCACCCCTTCGCGCCCGCCGAGCAGAGCAAAGGCTACCAACTGCTGACCGACGAACTGGAAACCATGCTGTGCAAAGCCACCGGCTATGACGCCGTGTCGCTGCAGCCCAATGCTGGCTCCCAGGGTGAATATGCAGGCCTGCTGGCGATTCGCGCCTACCACCACAGCCGTGGCGACGAGCGTCGCGACATCTGCCTGATCCCGTCGTCGGCCCACGGCACCAACCCCGCTACCGCCCACATGGCCGGCATGCGCGTGGTGGTGACCGCCTGCGACGAGCGCGGCAACGTCGATATCGAAGACCTGCGCGCCAAGGCCATCGAGCACCGCGAGCGCCTGGCCGCGATCATGATCACCTACCCCTCCACCCACGGTGTGTTCGAGGAAGGCATCCGCGAAATCTGCGCCATCGTCCATGACAACGGCGGCCAGGTGTACATCGACGGCGCCAACATGAACGCCATGGTCGGCCTGTGCGCCCCGGGCAAGTTCGGTGGCGACGTTTCCCACCTGAACCTGCACAAGACCTTCTGCATTCCCCACGGCGGTGGCGGCCCGGGCGTTGGCCCGATTGGCGTGAAATCGCACCTGGCGCCGTTCCTGCCCGGCCACGGCGCCCTGCAGCGCAAAGAAGGTGCAGTGTGCGCCGCGCCGTTCGGCAGTGCCTCGATTCTGCCCATCACCTGGATGTACATCCGCATGATGGGCGGCGAAGGCCTCAAGCGCGCCTCGCAACTGGCCATCCTCAACGCCAACTACATCTCGCGCCGCCTGGAAGAGCACTATCCTGTGTTGTACACCGGCAGCAACGGCCTGGTGGCCCACGAGTGCATCCTGGACCTGCGCCCGTTGAAGGACAGCAGCGGCATCAGCGTCGACGACGTGGCCAAGCGCCTGATCGACTTCGGCTTCCATGCCCCGACCATGTCGTTCCCGGTCGCCGGCACCTTGATGATCGAACCGACCGAGAGCGAATCCAAGGCTGAACTGGACCGTTTCTGCGACGCCATGATCCGCATTCGCGAGGAAATTCGCGCGGTGGAAAGCGGCAGCCTCGACAAGGACGACAACCCACTGAAGAACGCGCCGCACACCGCGGCCGAACTGGTGGGCGAATGGACCCACGCCTACAGCCGCGAACAGGCGGTGTACCCGCTGGCGTCGTTGATCGAAAGCAAATACTGGCCACCGGTCGGGCGTGTGGACAACGTGTTTGGCGACCGCAACCTGGTGTGTGCCTGCCCGTCGATCGAGGCGTATCAGGATTAAGCCTGGCGCCTTTGGCATCGGCTACAGCGCAACCCTGTAGCCGCTGCCGCCAGGCTGCGCTGGCCTGCATGGCCACTGGAGATCTTCAGTGCCCTCAAGGGCCAGCGCAGCCTACGGCAGCGGCTACGCTGCGTTTGCGCCGAATCGAAGCAGTCTTTGGAGCACGTCCATGTCTTTAAGCGTTTTCGACCTCTTCAAGATCGGCATCGGCCCCTCCAGTTCCCACACGGTGGGGCCCATGCGCGCCGCCGCGCGTTTCGTCGAGGGCCTGCGCCGCGATGACCTGCTCGGCGCCACCACCAGCGTCAAGGTCGAGCTGTATGGCTCGCTTGGCGCCACCGGCAAAGGCCACGGCAGCGACAAGGCCGTGTTGCTGGGGCTGGAAGGCTCGCACCCGGATACCGTCGACACCAGTACCGTGAACGACCGCCTGCAGGCCATCCGCGACAGCGGCCGGCTCAACCTGCTGGGCGTGCATAGCATCGCCTTCCAGGAAAAGCAGCACCTGGCGATGATCCGCAAGCCACTGCCGTTCCACCCCAATGGCATGATCTTCCGCGCCTTCGATGAAAGCGGCCTGCAGGTGCGCAGCCGCGAGTACTACTCGGTGGGCGGAGGATTCGTGGTGGACGAGGGCGCGGCCGGCGCCGACCGCATTGTCGAAGACACCACGGTGCTGCCCTACCCCTTCAAGACCGCCAGGGAACTGCTGGCCCATTGCAGCACCCAGGGGCTCTCCATCAGCCAATTGATGCTGGCCAATGAAGGCGCCTGGCGCCCGGAAGCCCAGACCCGCGCCGGCCTGCTGAACATCTGGCAGGTGATGCAGGATTGCGTGGAGGCAGGTTGCCGCAACGAAGGTATCCTGCCCGGCGGGCTGAAGGTCAAGCGCCGGGCCGCGGCCTTGCACCGGCAATTGTGCAAGAACCCCGAGGCGTCGTTGCGCGATGCCTTGTCGGTGCTCGATTGGGTCAACCTCTACGCCCTGGCCGTCAACGAGGAAAACGCCTTCGGCGGGCGCGTGGTCACCGCGCCCACCAATGGCGCGGCCGGTATCGTGCCGGCGGTGCTGCACTACTACATGCGCTTCATTCCCGGGGCGAGCGAGGATGGCGTGGTGCGCTTCCTGCTGACGGCCGCCGCCATCGGCATTCTCTACAAGGAAAATGCATCGATCTCCGGCGCCGAGGTGGGTTGTCAGGGCGAGGTCGGCGTGGCTTGTTCCATGGCCGCCGGGGCGCTGTGCGAAGTGCTGGGCGGCAGCGTGCAACAGGTGGAGAACGCCGCCGAAATCGGTATGGAGCACAACCTGGGTCTTACCTGCGACCCCATCGGCGGCCTGGTGCAGGTGCCCTGCATCGAGCGCAACGCCATGGGCTCGGTGAAAGCCATCAACGCGGTGCGCATGGCCTTGCGGGGCGACGGCGTGCACTTCGTCTCGCTGGACAAGGTCATCCGCACCATGCGCCAGACCGGCGCCGACATGAAAAGCAAATACAAAGAGACCGCCCGCGGCGGCCTGGCCGTCAACATCATCGAATGCTGACGCCCCCCCTATTCGAATGCTGGAGCACACGATGTCCGAACAACTGCAACAGACCCCACTGCACGCCTTGCACCTGGAACTGGGTGCGCGCATGGTGCCGTTCGCCGGCTACGACATGCCCGTGCAATACCCGCTGGGCGTGATGAAGGAACACCTGCACAGCCGTGAACAGGCCGGCCTGTTCGACGTTTCGCACATGGGCCAGATCCGCCTGACCGGCAGCGACGCTGCCCGCGCACTGGAAACGCTGGTACCGGTAGACATCGTCGCCCTGCCCGTGGGCATGCAGCGCTACGCCATGTTCACCAACGAGACCGGCGGTATCCTCGACGACCTGATGGTCGCCAACCTGGGCAACGACACGTTGTTCCTGGTGGTCAATGCCGCCTGCAAGGACCAGGACCTCGCCCACCTGCGTGCTCACATCGGCCAGCGCTGCAGCATCGAACCCCTGTTCGAGGAGCGCGCCTTGCTGGCCCTGCAAGGCCCTGCGGCGGTCACCGTGCTGGCGCGCCTGGCGCCACAGGTCGCGCAGATGACCTTCATGCAGTTCGCACCCGTGTCGCTGCTGGGGGTGGACTGCTACGTCAGCCGCTCGGGCTACACCGGCGAAGATGGTTTTGAGATCTCCGTGCCCGCCGGCAGCGCTGAAGCTTTGGCCCGTCGCCTGCTGGCCGAGCCGGAAGTGGCCGCCATCGGTCTGGGCGCCCGCGACTCCCTGCGCCTGGAAGCAGGCCTGTGCCTGTACGGCCACGACATGAACACCGCCACCACCCCGATCGAAGCCAGCCTGCTGTGGGCGATCTCCAAGACCCGCCGCGCCGACGGCGCGCGTGCCGGTGGTTTCCCCGGGGCCGAGGCAATCTTCGCCCAACAGCAAACAGGGGTAGCCCGCAAACGCGTCGGCCTGCTGCCTCAGGAACGCACGCCGGTGCGCGAGGGCGCTGAAATCGTCGACGACAGTGGTGCCATTATCGGCACCGTGTGCAGCGGTGGCTTCGGCCCGACCCTCGGCGGCCCAGTGGCCATGGGTTATGTCGACAGCGCCCACACCACCCTCGACACCCCGGTATGGGCGATCGTGCGCGGCAAGAAGGTAGCAATGAAGGTCAGCAAGATGCCGTTCGTGGCACAGCGTTACTACCGCGGTTGAAGCACCTTGGGTGACGGCCTGTCGGGCTGTCACCTAACCGACATGTTGCGGGTGTTTTATTCGATATCGGACTGGCCTTAGTCCATTCGAAAATACCCGATGGCGATAGTGGGAAAAACCCCGTAGGAAAAGGCTCGAACGGCCGTAAAAAAGGTGGAAAAGCGGCGTAGCGGAGGGCTTGTTTTTCTGTCTGAAGTTAGCGTAGAGTTTCCTCACTGTGTTTGCATGGGTCGCTATGGTTCGTGACCTGGGCAGTAGCTCTGAGCTTTGCTACAACCCGTTCGACGTCTCTTACTTTCCTGCAACCCAGCCCAGTATCTCTTTCACCTGAAAGAAGCTGTCATCAATTCAAGTTCCAAGGAAATAAGAAAATGTCCCAACGTCAGAGCGGTACCGTCAAGTGGTTTAACGACGAGAAAGGTTTTGGTTTTATCACTCCAGAAAGCGGTCCGGATCTGTTCGTACACTTCCGCGCTATTCAGGGCAACGGCTTCAAGAGCCTGAAAGAAGGCCAGAAAGTGACTTTCATCGCCGTTCAAGGCCAGAAAGGCATGCAAGCTGACGAAGTCCAAGCCGAAGCTTGATTCGTTGCTGAAAAAAAGCCCCTGCCGGGAACGCCAGGGGCTTTTTTGTGCCTGCGATAAGACCCTGTGACTGGAGAGCCAAGGATGACCAGACGATTGAGCCCCCAAGGGGACTTCCAACCGGCCGGGCTAGGGCGGCGCATGGCTGCGGTGTTCTATGATTTCCTGCTGTGCGTGGCGCTGCTGATGGTGACCACGCTGGTGTACAAACTGATCATGATGGCCTTCATTGGCGAGGCGCGGCTGCGGGCCTTGTCCGAGTCTGGCGCGCTGGACGGTGACCCCTTCCTGTCCACTTTGCTGTTCTGCGCGCTGTTTGCCTTCTTTGCCAAATTCTGGATGCACGCCGGGCAGACCCTGGGCATGCAAGTGTGGGGTGTGCGGGTGCAGAACCCGGACGGCACGGCCATCACCCTCTGGCAGGCACTGCTGCGGTTCGTGGTGGCCATCGGTTCCTGGCTGTGCTTTGGCGCGGGGTTCTGGTGGGCCCTGGTGGACAAGCAGAAGCGCGGCTGGCATGACCTGTATTCGGGGACACAGCTGGTGCACATCCCAAAGAAAGCGCGCTGACCATCGCAGCCAAGCGGTAGCTTCTGCGGTTGCCTTTGCTGTGGCTTTTGCTTTTGCTGTGGCTTTTGCTTTT
>NZ_JAPYKM010000075.1:0-9028 GCF_029623465.1 Pseudomonas sp. RIT-To-2 | reverse complement strand
ATTGGCACCGGGGATTGCGCTGCTGTTGGGGTGAAGTGGCGACAATTTTACCGGGTGCCGCGCTGTCTCTGAGCCACCGCATGCACCGCCGAGACGGCTTGCGCGCAACGCGTAGCAGCGGACCTGGCCGCGTCAAGAACGCCGCGCAGTGTCAGACATACTGCATGCATGGCCGCCGCCAGGGTAGATAAGATCAAGCGCTGGCCCCTCAGAACCTCCAATCAATGGCAAAATCTCCCTGACTTGATGGTTTTGGAGATACCCATGCTTCGCGTGCTCGAACGACGCCTCGACCCCTTTCCCCCCGATGAACTCCCGCCGCCCCCCGAAGGGCTGGCGCGGTTCATGTGGGCCTGCACGCGAGGTGCCCGCGGCTACGTGCTGGCACTGGCGGTACTCAGCGCCGGCGTATCACTGTACGAAGCCTGGCTGTTTTCCTTCCTCGGGCAGGTCGTGGACCTGCTCTCTACCTGGCAGGCAGGCGGCGAGGGCGCCGGGCAGGAGCGCCACGTGCTGTGGGGCATTGGCCTTGTACTGCTGGCCAGTGTCGGGCTGGTGGCCCTGCGCACCATGGTTCAGCACCAGGTGCTGGCCATTAACCTGCCGTTGCGGCTGCGCTGGGACTTCCACCGGCTGATGCTGCGCCAGAGCCTGTCGTTTTTCTCCGATGAATTTTCCGGCCGGGTCACCACCAAGGTGATGCAGACGGCGCTCGCTGTGCGCGACGTGCTGTTCACCGTCATCGAAATCATCCCCGGCATCGGCGTCTATTTCATCGCGATCATTGCACTGGCTGGCGCTTTCGACCTCAAGCTGATGCTGCCTTTCATTGCCTGGATCGTGCTGTTCGGGCTGGCCATGCTGTACTTCGTGCCTCGCCTGGGCAAGGTCGGCCAGGAACAGGCCCATGCGCGGTCGTCCATGACCGGCCGTATCTCGGATGCCTATACCAACATCACTACGGTGAAGCTGTTCTCCCATTCCAAGCGTGAAGCCCAATTCGCCCGCGCCGCGATGGAAGACTTCAAACACACCGGCTTTCGCCAGATGCGCCTGGTCAGCCAGTTCGAAATCGTCAACCAGGCCCTCGTCGTCGCCCTTATCCTGGCAGCGGGCGGCTATGCATTGTGGCTCTGGCACCAGGGCCAGGTCGGCACCGGCGCCGTGGCCGCTATCACCGCCATGGCCTTGCGTATCAATGGCATGTCGCACTGGATCATGTGGCAGATGACCTCGCTGTTCGAGAACATCGGCACCGTCCAGGATGGCATGGGCACCCTGACGCGCGGCCCCAAAGTGCAGGATGCACCGGATGCCGGCACCCTGATCACCTCCGGCGGCGCGGTTACCTTTGATGACGTGAGCTTCAACTACAACGGCGAACGCCAAGTGCTCAATGGCCTGAACCTGCACATCCGCGCCGGTGAAAAAGTCGGCCTGGTCGGCCGCTCAGGCGCTGGTAAATCCACCTTGATCAACCTGCTGCTGCGGTTTTACGACGTGGACCACGGCGTCATTCGCATCGACGGGCAGAACATCGCCGAGGTCACCCAGGACAGTCTGCGCAGCGCGGTCGGCATGGTGACGCAGGACACCTCGCTGCTGCACCGCTCCATCCGCGACAACATTGCCTACGGCCGGCCCGACGCCACCGACGCGCAGATCCGCCGGGCGGCGGCCAACGCCCAGGCGGATGGTTTCATCAACCAACTGAGCGACCGCGACGGCCACTCGGGCTACGACACGCTGGTGGGTGAGCGCGGCATCAAACTGTCGGGCGGCCAGCGGCAACGCATCGCCATCGCCCGGGTGATGCTCAAGAACGCGCCCATCCTGTTACTGGACGAGGCGACCAGCGCCCTGGACTCCGAAGTAGAAGTGGCGATTCAGGAAAGCCTGGACGAGATGATGCAGGGCAAGACCGTGATCGCCATCGCGCACCGGCTGTCCACGATCGCGGCGATGGACCGGCTGATCGTGATGGATGAAGGGCAGATCATCGAGCAGGGCACCCATGCCGATTTGCTGGCGAAGAATGGGACCTATGCGCGGTTGTGGCAGCATCAGAGCGGCGGGTTCCTGGGGGAAGATCAGGGCGTGGTGGAGGAAGTCGAGTAAGCGGGCGGAGGTGTGCGGTAGGCAATCTTGCCCCTGCAGACGCTACCCGCGAGCTGTTGGGGCCTTGACCCCTCAGCGACGTCGGCTACCCGTCAAGCCGCCGTTGCATGACGATCGTGCGTTCAGCCCCGTGAAACTCATCGCGGATTTTCCGGTACCCCAAAGCAGCGTAAAACGGCTGAGCCGTAATCGACGACGGCAGCCGTAACGTTTGGACGCCCATCCTGGCGGCAGTGGCATGAATGGCGCCCATCAACTGCCGACCGATTCCGTTACCTTGGTACGCCGGATCAACAAAGACACTTCTGACCACGTCACCGTCGAGGCTGGCGGTGCCGACAATGTGTTCGCCTTGCACAGCTACCAGCACGTGACGCTTACCGATCAGCACACTGATGGCTTCAGGTGCAAAGCTGCGTTCAACCTGAGCGATAACGTCCGGGGGGTAATCCCGTGAATTCGACCCACGCAACGCCGCAATCACCACCCGGCTGATTGCGGCTGCATCGTTGGCTGTTGCGGGGCGAGTTTGAACGTCCATATTGGTAGCCTCGGCAATGGGAGCTGGCCGGTCATTTCACTGCAATCAGCGCATCCACCAACCCCTTGGCGCCTTCAATATGATGCAGCGTTGACCAGACAAGCCCTTTCGACAAGCTTCCATTCACTGTGGCCAAACAAATGGGTGGCAGCTGTGCGAGGGTTGGTCAACCGGTCATCTGGAACCCGGCGCATCCTAGGATGCCCCGCGCACAGCTGCCATAAAGCTGCATGCCTGCTGTCGAGCAGGTATGACGATGACGATGCTGAACGCCTCCAGTGAACGGGTGACCAAACCCGGCCGCTTGGTTTAACAGCGGCGAGGGGAGGTTAGTCACCTGTCTGGGGAGACGCAAGGATGAAAATGTAAGCTAGTTATTTAATTATCGCAGACGTTGTAGGATTATTCTTAGGATATTTCCCATGGTTGTATTTCCAGACATGTGCCGTGTATATATCCCCGTCCTACGCCCGGTACCACGCTGGGCCCATGCTGCGAATACACCTTGATCAAGTCGCGTGGCTTCTTGGAAATGAACCATGACCGGGACGCGGTAGCTCAACAGCCACAAACCTTTGCTGCTGCCCGGGGTCGATAACGTCCGCGGTTTCCACCAACCACCTCAAGACTCGCGCCATCAGCTGCTGCTGAACGTGGACGTAGCCGGGCTCATCGGCAAGGTTGTGCCTCTCGTGGGGATCGTTGATCCGGTCAAACAGCTGCGCAGGCTCGTACAGCCGCCAGACGTACGTCCACTCACGGGTGCGCAAGGCCACCACCTTGCCGACCGTTTCCGGTTGCTCATGTTGCAGTTGGCTTTTCAGGTCGTAGGGGTAGCCGCCGCGCTCCATCAGCGCAGCTTCCTCGCGGCGGAAACCGCCCTCGCTGAACACCGCCTGCCGGTGGGGCTCCGCAGGGTCCTGCAGGCACGCCGTGAAGGCGCGGCCGAAATGGTCGTGCTGTGTGCGGATACCGGCCAGGTCCAGGAGGGTAGGGAACAGGTCGATCAATTCCACCAAGGCATCGCACTGCGCGCCCTGGGCGATGCCGGGCCCGGCGATGATCACCGGCGTGCGCACCAGGCACTCTTCAACGCCTGCCGGCCATTTCTCCGCTAACCCGTAATCGCCCAGGTACTCACCGTGGTCGGAAAAGAAGGCTGTGTAGGCAGGCCGGCCGCCACTGTGTCGCGCGTGGGTGTCCATCACCCGGCCGATCAAGCTGTCGAGCCTCGACACCATGCCGGCGTACACCGCACGCAGTTCCTGCCACTGCCACGGTCGCAGGCGGTCCCAGCCATGGCGTGTGGCCAACGGATGATGAAACGCCGGCATCGCACCGCTGCCGTGGCGCGGCAGGGGCATGGCGTCGCGCGGGTACTGGGAAAACCATGGCTCGGCCGCCGCGAACGGCGGGTGCGGGGAAAGCAGGGGAATGTACAGCACCCATGGCTCTTTCGGGGCGCTGGCCAGCCAGGCCTGCGCCGTGCGGATGACTTGCTCGTCGAATTCCACCGCGCTGGCGTCCCGCTCGCCTTCGTAATGGGCGCGGGCCAGGCTGCCGGGCTCACCGTGAGGCTTGGGCTTGATGAAGTCGCGCAGGTCGGTAATGCCGGTGTCGGCGAAGCCATGTTCATGCAGCGACACTTCCGCTGCGCCTGGGCCGAACGTGTCGCCCCGGGCGCCGGCGTGCACCACGTGATAGCCGTTGTCCTTGAAGGTGCGCAGGAAGTTCGGGGCTTGCGGTGTCAGCAGGTACTGCAAGGTGCGGTGGCCGTGCACATGGGGGTAAAGGCCGGTCAGGAACGACACCCGCGACGGTGAGCAGACGCTGTGCTGGGTGAACGCCTGCCCGAAGCGCACACCCTGGGCCGCGAGGCGATCCAGGGCCGGGGTGCGCACCGGCGTCTGCGGATTGAAGCCGGGCAGGTAATCGGCCCGCAACTGGTCGGCCACGAAGATGATGAAGTTGGGGCGCTGTGGCGCCACAGGGGTTTGGCTGCTCATCATCAGAAGTCCTTGCGCACCTGGATGCCGAAGTAACGCCGGTCATCACGGGGCACCATGCGGTTGATGGCGTTGCTGCCGTTGGTGAGCAACGTGGCATAAGAGCGGTCGCCCAGGTTTTTGCCCAGCAGCGACACCCGCCACCCAGCGGTGTAGTCGGCCAGGGCCACGCTGGCGTTCCAGATGCCGTAGGCGCCCTGGCGGGTGTCGACGTTCTGGTCGAGGCCGAATTGGGTTTCGCTCTGCCAGTTGAAGTCGCTGGCCAGTTCCACGTCCAGGCCATTGTCCAGGGGAATGCTGTAGTCAGCACGCACGTAGCTTTTCCAGTCCGGAGCGAACGGCAACGGCTTGCCATTGATGTTGCAGCTGGCCGCAGCCCCGGTGGGACAGGCGAAGTCGACCACGCGCGCATGGGTATAGGCCAAGGCGCCGGACAGCTTCAGTTGCGCGGTGGCCTGGAAGGCATAGTCCATCTCCGCGCCTTCGGTACGCACCGTGCCGGCGTTGATCAGGCGGGTCACCGGCGAGCCGGCCACCAGGTCATAGAAGTTGGCCTGGTAGTTATCGTAATCGGTTCGGAACAGCGCCAGGTTGGCGGTCAAGCGCTTGTTGAACGCCGTGCTTTTCAGGCCTATTTCATAAGCGTTGGAGGTTTCCGGGTCCAGTACCTTGGTGTCGGCCGAGTACATCTGGAAGTAGACGTTGTAGGCCGGGCCCTTGTAACCCCGCGAGTAAGTGACGTAGCCGGTGACGTCATCGTTGAAGTCGTGCTGCAGGCCCAGGCGGCCCGTGTAACCGTTGGCGCTGGTGTCATCGGACGCCGAGAAGGAAGGGCGCATCGACGCCAGGGTCACGGGCGAGGATGACACGCGCTGGTGGTCGTATTCCACGGTGTCGTGGGTGGCGCGCAGGCCCGCGATTACCCGCCAGTCATCACTGAGGTGCAACGTGCTTTCGCCGAACACCGCGTAACTGTCGTTGGTGGCGCTGAAATTGGCGTGGGCGCTGTTCACCACGCTGTTGGCGACCAACGTGCGGGTATAGGCCTCGTCGGTCTTGCCGTGGAACAGGTAGACGCCGCCCACGTATTCCAGGAACTGGTCGCTAGGCGAGGCGAGGCGCAGCTCCTGGCTGTACTGGTCGTAGGCCACCTGGTCGGTGTCATGCAAGGCGGTGACGGGCAGGGTGGCCAGGCCATCCTGGTCCTGTTGCATCTGGTTGTCCCAGCCGCGCCAGGCGGTGATCGATGTCAGGGTGTAATTGCCCAGGCGCCAGTCGATCTGCGCGGACAGGCCCTTGTTGGTGTCCTGGGCGCTGGTCTTGAGGTCGTTGTCCACCTCGCGGTTATGGGCGCTGGGGGTACCGGGGAAGTTCTGGCTGAACACCGCGGTCTTCGACGACACCGCCACGCCCGCCGGCGCGGTATTGCTGCCCTCGGTGTAGTCGCCGATCAGGGTTACCTTGAGGTCATCGTTGGGGGTGAACTGCAGTTTGCCGCGCACGCCCTTGGTGCGGTAACCGTTGACCTTGTCGCCGTTGTAGTCGTTGGTGACGTTACCACCGTAATCCCCCCACAACGTATTCAGCGAGCCCCTGAGGGTATCGGTCAGGGCGCCGCCGATGCTGAACCGGCTGCGCTGCTCATTGCCGCCCAGGTAGGAGTAGTCGACATAACCGTGGGTTTGCTCGGGAATATCGCGGCTGACCACATTGAGCACCCCGGCCGACGCATTGCGCCCGAACAGCGTGCCCTGGGGACCGCGCAATACTTCGATGCGCTCCACGTCCATCAGGTCCAGCGTCGACTGCCCGGGCCGGCCGTATACAACACCGTCGATCACCGTCGCCACGCTGGGCTCGACGCCTGGCGAGGTTGAGATGGTACCCACGCCCCGCACGAACAGCGACGAATCCTTGGCCGAGGCACCAGGACGGAAGTTGAGGGTGGGCACTTCTTGCACGATGGAAGCGATATTGGTGCGGTTCTCCCGTTCCAGTTGCTCGCCCTCGACCACCGACACCGCCACCGGCACCTTCTGCAGGGAAGCCTCGCGACGGGTAGCGGTCACCGTGACCGGTTTGAGCGCGGTGTCCCCCTGTGCCGCCTGGCTGACGTCGGCGGCACTGGCCACGGGGGTGTGCAGGGCAAAGGGGAACAGGCCGATGGCAAGCAGCGGCAACGGACGGCTATGGGGGGTTGGCTTCATGTTCAAGCTCTTTGGGGCAAGTGCTTCTGGCCGTCCTGGGTGGTGGTGGCGGATCGAGGCAAGCAGACACGGTGATGGCGAATTAGGTTATGTGTTTTCGGTCTTTCCCCTGAACGAAGGGAGCGCTGGATAATGCCGCCGCTTTCAAGGGGGTACCGATGGCGTGCTTTGTAGCAACGCCCTGCGCCGCTGAGAAATGCCTTAATCGCATCGCGCCCCATGAGTAAAAGGTCTGAACATGGATTTACGTCAGTTGCGCCATTTCCTGGCGTTGGCCAACCACCTCAATTTCACCCGTGCCGCGGAAAGCGCGTGCATCACCCAGTCGGCGTTCAGCCGCAGCATCCAGGGCCTGGAGAGTGAATTGGGCTGTGCACTGGTGGAGCGCACCAGTCGCGGCATCGTGCTGACCGCCAAGGGCACGGCGTTACGTGAGCGCGCAGCGCGCCTGCTGGACGACGCGAATACGCTACGTGACGACATCCGCGTGCATGAACCCAACCGCGACAGCGGCTGGTTGCGCTTCGGCGCAGGGCCTCTGGTGATGACCCGCCTGGTGCCTGATGCGCTGGCGGCGTTCGTGACGCGCTTTCCCCAGGCAGAGGTAGACCTGAAGGTCGACAAGCCGTCGCACCTGCTGGCGCTGCTGGACGACGGCGACATCAGTTTTCTGGTAGCCGACCTTCGGCACATGGAGGTCGGTACCCAGCACCTGGTGCGGCCGCTGCGCTTTCGTCGTTTCGGCGTGTTCTGCCGCAGCGGGCATCCGTTGCTTGCCGGCGGGAACCTGTCATTTCAGCAGTTGGCCGCTTACCCCAGGGTCAGTGCCAAGCTGCCCTTCGAGCTACGTGCGGTGCTAGAGCGCTTATGGGGGCGAGACGCGCCGGCACTGAACCTTGAGACACCCTATAACGACTTGCTACCCAAGATGGTAGCGGGCTCGGACACCCTGGCTGTGGCGCCACTGGAAATGATCGAGCCGCTGACACAAAGTGGCCTGTTCCAGCGGATTATCTGTCACGACCAACCGCCGTTGTTCCAGGACGGCGGCGCCTGCCTGGGCATCGTGCAGCTTTCCGAGCAGCCCCTGTCGGAGACCGCCCGGTGCATGATCGACGCCCTGCTGGACGCCGACGACACCCTGCCAGACGAGCTGGCCGGTGCCCCGGGTTACCACATCATGAGCCAGGTTGCACTATAGCCTGGCCCAGCGGGTCATACGCGGGCCAGGTCGTCTCCAGCTTCAGGTCATGCAGGGCCTGATCCACGAACGCCGGCGCGAACCAGGCCTGCACATCAAAGGTACGGCGGATCAACTTCAACTGTGCGGCCTGCTCGACGCTGTCGTTCAAACTGGCGCGAATGAACGGGTCCAGGCGCGGCGAAAAGCGAAAATTCAGGTTCGCCCCGGCGCTTTCTTCCCGGGCCAGCGCAGTGGGGATACCACTGGCGTGCTCCTGGGCCACCAGGTACTGCTCGTAGTGCTCGGGCTGCTGCACCCAGGCCGCATCGTTCACCAGTGCATTGACCAGCGTCTGCGTGGCCTCGGGGTAGTGCTGCAAGAACGCGCCGCTGCCCACCAGCGTCGCCTGGGTGGTGGCCGTCAACGGCAGTGTTTTGGTGCTGACCGGCACCTCGATGCCCTTGGCGCGCAAGGTCAGCAGGTTGTAATTGGACCAGGTCGCGTCGATCTGCCCGGCCAGCAATGCGGCGTTGGCCGCCGTCCAGTCCAGGTTGACCACCTTCAGGTCGCGCTCGCCCAGGCCCACGCTGGCCAGCGCCCGGCCCAGCGACAACTGGTCGGCGGTGCCACGGTACAGCGCGATGCGCTTGCCCTTCAGGTCCTCGATGCGATGAATCCCGGCCTGGGGCGTGCTGGCCAGGAACAGGTTAGTCCCACGCGTCGCCAACAACACCCGGGTGTCCAGGCCATTGGCACGGCCGATGATAGCGGCCAGGTCACCGAGGAAGGCGAAGTCCAGCTGGCCGTTGGCGAATGCTTCGTTGATGGCTGGGCCAGCGCCGCGGAAGAAATGCCATTCAATCTTGATGCCTTGGGCAGCGAATGCCTGTTCCAGTTGCTGGCGCTCGTGAGCGATGCCCAGAAGGCCGGGCGCGTAGGGTTTGGCAGTGGTGGTGAGGTCGGGGGCGCCGAT
>NZ_JAPYKM010000074.1:0-10513 GCF_029623465.1 Pseudomonas sp. RIT-To-2 | reverse complement strand
ATGCGTCGGCCTTGGGGTGGGAGCTTAGCTTGCTAGCGAAAATGGCAACGCGGTGTACCTGATGGACCGCGTTGTGCCCTTCGCCAGCAAGCTGTGTTCCTACAGGCTGCGTCGGCCTTGGGGTGGGAGCTTAGCTTGCTAGCGAAAATGGCAACGCGGTGTACCTGATGGACCGCGTTGTGCCCTTCGCCAGCAAGCTGTGCTCCTACAGGATTGCGATGGCCGCTGGCGACGCGCATGACGTTGTGGGACCGGGCGCAAGCTCGGGAAGCAGGCAACCCGGTCGATCTCGCAGCCCCGTTCCCGAGCTTCGCCCGGTCCCACAGGGTTGACATGGATGCTACAGAGGCCGCGATCAGGGACGACTGAGCAACGCGAGCCGCACTGCCAGCGCCGTCAGCACCGTTGCCAGCCCCAGCGACTGCACCTTGGCCCAACGCCCGGTGGAGGCCAGGCGGCGGTGGATGGCGGCGCCGAACACGCCCAGTACGGCATGAAACACCGTGGCCGTCAGCGCCAGCATCACCCCCAGCTGGATCAACTGCCAGCCCACATGGCCGCGCTCCGGCTGCACGAACTGCGGCAGGAACACCATGAAGAACAGCAGCGCCTTGGGGTTGAGCAGGCTATTGAGGGTGGCGGAGAACAGGATGCGCGCCAACGGCAGTTGCTCCCCGCTGTTCAACGCGCCCAGGCCGCCACCGCGCAAGGTCTTGAACGCCAGCCACAACAAGTACACGGCGCCCGCGTAGCGAATCAGGTCGAACGACGGCGGCCAGCTGGCCACCAGCGCGGTCACGCCGGTGGCGGTCAGCACGGCAAGGCTGAGGTCGGCGATGGTGATGCCCGCCGCCGCCATCAACCCGCCACGCCAGCCCCGCGCGATAGCCTGGCTGAGCACGAACGCCATGTTGGGGCCGGGCGACAGCAGCAAAAGAATGACAGCCAGAAAAAAGACCGGAAGGGTATCGAGGGAGACCATGGCGGGTGCATCCGTGCGTGGACAAATGAGCGCACAGGATAGCCGCGGCAAGGGGGAACGTCCTGCAACAGCTGCGCGCGATTTCACCGGGTCAGTTGCCAAGTGCGACAAACGAAATTCACTGTGCCAGCGCTGCGTTGCAACTGGCACACCGCATTCGGCCCTGTCGCGGCCTACGGGCCGCTTCAGGGCGCGATCAGGCTCAGAAGTCTACCGACCCCGACAGTTTGACCAGACGTGGCTCGCCCTGGGTCAGGTAACCCCCGTTGGCCGACGCCCAATAGTTTTTGTTGGTGAGGTTGTCCACGTTCAGGCGCAACGTCACGTTCTTCTGATCCACCTTGAACGCGTAGCGAGCGCCCGCGTCGAAACGGTTCCAGGTGGGCAAGCTGAGGGTGTTGGCCTCATCGGCGAATTGCCCGCCCGTGCGCAGCATCCGCGCGTTCAGCGCGACGCCGTCCAGGCCAGGCACATCCCAGTCCACCGAGGCGTTGAGCTGGAAGGTAGGCACGCCAATGGCATGGTTGCCGTCGTTGCTGGCCACCGCGGTGTCCTCAAGCCTGGAGGTCATGCGGGTAGCACCGGCCAGCAGGCGCAGGCCTGCCAGCGGCTCGCCGAACAGGTTCAACTCGACACCGCGGTTGATCTGGTTACCGGCGCGCACGAAGTTGTTGGCCGAGTCGGTGTAGCCGTCATTGGGCTTGTCGATCCGGTAGGCCGCGACGCTGGCGCCGTAGGTGCCCATGTCGAGCTTGACGCCCGCCTCCACTTGCTTGGTACGCCCCGGCGCGTAGGACTGCCCGCTGTTGTTGGCGGTGAGCGGCGCGGTACCGCCGCTGGCCAGGCCTTCGATACGGTTGGCATACACCGACACGTGGTCGACCGGCTTGTAGACAATGCCGAACACCGGCGTGGTGATCGACTTGTCATACAGGGCGTTACGGGTGCCGTCGGCGCCCGTGGAAACGCCGTTGTAGGTCGAACCGTCGTAGTTGTAGCCCTCGACGCGCAGCTGCTGGCGGCGCAGGCCCAGGGTCAGCAATACCGAATCGTCGAAGAAACCCAGGGTGTCGGACGCGGCGATGCTTCGTGCACGGGTCTTGGCCGTGACGCCCGGGTCCCCCATGTCGCCCCCGGTCAGGTAGGTCGTGCCCTTCACCATGGCCGCCGGCGAGTAGATATTGGTGGCGGTGCTGGTGCCGTTGTAGAACTCGTAGGCGGCTTCGGTCTGGGTCCACAGGGTGGACGCGCCAATGTTCACCTGATGGGTAACCGGCCCCGTGGCGAAGTTGCCGTTCAGCCCGGCCATCAGGCTGGTGCTGTCGATGTTGGAAGGAATCATGGAGCCGCTGATGGTCGCCGCGCCCGTGCTGGCATTGGTCAGCGTAGGGGTCGCGTAAACGCCGGTCTCGCGGTCGTGCTTGGCGCCGCCGGCCAGGTAGGCCGACCAACTGTCGCTAAGGTCCCAGTCGCCACGGATCATGCCGAAGGTGTCTTCGGTTTCCTCGTAACTCCAATCGGTACCGTAATTGGTGCGGGCGCTGGGGGCCGTGGGAATGTTGGTCACGCTGCCCACGTAGACATCGTTGCGCAGGCCATTGACCCGCTGCTTCTGGTAGCCAAAGGTGCTGGACACACGGAAATCATCACCGCGGTAATCGAGCCCCATCACGAACAGCTTGCTGCGCTGGCTTTGGTCGTCAACCGCGGTATCGCCCTCGCGCTGCATCAGGTTCACGCGCGCGCCGAAACGGTTGTCTTCACCGAAGCGCTCACCCAGGTCAAGGTGTTCACCGATGCGGCCATCGCTGCTGATGTCCTGGGTGTAACGGCGAATGGGCGTATCCGTGGCGTATTTGGGCTGCAGGTTGACCACACCCCCCAAGCCGGTTCCCGAGGGTGTCACGCCATTGAGGAATGCGCTTGGCCCCTTGAACACCTCTACCCGCTCAACACCTTCCACACCAATGATCTGACGCGGCAGGATACCGTACAGACCACCGAAGGAAACGTCGTCGCTGTTGAGCGGCAAACCGCGAATGACGAAAATCTGCGATTGGTTGCCATAGCCATATGACGTACGCACCGAGGCGTCGTTGAGCAGCACATCCCCGACGTCCTCAGCCTGCTGATCTTCGATCAGCCTGGAGGTGTAGCTGGTCATGGTGAAAGGCACGTCCATGATGTCCTGGTTCCCCAGAATGCCCATTTGCCCGCCGCGTGCCACCTGGCCACCGGTGAATTCGGGCACCAGCGGTTGAGCACTTTTCTTCACCGCGTCGGCGGTGACCGCCACCGGCCCCAGGTCAATGGCGGTATCGGCTGCGTGAGCGCCGGCGGACAAGCAGCAGAACAGCGCCAGCAGTGTGGGCCTGGAAGGGAAGCGCGGGGTCATGGGGGAGGATCCTGAAGTCAAAATGGCTGAAGTCGACGCCCCCCTGGCAAAATGCTATCCAATGAAGATACTAACAAATGCATTTGCGAACTGTTATCACTTTCTTTCGGGTATAGCGAATTTTCGTGTATTGCGCTCGTTACTGTTTCACTGCTACCAAGCGCCTGCCCGGGAGCCAAAATCGGCCATCCGGGGTTCACTCCAATCGATGGCCGAACCGTGGAAGCCGCGGCAGCCAGTCGTCAAGAATGTCCGCCGAGACAAGCACATGGTGCGCCCGGCCGATTAAAATCCGGCGGGGCACGAATCCGATATAGCGCGAGTCGGCACTGTCGTCACGGTTGTGGCCCAGCATGAAGTAGCTGCCGGCCGGCACCGTCACCGGCCCGAAGTTGCTGAGCGGCAACTTGAGGCCATAGGCCACGCGGTTCACCTGCACCACGTCGCCTTCCAGCAAGGTGGGGCGCATGGAGCCGGAAGGGATGGGGTTCCAGTCAGCCACCGAGGTCCTGAAAATACCGAAACACAGTAGAAAGATCAGGGTTCGACGTTGTGGTTATCGTACATCGCCACGGCAGCACGCAAGGTTTCTCGTACATGGTCGCGCAGGTACGCAGGCGCCAGCACTTCGATCTCTGCCGCATTGCTGAGCAGAAACAGGCGCAAGCCCTGGGTGTCCAGGATCTGGCACTGCAGCAGCCACCCAATGTCGTGCTCGGCCAGCTGCTGGTCTGGGTCCAGCGGGTTTTCCCTCAGGCGGTTCAGCAGGTTGGGCATCAACCGCAAGGCCAGGCCGATCGGCTTGTCGCTGTGCACGGTGATGAGGTCTTTCTGCACCTGGAGGTCGTCCACGCGATACCCCGGCGGTTGGTCCACCTGCAGCCAGTCGTCAGTGACTTCGAGCATGCGATGCAGCATCAAGGCGCACGTCTTGCCGGGGCCATTGCTGCTGTACTTGCCACGCGGGAAAGCCCCATGGGGGTCACGACCATCCGACCACTGTTCCGACACCACCAGGGCGCTGAGGTAGATGTTGGAGTCTTGCCAGGACAGCGCCAGTGGCTGCAGCCGGTAGGTGCAGGTAGCCTCCAGGTTGTCTCGCGGGCGGTAGACCACCTTGAGGCTTCTATCGCCCAGGAGTGCTTCCTGGATCAGGGTCAGGTGCGCGGGCACATGAGCACCCGGTTGCAGAACCGTGAAGCGGGTATTGGTGGTGATCCGCCCCTCCCCCACCAGGTCCCTTTTGGCGTGGGCGCGAATTCGCGCTTCTGCGTAGGTACGCAGCACCCCCAGTTGCTCAACGGAAGATTTGAAACCGAAACGGTCGGCGTGGTGAAAGATCGCCGTCAGGGTAATCGCATCCGTGGGGGTCAATTCGAGTTGCAGGCTTTTACCGCCGATGGTCCAGTGATGCGCGCGCCCCTGGGCCCCATCACACAGCTCTACCCGTTTGTCATCCCTGAGGTTGAACAGGTCCCGGCGCGTGGTTCGCGAGGCGACCGTGTAATGACTTCTACTCGCCTCGTGCAGCTCCTCCGTCGTCATCGAGCCTCCCCTGGCCTGCAAGATACTGATCAATATCCCCTGACGGTTGAGACCGCTCCGGTCGGATCTGGGGCTACGCGGAATTTCCCTGGGCGGTCGACGGGGCAAAATAAAGTCTCCAGAACGGTGGACACGGACAACGGACGGTCATGTCATTTGACATCATGATCTCGCTGGCACACAACCCCCACCCGTGTCAGCCCACAGGAGCCTCGCATGACCGCCAGACAGCAATTCATTGCCCGCCCGTACGTTGCCGATTTCATCGAGTGGTTTGCCCGCGAACTCGATTCCCGAACGTTGTTCCAGCACACCTATATTCAACGCCGCACGGGCAAGGTGTGGGCCTGCGAAAGCCTGTACGACGCCCTCGAGACTTACCAGTGGAATAGCCCGGCGAATGACCGGCTAGGCTTCGCCGCCACTGGCGATGCAGCCGGCAATGCACAAGCACTGAAGGCTTTGCGTCGCGACCTGAAAGCCGCTGGCAGCGATGACGCGAAGATGCTGCAAGCAACCCTGGACGTCATGGCCTGGGGGGGTGTGACGGCCGGTAACGCCAAATGGCTGCGCGCTAACGAACGCGGCCTTGCGCAGCAGGTCAACGAGGTTGCGGCTGCGATTGACGCCGGCGACCCCGCGGCACCGGTACTGCGCGCCAAAACGCTGCGCTTCAATGCCGGCATGACCAAGGTGTACTCGCTGCTGTGCGCCGACTTCATCATCTACGACAGCCGTGTCGCCGCTTTTCTGGGGCATGCCGTGGTCCTGTTCTGCACCCTTCACGGGCTGACCACCGTTCCCCGGTACCTGTGCTTTCCCTGGGCAGGTGCCAAGGAAGGTAAAAACGCCCAGGCCCCCAAGCGCCGCAACCCTGGGAACGGCACCCTGGCGTTCAGCCGCCTGCGCCCCCATGCCCACCATGCGTTGTGGAACCTGCGCGCCAGCTGGGTCATGAATGCAGTGCTCGCTCACCCTGCCGCGGCTGACAGCCGCTTCAACCGGGCCCGCAGTCAGGGTGATGCCTTGCGGGCACTTGAATCGGCAGCCTTCATGTATGGCTACTGCCTGGGCGCGCCTTACACCCTGGCCGCTGATGCCGACTGCGGTGAGCCCGACGAACACGTCGTTGCCCTGATCAAACAGGCCGAACACGGCCAATGGCACGAGATCGACGTGGACGAGATGCTGGCAGAGCTGGACATCATGATCAAAAAGGCGGAGGAAGAACCAGCGCCAGGCGCGAACCCTGCAGGTCCCGCCCGGCGTTAAGCATTTCCCGCCCACACCGCCGGGCGACGTTGTGCCCAGGGCAGTTCTCGCTCCAACTGCCCCGCCAGCCCCAGCAGCAGCCCCTCATCACCGAACCTGCCCATGAACTGCATGCCAATGGGCAAGCCCGTCAGAGGGTCATGGGCAAGCGGTACCGACATGGCTGGCGCCCCCACGACATTGGCCAGGGCCGTGAACGGCGACTGGTTGAACACATGGTTCATCCAGCCCCACCCATCCAGTTGTTCCTGCTGTGCGTTGTAGGTGCCCAGCATCGGCGCCAACCCTGGTAACGTGGGCGACAGCAGCACGTCGTGAGCCTCAAGCAAGCCACCGGCGTGGCGGGCGACGATGTTGCGCTCGAACAATGCGCCCAGCAACTCGGTGGCCGACAGCGCTTTGCCTTGCCGGTACAGCGCCAGGGTCGCCGGTTCCAGGGTATGGGTATCAATGCTGCGCCCTGTCGCGGCGGCGATGGCATCGATCCAGGCTGCGGTGTTGGACGACCAGAAGCGTGCGTTGAGCGCCACGAAAGCCTCCCAACTGATGCCGATGTCGACCGCCACCGGCTCGACCCGGTGGCCAAGCGCCTCAAGGTGGCCGACCGTCTGCAGCAACGCATTCTGCACGGCAGGGTGCAGCGCCTGGCCGTTCAGTGGGCTCGTCTGCACACCGATACGCAATGGCCGCGGTTGACGTTGGTACAGTGCCAGAAAGCTCGCTTCAGGGGCCTGTACATGAAATGGGTCGCCGACGGCGTGGCCGTGCATGGCATCCAGCAACGCAGCGCTGTCACGTACCGAGCGCGTCAGCACCCCGTGAACCGCCAGGCCACTCCACACCTCATCCACCTCTGGCCCCATGGGCACCCGCCCGCGGCTGGGCTTCAAGCCAAACAGCCCGCACATTGACGCGGGCACGCGGATGGAACCACCGCCATCGGTGGCGTGAGCCACCGGCACCATGCCCGCTGCCACGGCCGCCCCTGCACCGCCACTGGAGCCGCCGGCGCTGCGCGCTACATCCCAAGGGTTGCGCGTGGGGCCCAGCAGGCGGCTTTCAGTGGTGGTGCTGGCGGCAAACTCCGGTGTGGCGGTTCTGCCTAGCGCCGACAACCCGGCACGCCGAAAGCGCCGCATCAGCTCCGAATCGCTCTGCGCCGTGCAACCGAGTGCCAGCGCACTGCCCATTTCATTGCGCCGCCCGGCCGCGGTGATGCCCAAGTCCTTGAGCAACAAGGGCACGCCGCCGAGCGGCCCTTCGACAACGCCCGGCTCATCGGGCCAGACCTCTACCACGGCGTTGAGCTGGGGGTTGACGGCCTGGATGGCTTGCAACGCAACTGCGCGTACGTGTGAAGCACTGATCTGGCCGTCACGGATGAGCTGCGCCAGGCCCGTTGCATCCAGGGCCGCATATTCAGACAGGTGCATGAACGTCTCCAACTGGGTATGATCGATACTGATCGGTATCAAACGATACCAGTAAGTATCACACGATACTACTAAGTATCTCAGTGGCAGGAGATTTTCATGCGCCCGCAACGCACGCCTCAGCTACCGCCTAGGGAACGCATCATTGATGCTGCCCAGGCGCTTTTCATGGAACAAGGGATTTCGCGCGTCAGCGTGGACGCGATCGCCGCGCTGGCGGCATCGACGAAAATGACGGTGTACCGGCATTTCGAGAGCAAGGATGTGCTGATCCTGGATTGG
Source organism: Pseudomonas sp. RIT-To-2 (assembly GCF_029623465.1). Lineage (NCBI taxonomy): Bacteria > Pseudomonadati > Pseudomonadota > Gammaproteobacteria > Pseudomonadales > Pseudomonadaceae > Pseudomonas > Pseudomonas sp. RIT-To-2. The sequence continues at coordinate 2,604 of NZ_JAPYKM010000074.1, read as the reverse complement.
CTGGCGGGCCTGACGGCCAGCTATAGCGGGGTGCTCGACCGGTTGGCCGCGGACTGCCCCGACGCCCCCGACCAGCAACTGCTGGGCTTCGTCGCGTTCATCGTCCAGGACCTGGAGCGCTCGGGCTATCGCGGCTGCCCGTTCACCAATACCCTGGCCGAGCTGCCAGACGATGCGCACCCGGCACGGGCACTGATTCAAGCGCACAAGCAACGGCAGTTTGCGCGATTGACAGAGCTGTGTACCCGCATCTGGCTCGACGAACCGCAGGAGGTCGCCGAGGAACTGACCTTGCTGATGGAGGGCGCTCAGGTCGTGGCGCAGAACAAGGGCCTGGCGAACCCGGGTGAGCGGTTGACACGCATGGTACAGCGACGCCTCCAGGCGGTGGTATCGCTCTGCCCCCAGTGATCAGGGGCAATGGTCGATTCGCCAACACGGCGCTCTTGCACACGGGCACAAGCAGCCATGGGGGTCAGGCGCGACGGCCCAGTTCCCGGGCCAACTGCTCACGATCAAGCTCTTTTTCCCAGGCGGATACCACCAGCGTGGCAACACCGTTGCCCACCAGGTTGGTCATCGCAAGCCCGGTGCCCATGAAGCGGTGGATGCCCAGGATCAGCACCATCCCCGCCACCGGTACCAGCGGCACGACCATCAGGGTACTGGTGAGCATCACGAAGGCCGCCCCGGAAACACCGCTGGCGCCCTTGGAGGTCAACATGGCGACCACCACAAGCGTCAGTTGCTGGGACAAGGACAAATCGATATTCAACGCCTGGGCAATGAATAGCACGGCCATGGTCAGGTAGATGTTGGTACCGTCCAGGTTGAACGAGTAACCGGTGGGGACCACCAACCCCACGACCGGCTTGGAACAGCCAAGGCGTTGCATTTTTTCCATGATCTGCGGCAACACCACTTCCGATGAACTGGTGCCCAGCACCACCAGCAACTCTTCCTTGATATACCCCAGAAACCGCAGAATATTGAAGCCGCACACTTTCGCCACGGCCCCCAGCACCACGATCACGAACAGCGCGCACAGCACGTAGAAGCACACCACCAGTTTGAGCAGCGGCAGCAGCGAGCCGACACCGTAGGTGCCCACGGTGAACGCCATTGCGCCGAACGCCCCCAGGGCAGACAGCTTGGCGATGATATGGACAATACGAAAGAACACCCCGGACAGGCCTTCGATCATGGCGTAGACCGGCCGGCCCTTCTCGCCCATGGACGAAAGGGCGCAACCGAACAGGACCGACACCAGCAGGATGCACAGCACGTTGCCTTCGGCGAAAGCCTGCACAAAGGTCGCAGGAATGATACCCAACAGGAAGTCGACCATATGCAAGTGCTCAGCCTTTTGCGCAAAGCCTGTCACGGCCGAGGCATCAAGCGTGTTCACGTCGACATTGAAGCCACCACCCGGGTTCAACAGATGGCCGCCGACCAAGCCAATCACCAGTGACACCGATGAGATAACCTCAAAATAGAGCAGCGCCTTGCCGCCCACCCTTCCGACCTTCTTCAAATCCTGCATCCCCGCGATGCCCGTGACCACGGTACAAAACACAACGGGGCCGATGATCATCTTGATCAACCGAATGAACCCGTCGCCCAGCGGCTTGAGGTCAGCGGCAAAGGTGGGCCAGAAGTGGCCCACGGCGATGCCCGCACCTATCCCCAGCAATACCTGAAAATACAGGGCGCGGTAGAACGGCTGCCGGGCATTTGCCTGGGGTACTGGCGGCGCTTTCACGGGTGCAGCTACAGGGCGGGGAATCATGGCATCGGGCTCGCTGGCAATCTTATTGTTGGGGGTGGCACGCGTGGGCGCAGGGTCAACGACCGTAGAGCTTGAGGGGGTTGTCGACCAACAGCTTCTGGCGCAGCGCAGGGTCTGGGCAGAATGTGGCCATCAGGTCTACGAGCGCGCCATCGTTGGGCATGTCCTGGCTGATATTCGGATGAGGCCAGTCGGTACCCCACAGCACGCGATCTGGAGCGGCCTGGATCAGGTGTTCGGCAAAAGGCACGGCGTCTTCAAAAGGCCGGCGCCCGGCAGAAACCCGTTCAGCGCCGCACACCTTGACCCAGGCCAAGGGGTTTTCCATCAGCTCCAGCAAGGCTCGAAACGCAGGCTGGCCCAGGCCATCCCGGGCTTTGACGCGGCCCATGTGGTCGATGATGAAAGGCACCGGCATACGCTGCAACCGCTGGGCGTAGGTGGAGATGTCCTGAGCATCGAGGTGCAGCACCACATGCCAGCCCAGGTCCGCCAGGCGATCGACCGTCTGGTCGAACACTTCCAGGTCCGGGGCGCCACCCAAATGCGCGACGAAGTTGAACCGCACGCCACGAACACCACCGGCATCCAGCGCCTCCAGCTGCGCATCCGATTCACTGCCATCGACAATGGCCACGCCTCGGTACCGCCCCTCACTGCGCGCGATGGCGTCCAGCATGGCGCGGTTGTCACTGCCATGGCAGCTGGCCTGGACGATGACCCCACGGGTCAATCCGAGGTAGTCGTGCAGTGCCCGCAACTGCTCGCAGGGTGCATCGGGTGGCGTATAACTGCGGTCGGGGGCATAGGGAAAA
>NZ_JAPYKM010000073.1:0-10616 GCF_029623465.1 Pseudomonas sp. RIT-To-2 | reverse complement strand
TGTGCAGATCCGTCCCGCACAGGGTCGTTTTGGACATTTTCACGATGGCATCGGTGGGGGCGGCGAGGATCGGCTGGGGGCACTGCTGCAATGCTTTCTTGCCAGGGCCCAGATAAACGAGCGCTTTCATGGGACGAACTCCGTAAGGGAGCAAACAGGAGGCCTCCACCCTAGGCTTGCTGGCGTGAAGGCGGCAGGCTCGGAAATTACTCAGTCAACGGTCAAGGACCGAACGCGCATGAGCAATATCAGCAGGCGTGCCGTGTACGATCAGTACGTATTTATCGGCCTTGAGCGCTGTGTCGTACTTGATCACGTCGTCCTTCGTCGCACCGATGCTCATGAAGGCTGCGCCCAAGGCCGATAGCCCACCTACTACCGCGGCGCCTTCCAGCGCGCCCACCAGCATCGCCACGAACGGCCCCGCCAGCGCGATCACCCCGAGCCCTGGCAGGAAGAACACCGCAGGCGCCGCCAGCAGGCCCCAGATACTGCCCCAGAACGCCCCCGTGCCACCCCAGGTTTTCATCCGGTCGCCCAGGGAATAGAACCCTATGGGGTGCTCTTCACTGTGGTATCCCTTGCCCACGATGGAGAGTTTCTTGACATCGAAACTGGACGTGGCAAGCGAGCGGATCGCGGTTTCTGCCTCGGCATGGGTGTTGAAGATGTAAGCGAATGAGCCTTGAGTAGTCATGGACATGCCTTCGGGAGTGACCCGCCTAGTAAGAAACGACAATGTTGTTCACCACGTTCTGGACGCCGGCGGTACTCCAGGCCGAATACCGTGCCAATTCCCGCTCAGGCCAGCTCTTGACGGTGCCGCTCAACGTCACGTCAGCACCATGCACCTCCACGCGAATCGTCGCCGCATCGGCAATGGCTCGACGTTTCATCGCCGCCTCTATGTCTGACTTGACACTGCCAACCGTGACTTTGGTCTTGATCACGATATTGTTGCTGATGCCTTTCACCCCCGTCAGGTAACGAAGGGCGTTGGCTGCCTCCTGGCGCTGGTACTCCCACTCCACTTCGCCCGCCAGGATCAACCAACCGTTTTCAACCACGACCTTGACGGTGTCATTGGCCCAGTAGGTCTTCCACTGCAGTGCACCAGCGGCTGAGGCTGCGATCTCTGAATCGCTGCGCCGATGAGGCCCTGCCAACTTGACATCCATGGTCACCGCCAGGGCCCTGACACCCGACACGCGCTGCGCAGCCTGTTCAGCATTCCATTTCTCGGCATAACTGTCTGTCTGGCCCGCCAAGGTCACGACGCCATCCTTGACCTCGACACCGATCTGCTCGGCATTGACCGAAGGTTCCCAGCGAAGCTCCGAGGTAATATCGTCTTTCAATTGTCTATCGGTTTTCATGATCGACGCCTTTGCCAGTGAAGGAGAGATGACACCGCGCGATACCATCGCCGGTTGCCTGAGAAAACCTACTCGGCCTGTTCAGCGATGGGTAGCATCGGAAAATACTCATCTGGAACCAGCACGGCGGCGCCCTCGAACCGGCCGGCGCGCAGATCGGCAAGGGCTTGGTTGGCCTGCGTAAGCGGGTACAGGTGGGTCCGTGTGACGACACCCACGTCGGCAGCCAGGCGCAGAAAATCGATCCCATCCTGACGGGTCAGGTTCGCCACCGAGACCAATTGCCGCTCGCCCCATAGCAGCTCGTAGGCAAAACCCGGAATCGGGCTCATGTGAATGCCCGCGCACACCACTCGCCCCCCTTTTTTCACCGCCCTGAGCACAAGCGGAACCAAAGTGCCGTCGGTAGCAAAGATAATGGCAATGTCCAAGGGATGCGGCGGCGGCTGATCGGAGCCACCGGCCCATTGCGCACCCAGTTCACGGGCAAAGGCCTGGGCAGCGAGGTCCCCGGGCCGGGTGAAGGCATACACGATGCGCCCCTGGGCAATCGCTACTTGGGCCACGATATGAGCGGCGGCACCAAATCCGTACAAGCCCAGTACCCTGCCGTCGCCAGCAATCATCAAGGCGCGGCCACCAATCAGACCGGCGCACAGTAGCGGAGCCAGGGCGGCATCCGTCCCCTCCTCACCCAGCGCAAACACGTACTGGGCGTCGGCGATCACTGACGTGGCAAAACCACCGTCGCAGGTGTAGCCGGTGAACAAGGGTCGATCACACAGGTTCTCTCTGTGAGCGAGGCAGTACGGACAAACCCCGCAGGTATGCCCCAACCAGGGCAGCCCAACTCGCTCCCCAAGCGCCAACCCTGCGACACCCGACCCGATCGCCTCTATGCGACCGACCACTTCGTGGCCGGGAATGATCGGGATCACAGGGGCGGACAGCTCGCCATCTACCACATGCAGGTCTGTGCGGCATACGCCGCAGGCCGTCACGTGAATGCGAACTTGCCCGGCGCCAGGTGGGCGGTCAGGTAACTGCGTCCACTGCAACGCGCTGCCAATTGCATTCAGTACCATTGCGTGCATGAGTTTTCCTTCCCGCTTGCGGTACGGCGGGTGGCGGGGTTTCAAACCAATGGTTCAGCCAATAAATCAACGATCCCCTCGGCAATGATCATGCCTTGGCGTCGAGCTTGACTCAGACTTTGATACACCGTGTGATCACACTGTATTTTGAGGTGGTGGTGTTTTCGGCTGGGAAACTTGATCGTGATGTCCAGCCCCTTGGGTATCAGGTCATGCTGCTTGCGCCACAGAAAAACAATCTTCGCCTTGGTACCATCGGAATGGACATACAGCATGTCATGGGGATGTTTTGAGGTTTTGCTCATCTCATTCAACCTTGAGGTCAGCCATCACGTCGTTACCGTCAGGCACAATGGGCTTCATTTTTTATCAAGCATTCGGCTGGCCCGCTTGTTGGCCGCGTCGGCCGATTGCTGGGCCTCCAGTGCCGCCTTCAGGGCTTGTTCAGCCTTCGTGTAGGCTTCGTTGGAGCGCACTCTGGCCCCTTCCGCCATGTCCTCGGCGCTGCTCAGACGTGAATCCAATTCCTGAGTGCGGTGCAGGTCACAGCCCGAAGTCAACGCAACGGCCAGCACCAAGGCCAACGAGGTAGTCACGGCAATTGTGTTCATGATTGCTCTCCACGGCACAGGGGTAAGGGGGGTTGAGCTGAGCGATGATCAATCGGCTACGGTCAAATGATCGAACACCTGCTTTACCCCTGCGGTATTCCAGGCCGAGTGGCGCGCCAGGTTGCGATCTGACCAGGTCTGCACCTGGCCTTCCAGAGTCACCTGCGCACCATTGACCGAGACCGTGACATCCACAGTCGAGTCAAAGCCGCGACGTTTCAGCGCGGCCTTTATTTGCGCCTGAACGTCCTCGGAACAGACCATTGGCTTGACCGTGAGGTGATTGAGTATGCCGCGCACCCCAGCGAGGTGGCTGAGCGCTGCAGCTGCGCCACGTCGCTGATAGTCATGCTCTACTTCGCCTTGCAGAGTGATCCAGCCATTTTCCACCACCAGGTTCACGGACTCGGTGGCGATATGGGAAGACCACAGCAAGATATTTTCAGCAGCCAGCGCAATATCGTAGTCGGTGCGCTCGCTCAACCCAGGCAGATGAACATCGATGTCAATGACCAGTGCGCGAACCCCAGCCACTTTTTCCACCGCCTTTTCGGCGTTCCACTTATCGACGAAACGCTCAACGTAGCCGTTCAGCGTAACGACCCCATTCTTGACCTCGACGCCTATCTGCTCGGAATCGACCGAGGCATCCCAGGTCAATTCGTCGACCACATCGATCTTCAGTGCTTTATCGGTTTTCATCATCACGCGCTCTGAATGCCACCATTGGCAATACCTGCACGGTAGTGACCTACCCGAAGGTTCGACAGAGTCGGAATATACCCACGCCCCCTTTGATCGGAATTCCCAAAGCAGGCGTGCTTGAAAGGAACCAAAGGCGCTTGCCAGCGTGTCTAACGTGTTAACCAGCTCTATGACCGAGGGAATGACCATGCGTCGTGCGACCGGCCCTCCCCTTGAGATCCTGGGCGCAGGGCATCAACTCCATCGAGAATTCCAGGCCCTGCTGTCCCAGGCCGCTCCCCCCACGCTCTTCCTGGACGCCAACCTCAACATCCTCTTTTTCACTCCTGCCACGACCGCCCTGATGAACATCCTGCCCGGCGATATTGGTAGACCGTTGGCCGATTTGAATGGCTTAGCGCTGGGCGAGGAGGTAATGACCGATGCGATGGCAGTCCTGAGTGATGGCAACGCCCGGGTAAGGGAAGTCTTTCGTTGCGATTCACCTTTTTTTGAACGGCGGATAACCACGTGTGCGACGCCTGGGCTTTCAAGCACTGGCCTTATGGTCACTTTTACTGACCGCTCAGTACTGAACTGCTTGACCCATGAGCTCACTCAGGCTCGCCAGGAAGTTGAGTCAGGTAACACCAGCCATCTGCAGGTGCTGTCGGCCTTGAGCCATGACCTGCGTCAGCCGCTGCAAACGCTGAAACTGCTGCAGGCGCTTTTGAGCGAGGCGGCCAATGATGCCCCGGCCCGCCAACTGGCCGAGCATATCGGTGACACCTTGACCTCCATGGCTGCCATGATCAATGCAATGGTCGAGCAATGCACGCCCGCGGCCTATTCACCCATCAGCGCCATGGAGGATCAGCGCTCGCGCCCTGCGCCCCCGGGGAAGGCGCTTTCGGATGCGCTGATCGACTCACTGGAGATTGCGAGCGACGCCCTTGACCCTCACCGTGGCCTGATCCTTCTTGTGGAAGACGACTGCGATCTTTTGAAACTCTTGGGGGCGTTGCTGCATCACCAGGGCTATGAAGTCTCGCTGGCCCCGAATGGCGCCGCCGCATTGAGCTGGATCGCTCATAGTGGGCTAAAGCCGGACCTGGTCCTGACCGACTATCACATTGGGGGCGCCATGAATGGGGTGCAGCTGGTCGACACGCTGCGCAGTCAATGGCACCCGGCAGTGCCTGCTATCGTGCTGACCGGAGACGTATCGCACCAGACCGCCGAGTACATAGCCGCGGCCGGTTGTTCCCAACTGAACAAACCGACCAAGCTCAAGGAGTTGATACAGCGCGTCCATTCCATGTTTGCCCCAGTGCCCAGTGAGCCACTGGCGCCTCCTTCAAACCACCCAACCAGCAGCATCGTCTATATCGTGAATAGCGACGAAGTATTGCGCGACACGGTCCGGCATATTCTGCAGGCCGAACATTACCAAGTGCGCGACTTCCCCAGCTGCGAGGCATTTCTGATCGACTACTTGCCTCATGAACATGCTTGCCTGCTGTTGGACGCCTGCCCGTCGGGCATGAACCCGATAGACATGCTGCGCGACTTGCGCGGCCACGGCGACCTGTTGCCCACCATCATCATCAGCGGCACTCATGACATATCGATTGCCGTCGAGGCCATGAAGGCCGGTGCCTGGGATTTTATCGAAAAGCCGTTTGACCGTAACGAAATTCTCGACAGTATCAGCCACGCAGTGGGGCGTTCACACCATACCCACAAAATGCTGGCCAGCCGCCAGGAGGCCATCGGTTACATCGCCACCTTGACAGTACGCCAACGCCAGATTATGGACCTGGTATTGGCTGGGCACCCCAGTAAAAATATTGCCGTGGACCTGGGCATCAGCCAGCGCACCGTTGAAAACCATCGGGCCTCGATCATGGCCCGCACGCATTCGCGTTCCATCCCGGCCCTGGCCCGCCTGGCACTGGCCGCCGACCAGCGGGCGGACGAAGGTTCATGACCGCTTCCGGTGCCATGGCGTTGATTGGCGCGCTATTCGAGACTGTTCATGACCGAGTATCAGTCGCGCCGAGGCTATTTCGGCTGCGTTATGTGCGCTATCAGACAGAACTATTACCTACCCACTGGCAGGCTGACGTTGGGTCGCGGAGCCCAACAGTGGTACCCGTTGCGCCGGAGCCCTTCCTGCGATCGTTTTGATGAGCGATGAGTACTCATGGCAAGTGATGAAAGGCGCAGTGCAACAGTGCTCAAGGCCGTGGGCAGTGGTACGCAAAACGCTGCGCACGAGGCGGTGGTGCTGGCGTTCGTTCTAGAAGAGATGAACAAGGTCCTTGCCCCCATTCTTGGCCCGGTGGCAGTGGCAGCGCTCTACCGCCGCTGTCTGTATCTGTGTGCAGCAGCTTACCCCTGTCTCGAGTCGCTGCAGTGCCAGGACGAAACACGGTCGATTATCGCCGGTATCAAAACCGTGCTCGCCGAACATACCACCAGCGAGGCTCGCCAGATGGCTGAAACAGTGATCAAAACGTTCTGCACGTTGTTGGCTTCCCTGATCGGTTCCACGCTCACTGAACAGCTGGTGGGCGAGTGTACGGTAGTTTTTTTGGAGCGAAACGAACACAAGAGCGGCGAGCCATGAGCACCAACGTAGAGATCGCGCGCTTGGCCACTGGCGTGCCAGGGCTGGACGAGGTATTGGGGGGTGGTTTGCCGGAGCTTTCATTCAACCTGATCGCCGGGCCACCCGGCAGTGGCAAGACCACCCTCGCCCATCAGATGATGTTTAGCTTGGCAACACCCGACCGCTGCGCCTTGTACTTCACTGTGCTGGGTGAACCACCGCTGAAGATGCTGCGGTATCAGCAGCAGTTCGAGTTCTTCCACAGTCAGGCCATCAACCACTCGGTACGCTACATAAACCTGTCATCCGATACGCTGGCCGGAGGCCTGGACGAGGTACTGCGACGCATCGTGGCAGAAGTGGAAACTCATCATCCGGCATTGGTATTCGTCGACTCCTTCCGTTCCGTGGTGCTGGCGAACCTGCCCCCGGCAAACCACATCAGCAGCCTGCAGCAATTTGTACAGCAACTGGGCGTGACGATGACCAGTTGGCAGGCCACCACCTTTCTGATTGGCGAATACGTTTCCAACACCGAGGGCAATCCCATTTTCACGGTGGCCGATGGCTTGATCTGGATGGAGCAGAACGTACAACGCAACTCGATGGTACGCAAAATGCACATCATGAAAATGCGCGGCCAGGCCACGTTGCCAGGCCTGCATTCGTTCCGCATCAGCCGCAAGGGCATTACAGTATTCGCCCTGGCGCCCATATTGTTACAGCCACGGATCGAACCGTCTGCGCCTCGCCCGCGCTTGAGGACAGGTATCGGCGGCCTGGACGAAATGCTTGGCGGCGGTCTACCCCAAGGCTACTCGATGCTGGTGGCCGGCCCATCCGGATCTGGCAAAAGCATCCTGGCGGCCAGCTTTCTGGCGTTCGGAGCGCAACAGGGTGAAAAGGGCGTGATCGCCGTGTTCGAACAGCGCCCCAATTATTCACAGAGTCCGGCGCTGACGCAGTTGATTGAATCCGACCAGGTGGGCTTGGTGGACAGCCGTGCAGCCGACTTGTCCATCGATGAAACGGTTCATTTGCTATTGCTGGAGATACACCGGCTCAACGCCGTACGCGTGGTCATCGACTCGCTCTCCGGTTTTGAACTGGCCTTGGCGCCCACGTTCAGGGAAGACTTTCGCGAGTCACTGTCGCGCCTGGTGAGTGCGCTGAACCAGGCTGGCGTCACGGTGCTGCTGACCTGCGAGCTTGAGGACCGCTATACCGACCTTCGTTTCAGCCCTTACGGCACCGCCTTCCTGACGGATGCGATCGTCGTGCAACGCTATATCGAGGTCGATAGCCGGCTGTTGCGGGTGATGGCGGTGGTAAAGGTTCGTGCCAGTTCGCACTCCAACGAACTGAGACGTTACGACATCAATGATGCTGGCATTCTGGTGGGCGCCCGGCTCGATAATCAGGAAGGCTTGCTGGGCGGCCACCCGTCGTACAAGGTTCCCACCCTATCATGACTCCCCTTCCCGACCTGGCGCAATTGCTCGCGGCGAATGAACAACTGGTGCTGGGGATGCTTCGAATCCAATTTCAGGCTCAGGCGGCTGATACCGCGTTGCGGGAACTGACCCGGTTTGCTGAACTTGACGAATTGACCCAACTGCCCAATCGCCGCGCATTAACCAAGCGCCTGCAGGCCGCTATCAGCCACGCGCAGCACGGCGGTGACGGCTTTGCCTTGCTGTTTCTGGACCTGGATGATTTAAAGTTCGTCAATGACAGCGAAGGCCATCATGCTGGGGACGAATTACTGAATACCACCGCGGACTGCCTCTCCAAGTGCCTGCGCGATAGCGATACGGTCAGTCGCTACGGCGGCGACGAATTTGTCATGTTGGTGCGACCTTGTGCTTGTCGCGAAGACGCTGTCGCGTTGGCCCGGGACATCACCTTGCACTTGGGAATGGAGCGGTACATCGGTGGCCAGCCATTGCGCATTGGCGTGAGCATAGGAATCAGCCTCTACCCCGAGGACGGCACGGACTCATCCTCTCTCCTCAAGCAGGCAGACGCTGCGATGTACCGGGCCAAAAAGTCAAAGACTGCCCAGCCGGCGCTCTCGCGGAACATGGCCCGTCGCCTGGGCCAGATGCGCGAGGCCAATGAAGCACTGGTGTTGGCGGCACTGAGTGCGCAGCAATCGGAGTGGCGAATTGGAGAATCGCTGCGCCAGGAAAGGCTCACCCTGGCCAAAGTGGCGCATGAGCTACGCCACCCCCTGATGCCGCTCAGCCTGATCGCCGAAACGCTAGCGTATGCCAGCCAGGATGCGCTGCCTGAGGTAGGGGGCATTATCGAACGGCAGATCGAACACGTGAAAAGGCTGGTCGATGATTTGATCGACGTGACGCTCGCGGTCAATGGGAAGATGTACCTGGTCCAGGAAACGCTCGATTTATCGCAACTCATCCAGCACGTCATCGAGGCGTGGGCGCCAACGATAAAAGCGAAAGGTCAGGCCCTGGAACTACAGTTGAGCGCCATTGCCGTGTTCATTGACGGCGACCCCTTCCGGCTGACGCAGATGCTGTACAACCTGTTGGGAAACGCCTCTAAATTCACCCCGGTAGCCGGTACCATTGGCCTGTCATTGACGACGGCAGCCGGCAACGCACGCATCGTGGTATCCGATGACGGCAAAGGGATCTCGGCGGCGGCGTTGCCGAGGATCTTCGAGCCGTTCATGCAGGACCAAACGGCACTTGATGGCTGCAACACCGGACTCGGCATAGGCTTGACGGTGGTACGGGAAGTGGTCGACGCACACGGTGGCAGCGTAAAAGCCAGCAGCGCCGGGCCGGGTCAAGGCAGCTGTTTCCTTGTTTTGCTACCGCTGGCTGCCCCTGTGGCTTAGCTTAAGCGGACGTCGGGGGCACGACGATGATGTTATTCACCACATGCTGAACCCCGTGCGTATGCCAGGCCGATGACTGAGCCAGCGCCCGTTCCGGCCATGTCGCCACGGTACCGGCGAGTGTCACGTTCATGCCGTCCACGGTGACACTGATCTCATGGGCATCTTCGATTGCCCGACGCTTGAGAGACTTTTCTATATCGGCCTGAACGCCGCGGACCGATAAGGCTGGCCGCACCACGATTTCGTTGCTGATGCCTTTGATCCCAGTGAGATAACGCACCGCATAAGTTGCTGATTGCTTCTGGTATTCGTGCTCAAGTTCGCCGCTCAACACCAGCCAGCCGTTATCGACACTGACGTCAACCGCATGGTCGGCCAAGTAGTCCTTTTCTGCCATCGCAGCCCTGGCCGCCTGTTCGATATCGCCATCCTTGCGCTGGCTTGAGAATGCGAGTTTGACTTGAAGGTGGTCTACCAGCGAAAGCACACCCGAGACATGGCTTGCGGCCGTCTCCGCGTGCCATTTATCTGCATAGTGGTACACCTCGCCCTCCAAGGTGACCACACCGCCGACAACGTTTACCGTGATGCGATCTGCATTGATCGAGGACTCCCAACTCAACTCGGCAATGATGTCGCTTTTCAATTCTGCATCCGTTTTCATGGCGCTCACCTCCCACATGCAAGGGTACATACAGCACATTAAGACGATACGGCCAGCCCCATAAGGCTCGGAAAATACCTACGGCCAATGGCGGTCAAGTGCGGCAGGACGTTTCGTCGGGCGATGTGGACATTGGCAGCTTGCTGACCACCGTCGTCGGCACCTATCTGGGAGCGACCGAACTTGAAAGTTTCAAGCAGCTTGCCACCCTTCTGTCCAAGGATCCCAGCGATGCTGGAACCCATGATTTCATGACATTCTGGTGGAACAAGGCCAGCACCAAGGACGGTCGTACAACGGTTGCGTTTGGGCCGATCAAGAACGATCAAGGAATGGCGTCGGTAACCGTCGTCTATCTGGTGTTGGATGTCGAATTCACTGACTGGCACTCGTTATTTATCAACTACCACCATGAGGGAGTATTGATCCACAGCGCAGCCATCACCCTGGATCTGGATATGCAGGTCTACGCTAAAAATGAAACGGCAATCTTCAACGCCATTTCGGGCGCGATCGCAAACCATATCAAGACGCAGGAGCTAAGTTTCGACTGATACCCGACTGATGCGGGCTCCAGCACCTGTTTTACCTGCTGGGGCACCGCTATCTGACTTATCCATCAAAAAACGTCATGCCTTCTTCGAATCCCCCGCCAGACGTCATATGCATTGGCCGCTTCCCCACCCGACTCGTAGAGTAAA
>NZ_JAPYKM010000072.1:0-11424 GCF_029623465.1 Pseudomonas sp. RIT-To-2 | reverse complement strand
CACCGCGCCGCCTGCTTCGCCAGCAAGCTGTGCTCCAACAGGCGTACCGACCAACTTGCTCCGAAAACAGACCCGTTCTATGGCGATCACTCGAAGTCATAGCGGATTGTTTCGTGGGCGAGCCGACTGGCCTCGTTCGCTAGCAAGCTACGCACAGCATGCACACCTGTTGGAGCAGAGCTTGCTCGCGAACGGGGCCAGGCCTGCTCACACACATGCAGCCCGACACACCGCGCCGCCTGCTTCGCCAGCAAGCTGTGCTCCAACAGGCGTACCGACCACTTTGCTCTGAAAACAGACCCGTTCTATGGCGGTCACTCGAAGTCATAGCGGATTGTTTCGTGGGCGAGCCGACTGGCCTCGTTCGCTAGCAAGCTACGCACAGGATGCACGCCTGTTGGAGCACAGCTTGCTGGCGAACGGGGCAACACGAAATGACCGGTCAGGTCACTCCTTCCACCCCCCCCCCAACGCTTTGTACAGGTTCACTTCGGCTGTCAGCTGCGACAGCCGGTCGGTGATGGCCGACTGCTGGGCGCTGAACAGCGAGCGCTGGGCGTCCAGGAACGTCAGGTTGCTGTCGATGCCGGTGCGGTAGCGGCGCTCGGCTAAACGGTAGTAGTCCTGGTTCGCCTGCACCAGGTCGGTCTGGGCCTGCAGTTGCTGTTTGTAGGTCTGCCGTGCAGCGAGGCCGTCGGCGACTTCCTGGAAACCGGTCTGGATGGCTTTCTCGTAGCTGGCCACGTCCACGTCCTTCTCGATTTTCGCGTAGTCGAGGCTGGCTTTCAGGCTGCCGGCGTTGAAGATCGGGATGTTGATGCTCGGCGCAAAGGTCCAGGTGCCCTGCCCGCCCTTGAACAGGTGCCCCATGTCGGCGCTTTCACTGCCGGCACTGGCGGTCAGGGTGATGCTGGGGAAGAACGCCGCGCGGGCCGCGCCGATGTTGGCGTTAGCGGCCTTGAGGGTATGTTCGGCCTCAAGGATGTCCGGGCGCCGTTGCAGCAGGTCCGACGGCAAGCCGGCCGGTACTTCGGCCACCAGCCCCGCCGCCAGCGGTTGCGCCGCCGGCAGGTTATCGGGCAGGTGCGTGCCCAGCAGCAACACTAGGTTGTCCATGTCCTGGGCCACGGCGCGCTGATACTTGGCCAGGCTGACCTTGGCGGTTTCCACCGAGATGCGCGCCTGGCTCACGTCCAGCGCCGTCGACACGCCCACTTCGCCGCTGTGAGCAGTGAGCTTGTAGCTTTGCTCATAGGCTTGCAGGGTGTCCTGGGTCAGCTTCAGCAGCTCCTTGTCCGACTCCAGGGTAAACCAGGCGTTGGCCACACTGGCCACCAGGCTGATCTGCGTGGAGCGCCGGCCTTCGTCGCTGGCCAGGTAGGTTTGCAGCGCTTCCTTGCTCAGGCTGCGCACCCGGCCCCACAGGTCCAGTTCATAGGCACTGACGCCCAGGGTGGCGGTGTATTCGCCCCCCACCGCGGTCTTGCCGGTGGTGCTCAGGTCAGCCGGCGTGCGCGTGCGCTCGGCCGTGCTGCCAGCGGTCACCGCCGGGAACAGGTCTGCCCGCTGTATGCGGTACTGGGCGCGGTAGGCCTCGACATTCAACGCGGCCACGCGCAGGTCGCGGTTGTTGTCCAGGGCAGTGTGGATCACCACCTGCAGGGCTGGGTCGTGGAATACCTCGCGCCAACCCTGCTCGGCGGCGGCCTGGGCGGCCGCCTCCTGGGCAGGCGCATACGCCGGCCCTTGGGGGAACTGCGCGGCCACGGGGGCTACCGGGCGATCGTAGTGCGGGATCAGCGAACAGCCACCCAGCATGAAGGCCGCCAGTGCCAGAAACGTCAGGGGTCGGGTCATTGTGCGCTCTCCTCTTCAAGAGCAGGTGCGGGTTCGTCCTTGGCCTTGCGTTTGTCGCCAAACAGCGACGACACCGAGACAAAGAACAACGGCACCCAGAAAACGGCCAGTGTGGTAGCGGTCAGCATGCCGCCGATCACGCCAGTACCGATGGCGTGCTGGCTGCCCGCGCCGGCACCGTGGGAAATGGCCAGGGGCACCACACCCAGGATGAACGCCAACGAGGTCATGATGATCGGCCGCAGGCGCAGCCGGCAGGCTTCGATGGCCGCTTCGGTGTAGCTGCGCCCCTGCTCGTGAAGCTCCTTGGCGAACTCGACGATCAGAATGGCGTTCTTCGCCGCCAGGCCGATGGTGGTCAACAGGCCTACCTGGAAGTACACGTCGTTGGACAGGCCGCGCAACGTGGTCGCCAGCAATGCACCGATGATCCCCAGGGGTACCACCAGCATCACGGCGATCGGAATCGACCAGCTTTCATACAACGCCGCCAGGCACAGGAACACCATCAGCATGGAAATGGCATACAGCGCGGGCGCCTGGGAACCGGATAATTTCTCTTCGTACGACAACCCGGTCCAGGCATAACCGACGCCGGTGGGCAGCGTGGCGGCAATGCGCTCCACTTCGGCCATGGCCTCGCCGGTGCTGTGGCCAGGGGCCGGGGCACCGAGGATCTCCACCGCCGACACACCGTTGAAGCGCGACAGCTTGGGCGAACCGTAGATCCACTTGCCACTGGCGAAGGCGGAGAACGGCACCATGGTGCCAGCGCTGTTGCGCACGTACCACTTGTTCAGGTCTTCAGGGTTCATGCGCGAGTCGGCCTTGCCCTGGATGTACACCTTCTTCACCCGGCCCCGGTCGATGAAGTCATTCACGTAGCTGCCACCGAAGGCATACGACAGGGTGTCGTTGACGTCGGCAACCGTCACGCCCAGCGCCTCGGTACGCTCGTCGTCGAGGATCAACTGGTACTGCGGTTCGTCGTCCAGGCCATTGGGGCGCACTTGCGCCAGGATCGGGCTCTTGGCGGCGGCAGCGAGGAACTTGTTGCGCGCTTCCATCAACTTGGCGTGGCCCACGCCGGAGCGGTCCTGCAGGTACACGTCGAAACCGCTGGCGTTGCCCAGCTCCATCACCGCGGGCGGCGCGAAGGCAAACACCATGGCATCACGGAAGCCTAGGAAATGCTTCTGGGCGCGGGCGGCCAGGGCCGAGATACTGTTGTCGGCATTGCGTTCGTCCCAGGGCTTGAGCATGACGAAGCCCATGCCCGAGTTCTGGCTACGGCCGGCAAAGTTGAAGCCCGTGACCGTGAACACCGAACGCACCGCACCGGTTTCCTTGGTCAGCATGTAGTCACGCATGCGGTCGATGACCTGCTGGGTGCGCTGGGCCGGGGTGCCGGGTGGCGTCTGCACCTGGGTGAACAACACGCCCTGGTCTTCTTCCGGCAGGAACGAGGACGGGATGCGTGTGAACAGCCAGATCATGCCCACCACGATCAGGGCGTAGGCCAGCAGGTACGGCACCTTGTTGCGCAGAATACGGCTGACGCTACGCTCGTAGCGGTGCACGCCGCTGTCGAAGGTGCGGTTGAACCAGCCGAAGAAACCGGTGGTCTTGCCGTGGTGCCCCTTGGCAACGGGCTTGAGGATAGTGGCGCACAGCGCCGGGGTGAAGACCAGGGCCACCAGCACTGACAGCGCCATGGCCGACACGATGGTGATGGAGAACTGGCGGTAGATGACACCGGTGGAGCCGCCGAAGAATGCCATGGGCAGCAGCACCGCCGAGAGCACCATGGCGATACCGACCAGGGCGCCCTGAATCTGGCCCATGGATTTCTTGGTGGCCTCCTTGGGTGACAGGCCCTCCTCACCCATCACCCTCTCGACGTTTTCCACCACCACGATGGCGTCGTCCACCAGCAACCCGATGGCCAGCACCATGCCGAACATGGTCAGCGTGTTGATGCTGAAACCGGCCGCGGCCAGGATACCGAACGTGCCCAGCAGCACCACAGGCACCGCCATGGTAGTGATCAGCGTGGCGCGGATGTTTTGCAGGAACAGCAGCATCACCAGGAACACCAGGATGATCGCTTCCACCAGGGTCTCGATCACGCCATGGATCGAGCCGGTGATCACCGGCGTGGTGTCATAGGGGTACACCACCTTCACGCCCGGCGGGAAGAAGGGTTGCAACTGGTTGACGGTCTCGCGGATGGCCTTGGCAGTGTCCAGGGCGTTCGCGCCGGTGGCCAATTTGATGGCCATGCCCGAGGCCGGCTTGCCGTTGTACTCGGAGCTGATGCTGTAGTTTTCGCCGCCAAGGCCCACATCGGCTACGTCGCCGATGCGCACCTGGGAGCCATCGGTGTTGACCTTCAGCAGGATCTTCTTGAACTGCTCGGCCGTCTGCAGCCGGGTCTTGCCGATGATGGTGGCGTTCAGTTCCTGATGCGCCACCGACGGCAGGCCGCCGAACTGGCCGGAAGACACCTGCACGTTCTGGTTGGTGATGGCGGTGGAGACATCGGCCGGGGTCAACTGGTACTTGTTGAGCTTGGCCGGGTCCAGCCAGATGCGCATGGCGTACTGGGCGCCGAACACCTGGAAGTCACCCACGCCGCTGGTGCGCGAGATGGAGTCCTGCATGTTGGAGACGATATAGTTGGCCAGGTCGTCCTTGGTCATGCTGCCATCGTCCGACACCAGGCCGATCACCATCAGGAAGTTCTTCACCCCCTTGGTCACGCGGATACCCTGGTTCTGCACTTCCTGGGGCAGCAGGGGCGTGGCCAGGTTGAGTTTGTTCTGCACCTGCACCTGGGCCATGTCCGGGTTGGTGCCCTGGTTGAAGGTCGCCTCAATGGTCATCGAACCGTCGGAGTTGCTGTCCGAGGAAATGTAGCGCAGGTTGTCGATGCCGTTGAGCTGCTGCTCGATCACCTGCACCACGGTGTCCTGCACGGTCTGCGCGGAAGCGCCCGGGTAGGTCACGGTGATGTCGATGGCGGGCGGCGCGATGCTGGGGTACTGGTTGACGGGCAGGTTGAGGATCGACAGCGCGCCGACCAGCATGATCACCAGGGCAACCACCCAGGCGAAGATGGGCCGGTCGATAAAGAACTTGGACATGGGTTACTCCCCTTTCGCCGCGACGCTGGCCTGGGCGTTGGCAGCAGGCTCGACATTGCTGGCGGCGCTGACCTTCACGGTTTCGCCGGGCTTGACGTACTGCAGGCCTTCGGTGATGACGCGGTCGCCATCGTGCAGGCCGTCTTCGATCAGCCAGTCGGTACCCACGGTGCGGCTAGCTTTCAGTTCACGCAGCTCGACCTTGTTGTCGGCATTGACCACCAGTGCGGTGGGGGTGCCTTTGAGGTCATGGGTCACGCCCTGCTGGGGCGCCAGAATGGCGGTGCTGGCGATACCGGCCTGCAATTGCGCGTGCACGAACATGCCGGGCAACAGGGTGTGGTCGGGGTTGGGGAACTTGGCGCGCAGGGTCACGGAGCCGGTGCTTTCGTCCACCGACACTTCCGAGAACTCCAGGGTACCGTCCTGGCCGAAGGCGCTACCGTCTTCCAGGGTCAGCTTGACCTTGGCGCCGTTGTCGCCGGCTTTCTGCAGTTGCCCGCTGGCCAGGGCCTTGCGCAGTTTCAGCAGGTTGGCCGAGGACTCGGTGACATCCACGTAGATGGGGTCCAGTTGCTGGATGGTGGCCATGGCGGTGGTCTGGGCACTGGTGACCAGGGCGCCTTCGGTCACGCTGGAACGGCCGATGCGGCCATCAATGGGCGCCAGCACCTTGGTGTAGCGCATGTTGATCTGCGCCGTCATCAGCGCGGCCTGGTCCTGCAGCTCGGTGGAACGGGCGTTGTCGTACTCCTGGCGGCTGACCGCCTGTTCAGCGATCAACTGCTTGTAACGGTCGGCCAGGGACTTGGCGGACGCCAGGCTGGCCTTGGCGCTGGCCAGGGTGGCTTCGTACACCGAGGGGTCGATCTGGTACAGCTGCTCGCCGGCCTTGACGTCTGTACCTTCCTTGAACAGGCGCTTGAGAATGACGCCATCTACCTGCGGGCGTACTTCGGCGACCCGGAAGGCAGTGACGCGGCCAGGGACTTCACGGGTCAGGGCGTAGGGTTGTGGGTGCAGGGTTACCACGCCGACCTCGGGCGTCTGCTGGGCGGGGGCGGCCGCCTCTTTATTGCAGCCGCTGAGCAGGCAGGCCAGGGCCGCTGCGGCGACCACGGTGGTCACGCAAGGCTTGAGTTTCATGGAAGGTCCTCGTTGCGAGCAAATAGATAGCTAGCTAACGACGTTAATGTACAATTGTGCATTCACGATGGAGAGTGGGTGCGACCTGATGTCGGGTTGGTAACCGAGGGCGTACCCAGTGCTACACGAAAACTGCGAACCTGCTGGGTCTGACAGGCTCAGAAAGGGATAGGGGCGTCGATGACCGGCGCTGTTTTTCTACTCACAAGGAGTGAGCGATGAACCTTCCGGCTTTTTTTCTCAACGCGGTGGTGTGCACCACTGCAGCCCATGACAACTGCATGCCGCCGCAGTTTGTGTGGATGGCGCCCAAGTTTCTCAACGACGACGCCCGCGCGCAGCAATGCAGCGCCCGGGCGCAGGGGCTGAACAAGGCGCAGGAGGACAAGACGATTTTCTACCGCTGCGATGCGCGACGGGGGGCGTGACCGACCGCGTGTGGGACCGGGCGAAGCTCGGGAAGGCGATGCCGCGGTCTGGCGGATACACCACCCGGTCCCACTGGTAAAACCAAGCGCCGCATCGTGCCCTATGGGCGCGATGCCACTTCTTCCAAGTGATTGAGCAAATCCAGCGCATCTTCATAGACCCTCAACGCCCCCGCGCGCTCTAGCTCCGAGATGTCATAGCCACCCGAGAGCACGCCAATACCGGTGGCCTTGCAACGCCGGGCCGCCAGCATGTCCCAGATAGCATCGCCCACCACCAGGCATTGCTCGATCGGCACACCCATTCGGTCAGCGGCGGTGCGGAAAAGCGCCGGGTCCGGCTTGCCGTATTTCACCTCATCACGGGTGATCAGCGTGACCTCGTCCAGGCCCAGCCCCAGTGCCTTGAGGTTGATGTGGGCCGTATCACTGCCGCCGCTGGTAGCGATGCACCATTTGAACCCACCCTGGTCAAGCGCGCGCAACAACTCGACGGCCCCGGGCAGCGCAATGATCTGGCCCTGCAGCCGCTCGTAGGCTTTGGCATGATGTTCACTCAGGCGTTTGGCCTGGGCATCGTCGATCTCAAGGCCCGTCTCGCGGCACAAGGACTTCAACATCAACCCCCCGCTCATACCGATTTTTCGGTGGATGCGCCACATCGCCAGCGGGATCTTCTCGGCGTCCAGGGCTTCTTTCCAGGCGGCCACGTTTTGGTAAACGCTGTCGGTCAGCGTGCCGTCGAGGTCGAAGATGAATGACGTTTCCAACTGCATGGTCAACACTCCAGCATTCAGGGGGCCGCTGGCTGATCGGGTTTGACCGGCCATGGCGGCATTACTGGATTCGAGACCCGTGCGCGGCAGGCGTTCAGTCTTTCGCCGCAGGGCTGCGAAAGCGGGGCATTGCCAGCCGCCTGGATGGCCAGACGTTGGACAGCAGCGTACATTCGCATGACCGTATGCCTGACGTTCGCCCACGACTTGATCTGCACGCTCCATAGCATTGCCGTTGTAGCCGAATACAAATAATACAAGGACTGTTTCTTCATGCCTGCCCTGTACCCCAAAGCCGCTAGCCCTTCCCTCTTGCCCTCCGACTGCGAACACCGGTTGGAACTGCGCCACCTACGGTATTTCAAGGCCGTTGCCGAAGAACTCAATTTCACTCGCGCCGCGGAAAAGCTGCATATGGCTCAACCCCCGCTCAGCCAACAGATCATGCAACTGGAAAGTGAGCTGGGCGTTACCTTGCTCGAACGTCATACCCGCCCACTGCGGCTCACCGAGGCGGGCGAACAGTTTCTGCTGCGGGTCAACCTCATTCTGAGCGATATCACCAGCAGCGTTCGCGATATCAAAGGTATCGCCGAAGGCAAACAGGGTCGCCTGGCGATCGGCTTCGCCGGCTCAGCCATGTACAACAAACTTCCCGAAATCCTGGGCATGTTCCAGCAGTGTTACCCCGCCGTGGAGTTGACGTTCAAGGAATTGTTGGCCGCCGACATCGCATCGGCGCTCATGGCCCGTACGATCGATATCGGTTTCTCTCGCCCGCCCATCAATGAAACGCCCGCGCTGCAGCAAAAACTATTGCTGAACGAACCTTTGGTCGTCGCACTGCCAACCGCCCACCCTCTGGCCACCCGCACGCGCATTAGCCTGGCCAACCTCGATGGCCAAAAAACGGTTCTGTACCCACGCTACCCCCTGCCAAGCCTGACGGATCTGATTCTGAACACCCTGGAAGCTGCCACCATCAGATTGGACATTGTCCAGCAGGTGGAGAACCTTCAGGCGGCACTTGGGCTGACCCGCGCCGGCGTCGGCTTGACCTTTGTCCCACAGAGCGTGGGTGCGGAACCTCGCCAAGGCATTGCCTTCGTTCCGATAGAGGGCGACCTCCTGTGCTCCCCCATGAGCGTTGCCTGGCTGGAAGAAAACAGCATGGCGGCGGTGCACAATCTGCTACCCATGCTGGATTTGACGGTTACCGTACCCAGCGCCTAGCGACCGCCCGCTACACGCGGTGCAATTGCTCAAGCATCAATACATCCAGACGACTAAACCCGCCGGTAACACCGGCATAGTTGCCCAGCACCCTCAGCGGCATGGCATATTCATCGAGCAGGCGGAACAAGTCGACACGTTATTTGCAATAATTTCGCCCAAGTAGTGTGCGGGCTGCCAGCGCATTGTTTTCGATGTACATAGAGCGTTTTTATAAGGGAGCGGCACATAATCTGTCAACGCGACAGCCCACTATATACAGGCCGTCTGAAACTATACTTCAGCGATATTGGACCATTCAGAAAGCGACGCTTAGTGTGTCATTCCCACAGGGTGATACACGGCTTTAATGTGACACTGCCCTGGAGAATAAATATTAAAAGGACGTGATATGCCGGAATTGCTTATTTCGTTATGCCAATTACGGCCTGGCGGGTACGGGAGCGAGCGCCCGCTGACTTACTGGATCTGACTCGGCGCTACCGGGCCCGGGGTAACGGTCTCACATCGAGGAAACTCATTGGCCAGGTATCTGGAAATTCTGAATAAACGCGCGGACATTCTGATCTGTACTGCATTCTTGGTCCTGTGGTCCTCAGGATTTGCCATCGTCAAAGTGGGCCTGACGTACAGCAGCCCCCTGCTGTTCCTGTGGCTACGCTATGCCCTGGTGGTACTGGTGTTGACCCCCCTGATACTGATTCAACGCCCCCCGTTGCCAAAAGGCCGCCAGTGGCTGGGCCTCATCGTCTCGGGGTTGTTGATGCAATGCGTGTATTTCGCCGGTACCTACCTGGCGATCAGCGCCGGGATATCGGCGGGGCTGCTGGCACTGATTGTGTCGATGCAGCCGGTGCTGGTGGGTGTGGCATCGCCCATCGTGCTGCGTACCCCCGTTGCCCGGCTTCAGTGGCTGGGGCTGTTGCTGGGCTTCCTGGGGGCGATCGTGGTCATCCTCAGCAAGTCGCGGGTGGAAACCTTCACGGCGCTGGGCCTGGGCCTGGCGGTGATCTCACTGCTTGGCCTTACCGGCGCCGTGTTGCTGGAGAAAACCCTGCCCCCGCAGCCGGTGCTGGTTTCATTGGCCGTGCAGTACGTGATGGGGCTGGTGGTGGTCGGGCCTTTGGTGCTGGTGGCCGAGGTACCCCGGCTGGAGTTGAACGGGGCGCTGCTCGGCGCACTGGGTTACCTGGGGCTGTGCAACTCACTGCTGGCCGTGGCATTGCTGATGTTGATGGTGCGCCGCAACGAAGCGGCCAAGGTGTCAGCGGTGTTCTTTCTGGTGCCACCTTGCGCGGCGCTGTTTGCGCTGTGCGTGCTCCACGAGCCGATGCCTCTGCTGGCCTGGGCCGGCGTGCTGCTGGCGGCAAGCGGGGTGAAGTTGTGCACCACGAAAGTGGCGCGCCAACCGGTGGGGGGCGAGCAGTAACGCATCTGGCGGTGTTGGAATCCGATTGAATCCCCGGCGACGATGGCGGTCGGTTAATAGGAGAGCATGACGACGATAACCCAAAGGAGGCGCCCAATGAGCCTATCGATGACTATCTTCAGCATGATTGCCGCCTGGTTGGCGATTGCCTTTGCCATGTTGTGGGGCATCCTGCGCATCGCCCGCCGGCATGCACCCCCCGCGCCTGAGCCAGTACGCCGTGAGCGCGCGCCGCTGGTGCCACGCCACGCGGCAGCCTAGGCCGTGGCGAGCGGCCACCCCACCACGCCGGATGGGCGTTATTTTGTGGTGAAAGGGCAACTGTGGCGGTGCTCCAACCCGGCGCTGGATGAAGTGACTCGCTCGGCGCTGGTCGCGCAGTTGATGGCGGCGCGGCGGGCGGTGCGGGCTGCCAATGCAGCACAGGATCCGGCAGCGTTGCGGGTTGCGCGCGCTGCGGTACAGGAGGCGAAGGTCGCACTGGGAGAGCGTGGCGCGCCGTGGTGGAGCGATGGAAGCCCTGACTTCAATCGCAAACGGGTGATGAACACGCCATATGCACAGTGGTGGCAGGCGTTGCAGGCATGATGTTGGGCGTAGGGCCCAGGCGCCACGTGACCTTGTAGACCGGACGCCAGCTCGGGAAACGGGCAGCGCGGTGTATCGGGCATCACGTGGTGCGCCGTTTCCGAGCGTCGCCCGGACCTCGAGCACACGCGTGCGTCCCCCCTTCGCCGCTGCCGGGGTATGATTGGCTGGAACCCGCCAGGAATATGGACATGCCCACCGGACAATGCCTCTGCGCCAACGTCAGATTTTCCCTTGAGGCAGCGCCTCTGTTCTTCTACCGATGCCACTGCTCCCTGTGCCGCCGGCAGACGGGTACCGGCTACAACTGCGCGACCATCGTCACCGCCGCCCACTTCCACTGGCTGGCGGGGCAGGCCGATATCAGTACCTGGCAAAAGCCCAGCGGCTACCGCAATGACTTCTGCAAACAGTGCGGTACCACCGTGCCCAACCTCCTGCGCGGCTTGCCCTATGTGTGGGTACCGCTGGGGCTACTGGACCCGCAGACCCATTCAATGACCTGCATTGGCGACTATTGCCTGAACGATGCGATGGCATGGGACACCTTGCGCTCGCACACTTGCTTGGAGGGCGCCCCAGCATCGGTGGAGTCGCTGATCGCTGCGCTGGGGGTCAGCCCGTTGTAGTAGGCGCAGCTGATTCGACAACCATCCGATCAAGCGCCTTCCTGATATTCACCTGCATGGCGACGCAGGAGCAGCTCAAGGCCGAACTGTTGCTGGCCCTTGTGAGATCGGGAAGGGCCACCGTGGTGCGGCAGGGTGACCGCAGCGCCTGCTTCCCGAGCTTCGCCCGGTCCCACAGAGAAAACCTCGCTA
>NZ_JAPYKM010000071.1:0-11519 GCF_029623465.1 Pseudomonas sp. RIT-To-2 | reverse complement strand
GGACTTTCGGAAGTCCACGGGCTTGGGGTACAGGTACACTTTTTCGACTTTTGCGTCGGGACGCATCATGGCTGGCGGACTCCAGAAAGAAATCGGGAGCACAGCATCCGAGATCACGCAGCGGCTTTGAATGTGTGGTTTATGGAGCGGTTACCTTACAATTAAAGCGGTTAAGAGGAAGGGATGGTGTCACAATTTAAAGTTGTGCAATATGACTGGATGGATTCGTATGTGATTAGTTCTGGATTTGCTGAGGTGGAATATCGATGGGGAATATGAAAAGCCGATTGTGGAGATTTGGCATACTAAGCCGCATGCGTGAAGGGTTACGAAATGTCTCTGCCACGTCCTTGTGGCAGAATAATTATTAAATGGTGTCGTATATATGCTGCGCGAGAGCGGCTGAGTCTAAGTTTGGGACACCAATACGCCCATAGTACCGAGAGAAACCACTCAGCAGTGCCTCCGCAAATGGAGTGTCAAGAGTCGCTATTCGCTTAGTGTCAGCTGAAAAGGTGTTTATGTCTATAGTGGTTATGGACTGAAAGTCGGCAACTAATGTCGGGATGTAGTGGGTTTTAGGGAAGAACTTAAATCGTTCTGGCTGTACACCCTTTCCATCTCTGCGGTCCCTTACCAGGCAAGTAAGGGACTTTAGTGAGTATTCTGCTTCCGCAAGTTTTAATTCCTTTAACTTGATGTATTCAACTTGTTTTTCGATAGGCTCGCACTTAATAAGAACTATATTTTCAATTTTATTTTGCGCAAAGTCGCAAGCGGGGTTCATAATTACATAGTGTTGATCTTTCCAAAGGATAATGTCACCTGCGGTTGGACCTATTCCGATAGGTGGCCAAATATACATCTCGACTGGGTGCGCGATGTCCGATCCGGAGGTGGTCCCGTTTAAGAAATTTCTGATAGAATCACCTGACAGAACTGTGCCTAACCTTCGCGCCAGTAGAAAAGCTAACTCTTCCTTTGGGTAACTGTCGGTATTAGTTGACCAGAATTTATCAACGTGGTCCCAAAGATATTCGCGCTGTAACTCATGTATACGTTTGAGTAATGTCGGGAGCTTGGTGTCGAAGATGGTTGTCACGGCAAGGCGAAGGTTAGTTACATCATCATCTCCTTTAGAGACAACACGAACTACTGGGGTTTGAAGTGACTGAATTTTGTGGGCGTGGCCTGTGTAGAATACTACCGGCACGAAGTGAGATGAGCGTAGAAAGTTTAGAACTTCTTCACCCTTGTATTCTTGCTCCTTGCCGTGAGCGGTATCATCTTTTAAATCCAGGACAACAAGGTCATATTTGCTTTTGAGAGCTAATGATTTTGCTTCTTCAAAGTCTGTTACAATATCGCAAAATACGGTGGTGTCCTCATTGTCCCAAGTATCGACAAGTATTTCCTTGGTTTGCTCTGCAAGTTCTTTGTTGTCATCAACAATTAAGAAGTTCCAAATCATCATTAAACTCTCTTCCTTAGAATAATTTGGAAGCATGCGCCTGGCAAGTTTCCATGCTCAAGTAATTCGAGCGAGCCATTGTAGTAGCTCGACACGATTTCTCCAACTATTGCGAGTCCTAAGCCCGCTCCTCCACTCCTGCTAGAGTAATAAGAGTCAAATATAGAGTCTCGATCTTCGGCTGCTATTCCGGGGCCACTATCAGAGAACTCAATTTCCAGAGCACCGTCGGGTTTTCTCTCTAAAGTAACTTCGATATTTCTCTTTTCTCTATCTACCAATTGTAGCCAATATATACTATTGTCTATAAGGTTCACGAATATTTGCTGAACTTCGTGCTGGTCCAAAGTGACTAGAGTTTGGCTCTTGGGGAGCCTGTAATTAATACCCGCATCTGAAAGCTGGGTCTCGAAAATTTCGAATGAGTTTTCAATAAGCTTTTCAATATACAGCTTTGGAGGGCGTCCTGAGCGGCGTCCCCCGAGAGGTTCGATTCTTTTGAATATAGCAGCCAGTACCTTGGATTGCTTGTCTATCTTTTGTAACCTATCAAGCGTTTTCTCTATTATAGAACTGTCTTTTGTTTTTATGTACTTGGTCAGACCGCTGGTACTCATATTTGCTTGAGTGGAGATCGTTGCGAGCGGCTGCCGACCTTCGTGGAGTAGTGCATCAACTAGCTTACCTAAGGTCGCAAGGCCGCTATATCTCGCGACTACTGCCTTGATCGATTCCATCTTTGAGTGCATGTCAACTTCAATAGAATCAACTAATTCTTTCGCTTTAGCATCGGCCGGATGCTGCTTGGATAAATGTTCGCGAATATTTGATAAGTTTGGTAAACTAAATAGTGAGCCATTAGGAGCTTTGTTTGGAGTATTTTTATCGGTCTTATCTCCCTTTTTTGATACGTATCTGAGCTCTTCCATTTTTGATATAATCGTTATCATTATATCATGAAGGTCAGAGTAAGCTTGACCCTCTCTCAGTCCTTCGCGGTTAGACTGGTCTTTGAGTCCTGGATTTCCATTTGCCGATATGGATATATAGCCTACAATTTGGTTGTTGGATAACCTGAAGGTGGGTTTTAATACTCGGCGTAAATCAAGGCGCAGCCAGTCATTCTTTTGTTCGCCATAGGGCATAACCCGAAAATTGTCTCTGTAAATATTGATGCCTGCGAAGTTATCTAGGTCTTTGCGTACGCTTGCAATAGTGCCCCCGAGTACCTGGGTTATGTTCCCCAGTTCGTCTCGATCCCATACACGCAGTTCTACTTTCAGAGGCCCACATACAGGACGTGGAAGTTCATTTAGCTTTTCTTGATCAATTAGGTCTGGGTTCATAACCCATCCGCCCTTGGGGTGTAGAAAAAAGTATCCTTTCAGTTGGTGAGTTTTTCCGGTAGCTAAAATTTCGAAATCGAGTTCGTATCGACCGTCCTCAAAAACATCTCCATTCACTTTGTAGTGGGGATAGTTTATTACATCGGGAGGGGAGATTTCGCTTGAAAAATGTTCAAATCCGGCCGGCGCCTCAATTGAAATTCTGAAGTCGGACATTTCCAAAAAAGGTGAAACCAAGCGTGAAAGCCCCTGTTGAACCTCCTCAAAGTGGGTCGCACCCCATTTTTTTTTTAGGCGAGACATTTTGAGAATTGTTCCGTGGGCTTGACTAGGATCAACTAATTTTTCAGAGCGGAAAACTTTTGAAAATGTATCATTCGTAATTGAAATTGTTTCTGCTGGCTTAGAGTCTAGGGTAATTTCGACTTCATCAAGGAATTTGTCTTCATCATCAAATTGACTCCAATCAAATATGGCTACAGTTTCACTCTCGGAATTTGCTTGCCGGCTAATTAATTCTAGTTCCTCCGATAGACGTGCGCTAGCAAATCGGCCTATTCCTTTTTCACCAAGCACTCTGCGGCCTTTTTTAGATGTGTGTAAGGAAACTTTGTTCGGAGTGGCAGGTTCCATCCACGAGTTTAAAACGGTTTCCAGGCTCATCCCCTTTCCATTATCAATTACTTCAATGCAGCCAGCATCTAAGTCCAGGGGCGGGATGAAGCGAATCAATACGTCCTGCGCGTCTGCGTCATATGCATTTTTTACTAGTTCGATGATGGCGACGCTATCACTACTGATAAGTTCCTCACCAAGAGTTTTCATAATACGTGCGCGAGGTCTGAAACGGGATGGGGGAGTTTGAGTCGGCATTTTCTCGTCCTAAGAAATTAAAAATTCACGCCGCTGCGGTGGTCGTAAATTTTTTTGACTTTAAAGATTCAACGATGGCGGTCATTACCGGAGAGCAAACTGCATTGCCCATTAGTTTGACTTTGTCTCTTCTGGTAACAGCTGGAAAAATATAGTTTTCGGGAAAGCCCATGGCTTTCCGCAGTTCCTCAGGCTGTAGCATCCTCATCATATGTCCCTCCGTAGTGGGAGTAACGAACGCGAATCTATCTACTGTTGTAACGGTGCGAAGTGGTGCATCCATTGGCTGCCACCCGCCACCACCGTCAGTTCCATAATATACTATGAGAAAAGATTCATTTGGGCCTAAGGCTTTAATTGCGCGGTCAGCACGAGCAAGTGTGTCTTTCGCTCTTTTAGGTGTTCGAAGTGGTGTCATTTTGTATTGTCCGCTACGGTCTAAAATATCCCAAACAGTTGATTGGCAGATATCCGTAGGCTGAACTTCATCTGGCATTCCCAATAGGTCGGCAATCATAAATAGCCTCCGACGTCGCTGGGCAACACCAAATTGGGATGCATCGATGATTTGCTCCCGTACATGATAGCCAAGAGATTCAATTTCAGAGCGCAGCTCTTTATATCTTGGCCAAGGTTTCATATGTACAACATTTTCAAGCGTAATCCACCTTGGCCTCATTATTGAGGCGAATCGAACTACGTCAAAAGCGGTGTCTCGACTCTCTTCAGATCTTGGTTTGCTTCCGCGCGCGCATGTGTGATGTGTACATTCCGGAGAGGATATTAACAAATCAATTGGGCCGATTTTTTTTATTACTTCACTAGGGCAGAGCGGCCTAAGATCTTCATTGAAGATTTTGGCTTTAGGAAAATTTAGACGAAAAGATTCCGCTGCAGGACCCCAAATATCAATCCCCCCTACGACCTCGACTCCTGCTTGACGTGCGCCTAGGCTGCTTCCTCCCGCACCACAGAACATGTCAAAAGCACGTATGTGACCCATATCTTTTTTCCTATGTTGTCTGTAGGGCTTTGAATTCCTACGATATCTGGGCTAGATTATAAAACAGGTGCCGTCAGGGTGGCGAACCCCGGAGCCAAATCAGCTTAGGCGGTAACGTGGTATTGCTACCATATCCCAGGAGAATGGCTTTTGGCCATCAATTTTAACCGATGATGTACTCGGCATGGCTTGGACGACTCAATACCTGACCAGAGGGCACATATGTGTGCGAATATTTTTGATTCCCTCCAGCGGTCGAGGAATATGGCACGTATCCGTAGTTCAGACACACAGCCAGAAAAGAATGTGCGCTCTATCTGCCATGCCATAGGGTTCAGGTTTCGCTTGCACTGCGCTACTTTGCCTGGTACACCTGATTTGGTTTTTACTAAGCATAAATTGTGTCTGTTCGTCCACGGATGCTTTTGGCATCGCCATTCAGGGTGTAAGTTTAGTTACATGCCAAAAACAAATGTGGAGTTTTGGCTAAAAAAATTTCAGAGTAACCAGCAACGAGATATACGGGTCGAGTTGCAATTAATCTCGCTTGGTTGGCGAGTCATGGTGGTGTGGGAGTGTGAGCTTCGAAATCAGGAGCGGTTAACAGCTAGGCTACTCTCTGAAATTCCTTTGGAAAGCATGAAAGATTAGTTTAAAAAGGCTGCAACAAGCAGCCTTTTTAACGTGGATTAATCCCAGCTCAACGCCCCACCAGTCTGATACTCAATAACCCGAGTCTCAAAGAAGTTCTTCTCCTTCTTCAAGTCCATGATCTCGCTCATCCAAGGGAACGGGTTAGTAGTCCCTGGGTACTCTTCCTTCAGACCAATCTGCGACAGGCGACGGTTTGCGATGAACTTGAGGTAGTCCTCCATCATCGCCGCGTTCATGCCCAGCACGCCACGAGGCATGGTGTCCCGAGCGTATTCGATCTCCAGCTGAGTGCCCTGCAGAATCATCTGCGAAGCCTCTTCCTTCAGTTCAGCATCCCACAAGTGCGGGTTTTCGATCTTGATCTGGTTGATCACGTCGATACCGAAGTTCAGGTGCATGGACTCGTCGCGCAGGATGTACTGGAACTGCTCGGCAACGCCGGTCATCTTGTTGCGGCGGCCCATGGAGAGGATCTGGGTGAAGCCGCAGTAGAAGAAGATGCCTTCCAGTACGCAGTAGTAGGCGATCAGGTTGCGCAGCAGTTCTTTGTCGGTTTCCGGGGTGCCGGTGTTGAATTCCGGGTCGGAGATGGCGCGGGTGTATTTCAGGCCCCAGGCTGCCTTTTTGGCGACCGATGGGATCTCGTGGTACATGTTGAAGATTTCACCCTCGTCCATGCCCAGCGATTCGATGCAGTACTGGTAGGCGTGGGTGTGGATCGCCTCTTCGAAGGCCTGGCGCAGGATGTACTGGCGGCACTCCGGGTTGGTGATCAGGCGGTAGACGGCCAGGGCCAGGTTGTTGGCGACCAGGGAGTCGGCGGTGCTGAAGAAGCCGAGGTTGCGCATGACGATGCGGCGCTCGTCGTCAGTCAGGCCTTCCGGGTTACGCCAGGTGGCGATGTCGGCGGTCATGTTGACTTCTTGCGGCATCCAGTGGTTTGCGCAGCCGTCCAGGTACTTCTGCCAGGCCCAGTCGTACTTGAAAGGCACGAGTTGGTTGAGGTCGGCGCGGCAGTTGATCATGCGCTTTTCGTCAACGGCAACGCGGGCAGCGGAGCCTTCGAGCTCGGCCAGGCCTTCGGCGACGTCGAGTTTGTCGAGGGCGGCCTTGGCGCGGGCTACGGCGGCGGAGTCGTTGGAGCTCACGGCGCGGGCTTCCTTGGCAGCACCGGCACCGGCGCTGTCGAGTTTGTCCATGGCGGCTTCAGCGGCGTGGCCGGCGTTGGCGCCTTTGGCGGGTTGCTCGCCTTCTTCTTTGTCGAATTCGTCCCAGCTCAGCATGGTGATGAGGCTCCTGCTCGAGGGTCGCCCGCGGGCGACCGGATGGATTTTAAGATGAGTACTTTTACGACGTAGCGCCAAGTGGACAATACGACGTCTTGAGGAATGCAGATTCCTCGTCGATCTGGTTATAAATTCGGGATCGTTGCTGTCAGCCGGTCGAATGACCGTTGCACGCAGGCAGAGCAGAACCACGTTTCGACGTACGCTTCGGATATCTGGCGTGTGGCCCAGTTTGGAGCGCGTAGTGATTCATCGGATCTACCCTTGATTGAGGGGCGAAGTATAACGGAATTTTGCTTCGCCCGTGTTCATCGACGCCATTCCCCTCAACGTAAAGGGAAGAGGAACGGTAGCACGTACGTCGAACTTCGGTGCTCTATTGGTCGACCAGAATTATAGACAAAAATACCGTATGTGGTGTCTTTTTATTTAGGCTGCCACTGCATGTAGTTTTTTGGGCGGTGCGCGCACTCGGATTCACAGGGCGTGTTGTGGTCGCGGCCAACTGCCGCAGCCTGCTGAATCGGGCATTTGTAGATGAAAGAAGCGGCGACCACAGGGCGAGATTTTTCGGGTGCGGGCCGCTAGCGGCGCAAAGGAATCCGATCAGCGGGAGAACAGGCGTCACCGCGGAATTTCTTGAGGATCTCTTCTTTGCTGGGTAGGGGAACCTGAAGGTCCGCTTTGGTTGTATCAAAACCGGCCAAGCGCAGGCTCGCCAAGTAGTTGGATCGGCGCACTTTGGCGTAGTAAGCCTTTTTGGCCTGGAATGATGTAGGTTGCATCGTACCTCCCGTGAAGGGGGGATTTTAAGGAAGATGGAGGAGCTCAGGTCGGTTGCGGTGTTACAGCGATTGTCTGGATTCTGGATGGGCTATTCCGGAGCTTCGCCAGGTCCCAAAGGGAAAAGGTTCTTCACGGCTTGCCGGGAAAGCTGGAGGCCTGATGCGATCGCAGGCAAGCGCTCCGATGAGCATTCTGTCGGCCCGTCTTGCAACTTCGTCAAGGCCATCAGATACATGTCTTGGTTTTTCCTGGGCCTTTGAAATCGAGCGCCGCCCGCGCGGCGCTTCCCGGCCAAGGCCGGTCCCACATCTGTTCAGGGCCAGTTATGCCTGGGGCATAGCCTGCTCCGCCTTGTTTGCTCACTGCAGATCTGTGGTCGCGCCACCAACTTTCCCGGCAACCTGTGAAGCATAAAAAAACCAACCACCACCGCAAGGTGAGGTTGGTTTTTTCAAGGATGGCGGGCTGCCTGGTGTCAGGCTGCTCGCTCAAACCTTACTGGCAAGCTTCGCAATCCGGCTCGTCAATGGCGCAAGCCTTCGGCACTGGCGCTGGGCCGGCTGCCTGCACCGGGGCGCTGTCGCCACCGCTCGACACGGCGTTGAGTTTGCCGGTGTTGATGGTCGACTTCTCGGTGCTGGTCGCGGCCAGGGCACGGAGGTAGTAGGTGGTTTTCAGGCCACGGTACCAGGCCATGCGGTAGGTCACGTCCAGTTTCTTGCCCGAGGCGCCGGCGATGTACAGGTTCAGCGACTGAGCCTGGTCGATCCACTTCTGGCGACGGCTGGCGGCGTCGACGATCCACTTGGTTTCCACTTCGAAGGCGGTCGCGTAGAGGTCTTTGAGCTCTTGCGGGATGCGCTCGATCTGCTGCACGGAACCGTCGTAGTACTTCAGGTCGTTGATCATGACCGCGTCCCACAGGCCACGGGCCTTCAGGTCGCGTACCAGGTACGGGTTGATCACGGTGAATTCGCCCGACAGGTTCGATTTCACGTACAGGTTCTGGTAGGTCGGTTCGATCGACTGCGACACGCCCGTGATGTTGGCGATGGTGGCGGTCGGTGCGATGGCCATGATGTTCGAGTTGCGGATGCCTTTCTGAACGCGGGCACGGACCGGGGCCCAGTCCAGGGTTTCGTTCAGGTCGACGTCGATGTACTTCTGGCCACGGGCTTCGATCAGGATCTGTTGCGAGTCCAGTGGCAGGATGCCTTTGGACCACAGCGAACCCTGGAACGTCTCGTAGGCGCCGCGCTCGTCGGCCAGGTCGCAGGAGGCCTGGATGGCGAAGTAGCTGACCGCTTCCATCGACTTGTCGGCGAACTCGACGGCAGCGTCGGAACCGTAAGGGATGTGCTGCAGGTACAGTGCGTCCTGGAAGCCCATGATGCCCAGGCCAACCGGACGGTGGCGGAAGTTGGAGTTCTTGGCCTGTGGCACCGAGTAGTAGTTGATGTCGATCACGTTATCGAGCATGCGTACGGCGGTGTTGACAGTGCGCTCCAACTTGGCCGTGTCCAGCTTGCCACCCACGATGTGGTTCGGCAGGTTGATCGAGCCCAGGTTGCAGACGGCGATCTCGTCCTTGTTGGTGTTCAAGGTGATCTCGGTGCACAGGTTCGAGCTGTGGACCACGCCTACGTGCTGCTGTGGCGAACGCAGGTTGCACGGGTCTTTGAAGGTCAACCATGGGTGGCCGGTTTCGAACAGCATCGACAGCATTTTGCGCCACAGGTCTTTGGCCTGGATGGTCTTGAATACCTTGATCTTGTTGTATTCGGTCAGGGCTTCGTAGTACTCGTAGCGCTCTTCGAAGGCCTTGCCGGTCAGGTCGTGCAGGTCTGGCACTTCGTTTGGCGAGAACAGGGTCCACTTGCCGTCATCGAAGACGCGCTTCATGAACAGGTCAGGGATCCAGTTGGCGGTGTTCATGTCGTGGGTACGACGACGGTCATCGCCGGTGTTCTTGCGCAGTTCGATGAACTCTTCGATGTCCAGGTGCCAGGTTTCCAGGTAGGCACACACAGCGCCCTTGCGCTTGCCACCCTGGTTCACGGCCACGGCGGTGTCGTTGACCACTTTCAGGAACGGCACTACGCCTTGCGACTTGCCGTTGGTGCCCTTGATGTACGAACCCAGCGCACGAACCGGGGTCCAGTCGTTGCCCAGGCCGCCTGCGAATTTGGACAGCATGGCGTTGTCGTGGATGGCGTGGTAGATGCCCGACAGGTCATCCGGCACGGTGGTCAGGTAGCAGCTGGACAGTTGCGGGCGCAGGGTGCCGGCGTTGAACAGGGTCGGGGTCGAGGCCATGTAGTCGAAGGACGACAGCAGGTTGTAGAACTCGATCGCGCGCTCTTCACGGTTTTTCTCTTCGATGGCCAGGCCCATGGCCACACGCATGAAGAAGATCTGCGGCAGTTCGAAACGCACGCCATCCTTGTGGATGAAGTAGCGGTCGTACAGGGTTTGCAGGCCCAGGTAGGTGAACTGCTGGTCGCGCTCGTGGTTGATCGCCTTGCCCAGTTTTTCCAGGTCGAACTCGGCCAGAACCGGGTTCAGCAGTTCGAATTCGATACCTTTGGCCACGTAGGCCGGCAGCGCTTTGGCGTACAGGTCGGCCATTTCGTGGTGGGTGGCGCTCTCGGCCACTTCCAGGAAGCCCAGGCCTTCGGCGCGCAGGGTGTCCATCAGCAGGCGGGCCGTCACGAACGAGTAGTTCGGCTCGCGCTCTACCAGGGTACGGGCGGTCATCACCAGCGCGGTGTTGACGTCTTTCAGGGCCACGCCGTCGTACAGGTTCTTCAGGGTTTCACGCTGGATCAGGTCGCCGTCGACTTCTTCCAGGCCTTCGCAGGCTTCGGTGATGATGGTGTTCAGGCGGCCCATGTCCAGCGGCGCCAGGTTGCCGTCGGCTAGGGTGATGCGGATGCTGGGGTGGGCATCGACCGGTGCTTCGGCGGTGGTGCGCACGGCGCGTTCCTTGGAACGGGCGTCGCGGTAGATAACGTAGTCGCGGGCCACTTTCTGCTCGCCGGCACGCATCAGGGCCAGTTCTACCTGGTCCTGGATTTCTTCGATGTGGATGGTGCCGCCCGAAGGCATGCGACGCTTGAAGGTCGCGGTGACCTGTTCGGTCAGGCGCGCCACGGTGTCGTGGATGCGCGACGAAGCGGCAGCGGTGCCGCCTTCAACTGCGAGGAACGCTTTGGTGATGGCGACGGTGATTTTGTCGTCGGTGTAAGGCACGACGGTTCCGTTGCGCTTGATCACGCGCAGCTGGCCCGGCGCGGTGGCGTTCAGATCCTGGTTGGATGCTGGGGCCTGGGGCGCCTGGCCTTGCGGGTTCTCGCGAGTTGTGTCGGTCTGCATCTGTGTCTCCACATTCTTAATGTTTGTTTGGGCGCCATGGTGGCGCCCACCGTTCCGTCCTGAAGCCGAACGCCCGATGACCTGTGATGGGAAACGTGGCAACGGGGCCTCCACTGATGGGGCCCTGTGCTGCACGACGTTGTCACACCCCCCGGGTCACCGGGTGCTCATGCAACTGGACAGGGGAGGGGTTTCGCCGGAAATCCCGTCCCTGGTGAATAATGCGTTGCTGCGTGTTGAACATACTGCTTCCCAGGTGGAACGAGGTTCGTTCGCCAGGGAGTCAAACGGCCTCTCGCGTGTGCGCCAAGGCCCTGAAATAAAGTCGCTTGGTCGGAATTAAAAAGGCCGAGTCAAGACTTGAGTTTTGCGCTGGAGTTGTGCTTGGCTTTTGATTAAAAACCCAAGATGTAGTGGTTTCCAGCGCCGGGGATACAAGATAGTGCGGTATGGGGCTTATTGCAACAGAGTGTTCTGTGGATAACTTGTGGGTAATTTGTGCAGGAAAAGGTACTCGTTTGCGTAGGCCGCGTCCTACCTGCCTGGGGCTGTGACGCGGGGGTTTTTCTGCGGCAAAAACGCCTGTCGGAATTTTGCGGGCGCGCACCCTACCATAAAAAAATGCCGATACCGAGGCGTTTTTGGCATGCTGTGACCAACCGTATGGGTAAGGAGCCAAAAATGAGTTCAGACTGGGCCACCGGGCCCTGTGCGGGGTTGATGCA
>NZ_JAPYKM010000070.1:0-11780 GCF_029623465.1 Pseudomonas sp. RIT-To-2 | reverse complement strand
ATGGCTTGGGTTTTCCGGTGCCCTTGAGATCGAGCGCCGCCCGCGCGGCGCTTCGCGAGCTAGCGCCCGCTCCTACATCTGTTTCGGGTTCGGGCCAGTTTTGCCTGCAAGATCACCTGGCCCGCCCTGTTAGTACCGCCACAGATCGGCGTTCACCGAACCATCGCCACCGCCTGCCCCTTGTCCGGTACCTGCCACCCGCCACCCAGCGCCTTGTAGATCGCCACGATGCCGCGGTACTGATCCACCTCGGCCTGGGCCTGGGCATCTTCGGCGCTCAGGCGCTCGCGTTCGGCGTCCAGCAGCACCAGGTAATCCACGGTGCCTTCGCGGTACTGGATCGACGCCAGGTCAGCCGCGGCGCGGCTGGCCTCGCTCTGCTTGTTCAGCGAAGCCAGGCGCTGTTGCACCTTGCCGTAGTCGCTGAAGGCGTTTTCCGATTCTTCCAGGGCCAGCAGCACTTGCTGTTCGTAGGTGGCCAGGGCGCCTTCGGCATCGGCATTGGCGCCACGGATACGCGCCCGCACGCTACCCAGGTTGAACGCCGCCCAGGTGATGCTCGGGCCCAGGGACCAGGCGTTGGCAGCGGCCGAGCCGATCTGCGAGCCGCGGGCCGCCGTGAAGCCCAGGAAACCGGACAGGCTGACCCGGGGGAACAGGTCGGCCGTGGCCACGCCGACATTGGCGGTGGCCGCAGCCAGCTTGCGCTCGGCGCTGCGCACATCGGGGCGGCGGCGCAGCAGCTCGCCGGGGTCGCCAATGGGCAGGGCCTTGGAGATGGCCGGCAGCTTCGCCGGGCTCAGGTCCACGCTCAGTTGGTCGGGGCGTTCGCCCAGCAAGGTGGCGATACGGTTGCGGGCGCGCACTTGTTCAGCCTGCAATTGCGGCACGGTGGCTTCGACCCCGGCCAGGCGCGCGTCGGCACGCACCACGTCCAGTTCGTTACCCACCCCGGCGTCACGCAGGCTGACGGTGATGGTGCGCGATTCCTGCTGGGTCTTGAGGTTCGCCCGGGCAATGTTCTCGCGCAGTTGCGCACCGCGCAGGTCACCGTAGGCGTCCACCAGGTCGGCGATCATGGTCACTTGCAGTTGCTGCAGGTCGGCGCGCGCAGCGTCTTCCTGGGCATCGCTGGCTTCCAGGCTGCGCTGGATGCGGCCGAACAGGTCGACTTCCCAGGCCATGTCCAGGCCCAGGTCGTAACGCTCCTGGTTGACCCGGTCGGTGGTCTGGCCAGGTACCTGGCTCTTGCCGACTTCACTGCTGACGCGGCTGGTCACCACCGGGAAGCGTTCGGTGTTGACGTCATCGCGGATGGCCCGCGCCGCCTTGAGGCGGGCAAAGGCCACGCGCAGGTCACGGTTGCCCTGCAGGGATTTGTCGACCAACTGGTTCAGCGTCGGGTCGTCGAACTGCTGCCACCACACGGCATCGAAGTGCCCGCGGTCGTATTGCCCGGCCGTGGCGGCGGTGATATTCGCCGCCGCGGTGTCCGGGGTCTTGTAGTCCGGGCCCACGGCGCAGGCGGCCAGGGCCAGCACCAGCAAGCTGGGCATGAAGAGTTTCAAGCTCATGCTGGGTTCTCCAGGGTCAGAAGCTGGGCGGCCTTGTGGGCCTTTTTCTTTTCCACGCGGTTGCGGATCAGCACGAAGAACACCGGGGTCAGCAGCAGGCCGAAGAAGGTTACCCCCAGCATGCCGGAGAACACCGCCACGCCCATGGCATGGCGCATTTCGGCACCGGCGCCGTGGGACAGCACCAGCGGCACCACGCCCATGATGAAGGCGAACGAGGTCATCAGAATCGGCCGCAACCGCATGCGGCAGGCTTCCAGAACGGCAGCCAGCGGGTCGAGGCCTTCTTCCTGCTTGTCCTTGGCGAACTCCACGATCAGGATCGCGTTCTTGCACGCCAGGCCCACCAGCACGATCAGGCCGATCTGGGTGAAGATGTTGTTGTCGCTACCGGCAATGATCACACCGGCAATGGCCGACAGTAGCGTCATGGGCACGATCAGGATCACCGCCAGCGGCAAGCTCCAGCTTTCGTATTGGGCGGCCAGCACCAGGAAAGCCAGCAGCACGCACAGCGGGAAAACGAACAGCGCGGTATTGCCCGAGAGGATCTGCTGGTAGGTCAGCTCGGTCCACTCGTAGGTCATGCCGTTGGGCAGTTCCGCTTTCAGCAGTTTCTCGACCGCCGCCTGGGCCTGGCCCGAGCTGTAGCCTGGGGCGGCGTTACCGTTGATTTCAGCGGTGACGAAGCCGTTGTAGTGCATGACCCGGTCAGGGCCCGAGGTGTCCTGCACCTTGATGAAGGTGGCCAGCGGGATCATCTCGCCCCGGTTGTTGCGCACTTTCAACTGGCCGATCTGCTCGGGTTCGAGGCGGAACTGCTGTTCGGCCTGGACGTTGACCTGGTAAGTGCGGCCAAAACGGTTGAAGTCGTTGGCGTACAGCGAACCCAGGTACACCTGCAAGGTGTCGAAGATATCGCTAATGGCCACGCCGTGGGTCTTGGCTTTTTCGCGGTCGATGGCAGCGTCCACCTGCGGCACGTTCACGGTGTAGCTGGTGAACAGCCCGGCCAGTTCCGGCACGCTGCGGCTCTTGGCGATGATGTTCTGGGTTTCCTTGTACAGGGCGTCATAGCCCAGGTTGCCACGGTCCTCGATCTGCAGGCGGAAGCCGCCGATGGTGCCCAGCCCTTGTACAGGCGGTGGCGGGAAGATCGCCATGTAGGCGTCCTGGATGCTGGCGTACTTGCCGTTCAGGGCCGCGGCGATGGCATTGGCCGACTCGCTGGGGTCCTTGCGCTCGTCGAAGTCCTTCAGTGCCACGAACACCACGCCGTTGTTCGGGCTGTTGGTGAAGCCGTTGATCGACAGCCCCGGGAAGGCGATGGCATTGGCCACGCCAGGTTGCTTCATGGCGATCTCGGACATGCGCTTGATCACGTCCTCGGTGCGGTCCAGGCTGGCAGCGTCAGGCAACTGGGCGAAGGCCACCAGGTACTGTTTGTCCTGGGCGGGCACGAACCCGGTGGGGGTGGTGGAAAAGCCCAGGTAGGTGAGGCCGATCAGCCCCGCGTATACCACCAGGGCGATACCGCTGCTGCGAATCACCCGCCGCACGGTGCCCACGTAGCCATGGCTGGCCTTGACGAAGAAGCGGTTGAAGGGCCGGAACAGCCAGCCGCCCAGCAGCTTGTCGAGGAACCGCGAGAAACGGTCCTTGGGTGCGTCATGGCCCTGCAGCAAGACGGCGGCCAATGCGGGCGACAGGGTCAGCGAGTTGAAGGCCGAGATGACCGTGGAAATGGCGATGGTCAGGGCGAACTGCTTGTAGAACTGCCCGGTCAGGCCGCTGATGAACGCTGCCGGTACGAATACCGCGCACAGCACCAGCGCCGTGGCGATGATAGGCCCGGTCACTTCACGCATGGCGCGCTCGGTGGCTGCGACCGGCTTTAGCCCGAGTTCGATGTTTCGCTCGACGTTCTCCACCACCACGATGGCGTCGTCCACCACGATACCGATGGCCAGCACCAAGCCGAACAGCGACAGTGCGTTGAGCGAAAAGCCGAACATGTGCATCACGGCGAAGGTACCGATCAGCGACACCGGCACGGCCACCAGCGGAATGATCGAGGCGCGCCAGGTCTGCAGGAACAGGATCACCACCAGCACCACCAGGATCAGTGCCTCGAACAGGGTGTGGATCACTGCTTCGATGGAGCCGCGCACGAAAATGGTCGGGTCATAGACGATGCTGTAGTCCATGCCTTCGGGGAAACTCTTCTTCAGTTCGGCCATCTTGGCCCGTACTTCATTGGAGATGTCGATGGCGTTGGAGCCAGGGCGCTGGAAGATCGGGATCGCCACGGCCGGCTGGTTGTTCAGCAGGGAACGCAGGGCGTACTGACTGGAACCCAGCTCCACGCGGGCGATGTCCTTGAGGCGGGTGATCTCGCCATCGTCGCCGGTGCGAATGATGATGTTCTCGAACTCATCCTCGGTCACCAGGCGGCCTTGGGTGTTGATCGACATCTGAAAGCTGGTAGCGCTCGGCGAGGGCGGCGAGCCCAGTTGGCCGGCCGCGACCTGGCGGTTCTGTTCGCGAATGGCGGTGACCACGTCAGTGGCGGTGAGGTTGCGCGAGGCAGTCTTGTTCGGGTCCAGCCAGACGCGCAGGGAATAGTCGCCCATGCCGAACAGTTGCACATCGCCCACGCCGCCCAGGCGCGCCAGCTCATCCTTGATGTTGAGGATGGCGTAGTTGGACAGGTACAGCATGTCGTAGCGTTTGTCTGGCGAGGTCAGGTGCACCACCATGGTCAGGTCGGGGGAGGCCTTGTCCACGGTAATACCGATGCGGGTCACCTCTTCAGGCAACTTCGGCTCGGTGCGGGTGACCCGGTTCTGCACCTGCACCTGGGCATTGTCCAGGTCGGTGCCCAGGGCGAAGGTGATGGTCAGGGTCAGCTTGCCGTCTGCGGTGGACTGGGAGGACATGTACAGCATGTTCTCCACGCCCGTGATGGCCTGTTCCAGCGGCGCGGCCACGGTTTCACCGATGACCTTGGGGTTGGCGCCGGGGAAGTTGGCGCGCACCACCACGGTGGGCGGGACCACTTCGGGGTATTCGCTGATGGGCAATTGGAACAGCGAGATCGCGCCGCCGATCAGAATCAGCAGCGAGAGCACGGCGGCGAAGATCGGCCGCTTGATAAAGAATTGCGAGAAGTTCATCGGTCTGTTCCTGTTAGCCGCGTGGGGTGGCGACACTGGCCACGTTCACCGGGGCAGCCGCGGCGGCCTTGGGCAGGTTGCTGGCTTGCAGCGCCTTGAGCTGTTCGGCCAGGGCGGCGAGGGTGGCCGGGCTGGCCATGGGGGCGTCTTCAGGGTCGACCTGGCTGCCGGGGCGCACCCGCTGCAGGCCGTTGATGACGATGGTGTCGTCCTTGGCCAGGCCGCTGCGCACAATGCGCAAGCCTTCGAGTTTCGGCCCCAGCTCCACGGTGCGGTAGGTAGCCTTGCGGTCCTTGTCCATCACCAGCACGTATTTCTTGCCCAGGTCGCTGGCCACCGCCTCGTCCTTGATCAGCACGGCTTCGTAGGTGCCGCTGCCCACCAGTTTCAGGCGTGCGTACAAGCCCGGGGTGTAGCTGCCGTCGCGGTTGTCGAACACCGCGCGGCCACGGATGGTGCCGGTCTTGGGGTTGACCTGGTTGTCGACGAAATCCATCTGGCCCAGGTGCGGGTTGCCGTCTTCGTTGGACAGGCCGAGGTACACCGGGGTGGTGGCGCCACGCTCGCCCTTGCGCGCCAGCTGGGTGTACTTGAGGTACACGCGCTCGTC
Source organism: Pseudomonas sp. RIT-To-2 (assembly GCF_029623465.1). Lineage (NCBI taxonomy): Bacteria > Pseudomonadati > Pseudomonadota > Gammaproteobacteria > Pseudomonadales > Pseudomonadaceae > Pseudomonas > Pseudomonas sp. RIT-To-2. Next base: position 6,420 of record NZ_JAPYKM010000070.1, on the reverse strand, counting down.
GGCGTCGAAGTAGGCGTAGACCTTGTCGGTAGAGACCAGGCTGGTGAGCGGGGTGACGTCGGCGGTGACGATGTTGCCGGCGGTGATCTCGGCGCGGCTGACCCGGCCGCTGATGGGCGCGGTGACGCGGGTGAAGCTCAGGTTCAGGCGGGCCAGGTCCAGTTGTGCCTGGATGGCGGCGACCGCGGCGCGCGACTCCTGCGCGGTACTGGTGCGGGTTTCCGCCAGTTCCGTGGAGATGGCGTTGCTGGCGCGCAGGCGCTCGCCGCGCTGGGACTCGCTTTCGGTGCGGGTGGCGGTGGCACGGGCCTGTTGCAGTTGCGCTTCCAGGCGGCGTACTTCGGCTTCAAAGGGCCGGGGGTCGATCTGGAACAGCAGGTCGCCTTTCTTCACCAGCGCGCCTTCGGTAAAGGCCACCTGGTCAATCTGCCCCGACACCCGTGGGCGTACTTCGACGGTCTGGGGCGCTTCCAGGCGGCCGGTGAACTCGTCCCACTCGTTGATCGGCTGTTCCAGCACCTTGGCCACGGTAACCTTCGGCGCGGCGGGCGCCTGGGCCACTTCGGGGGCACGCCCGCAAGCACTCATCACCACCACCGCCAGCGCGGCGAGGGGGAAGCGTAGATGTTTGATTGACTGTTCCATGGGCACGTCCGCCAATTTATTGAGAATGGGCGGATTCTGTTCGCTGCGGCCTGTATCGACGAATCGAATGGGGCGAAGGTATATATCATTCGCAATGATATTAGAGTGCCCTGATTACGTGCGTTCCGGTTATATACAAAGCTCCCTATTAATTAGGTTGATAATGAAGCCGGCCGTCTACGCTCATCGTTTGCAATGACCGCAATCGGGGTAAGCCGCGTCAGGCTATCGGCGACGGGGCAGGTAGCGTGGGGTGATGGCTTATTGCTATCTTGGCGGTCAGGAAAAGAACAGTGCACTTGCAGAGGTACCCGTGAACAGGTTTGAAAGTCTCACTCAATTGGTGGACGGAAGCGACAATGCCTACACCCGGCAGCGCTTGCGGGGGTTCCCCTGGTTGCGCTTCGAGCCTGAGCTGGAGTGTGAGTACCGTGAGCTGAACTACCAGGGCTTCCAGCGCACCCGCAACGCGTCGGCGTTGTTGCTGATCGTGGCGCTGCTGGGCTTCCTGATGCTGGACATTGTCTACGGCTATGGGGCCCAATTTCCGCCGACGTCTTTCTTTGCGATGGCGCTGCGCTCGCTCACGGTGCTGTTTGCCTGTGTGGGTTACTGGCAGGTGCGGGACGAGTCTCGGGTGCATATCGGTGAGCGCTGGATCGTGGCGGTACTGGGCTTCACCGGTTTCACCTCGATCCTGATGATGCTCGTCTACGCCCGTTACCACCAGGAATTCCACCTGCCGTTGCTGCTGGACGCCGTCATCCTGCTGATGATCACCGTTCTGTTCCCGGTAGGCCTGAGTGTGCACGTGGGCATGGGCATGGCGCTGTTGATCGCGCTATCGGCCTGGTTGCTGACCCCGTGGGTGTCGGGCCACCTGATGGACCAGCAGTATGTGGCGTTCATGCCGTTCCAGGTGGCCTCGCTGGTGGCGCTGATGGCCCTGCGTTATTACCATGAGCGCTCGTTCCGCACCTTGTTCCTGCTGCGTGGCTCGCTGCATGAAATGGCCAGCACCGATGCCCTGACCGGGCTGTTCAACCGCCGGGCGTTCGACGCCCTGGCGCGCCAGGCACTGGCCCAGTCGGCGCGCGAAGCTCGGCTCTGCGCGCTGTTGCTGATTGATGTGGACCATTTCAAGCGTTACAACGACGTGCATGGCCACCCGGCCGGCGACCAGGCGCTGAAGGCCATTGCCAAGCGTTTGCACGACTTTCCCCGGCGGCCGCTTGATCTGGCGGCGCGGATGGGGGGCGAAGAGTTTGTGCTGTTGTTTGCCGATGTCGACAAGGCATTCGTGGCGCGCATTGGTGCGCACGTGTGCGAGGCGGTGCGGGCGCTGGGCATCGGTGGGGAAGGCGGGCCGCTGACGATCAGTGTCGGCGTGGCACTGGGGCCCCCTGGGTGTTCGCTGGATGGGTTGTATGAACAGGCGGACCAGGCGATGTACCAGGCCAAGCAGCAGGGGCGCGATCGGGCGTACGGTGGGGCCGATGACCGCCAGGTGGCTTCGCAGGGTAGAGTTCGGTCCTGAGAACACCACAAAGACTAATGCCATGCAAAGGAGCAGATACGTGTTGATGCCCAGCCTATCCAGACCCGGTGCCTTCATCCTGCTGGCGGTGGCTAGCCTGACCATCATGGTCGGCTGCGTGATCGTGCCCGGCTTGCCCGCCATCGCCCGCGAACTGGGGGTGCCCCGGGCCGCGGCCTGGCTGGTCACTGTGCCGTCCCTGGGGGTGGTGGTGTTCGGCCCTCTGGTGGCGTGCCTCAGCGAGCGCCTGGGGTTGTACCGCACCCTGTGCCTGGGCCTGTTCGCGTATGGCCTGCTGGGGGCTGGTGGCATGTTCTTGCACGGCGCCGTGCCGATTTTTGCCGACCGGCTGTTGTTGGGCGGCGCCACGGCCGCGGTCATGGCCAGCGGCACGGGGCTGATTTCGCAATTTTATGAAGGCCCCGCGCGTCTGGCGATGATCGCTCGCCAAGGCATGGCCATCGAACTGGGCGGGGTGCTGTTTCTCAGTGCTGCCGGGCTGCTGGCCAGTTGGGCCTGGCAAGCGCCATTCTCCCTTTACCTGTTGAGCTGGTTGCTGTTGGCGCTGGTGCTGGGGCTCATCCGAGACCCCGGTAAGCCGATGTCGGCAAGCGACGCGGCGGTGGCGCGAGGCATCACCCCAGCCCTGCGGGTGGTTTACCTGGCGGCCGTGGGCGCGATGGTGGTGTTCTTCAGTGCGATCATCGCCTTGCCGCTCAGCCTGCACGCCATGGGCCTGGGCGAAACGGCCATCGGCAACTTTCTGTCCGGGGTGTCGCTGGTGGCGGTGTTGGCGGCGGCGCTGATGCCGCGGGTCACTGCACGCTTGGGTGAGCATGGCACATTGGCGCTGGCGTTCAGTGCCTTCGCCGTGGGCCATGGGTTGTTCGCCTGGGCGCCGTCACTGCCGTGGTGTCTGGTCGGCGGGTTATGCCTGGGGGCCGGTTTCGGTTGGTCAGTACCCTTGCTCAATCACATGACCGTGGAACAGAGCGCCCCGGCGTTGCGCGGCCGGCATCTGGCCTTCCTGTCCATGGCGCTGTTCCTGGGCCAGTTCCTGTCAGCATTCCTCGACCTGCTACCGGGGCACGGCGATAGCCTCTACCTGGCGGCCGCTTTGCTGGCCGTGGCGCTTGCGTCGGGGATGGCGCTGGCGCATCGAAGGGGCGCTGCAACAACGTTATTGAATGAAAATTGAATTTCCGTCGGGCTTGTCGCTCCTACGTTGTACAACAGGCGCACGCTGTAGCCCAGACCAGGAAATGATCGTCATGAATTCAACATCGATGGAACGCAATGAACTCGCTCACCCCCTGGTAGTGGTGGTGGAAGACGAAGTCATCATTCGCGAATTTGTCTGCGAAATACTCAAGGAGGAGGGGTATGAAACCGTCGAGTTCGAGACCGCCGATGCCGCGGTGCCGTTTCTGGACCAGCGCGCGCCCGAGGTCGGGTTGTTGCTGACTGATATCCTGATGCCGGGCGAGCTCAATGGTGCCGATTTGTCCAACCTAGTGCATGAGCGCTGGCCCGAGATGCCCATTCTGATCATGTCGGGCCACGAGACCCCGGAGTCGTCGGGGGTCAAGTGCGAAGTCGCTTTCCTGCGCAAGCCATGGACCATCGGCCAGATGCTGCAGGGCGTGGAAGACGCCGTGAAGCATGCCGAAGCCCGGGCTCACTAAGCCCGAGCCGGCTGCATGGGCTGCCCTACGCGGCGGTCAGCGCGTTCAACTCTTCGCGGCTTAGCACCAACCGCGCCGCACGGCCGAAGCTCTGTACTTGCTCCAGACTGGTAGCGCTGGCGATGGGGGCGGTCACGCCTTCACGGGCGATCAGCCAGGCCAAGGCTACTTCACCGGGTGCCGCCTGGTGCGCCTGGGCGATGCCGTCCAGGGTGGCCAGCAGCTTCAGGCCACGGTCATCCAGGTACTTCTCGATGCGACCGCCGCGCACGCTCTTGCCCAGGTCTTCCTTGCCGCGGTATTTGCCGGTCAGGAAGCCCGACGCCAGGCTGTAGTAGGTCACCACTCCGATGTTTTCGGCGATGCACAGGTCGCGCAGCGCACCTTCGTACTGGTCGCGGTCGTACAGGTTGTACTCCGGTTGCAGCACCTGGTAGGTGGGCAATTGATGGCGGCGGGCCGTCTCCAGGCTCGCGGCCAGTTGCGTGGCATCGAAGTTGGAGGCGCCGATGGCGCGGACCTTGCCGGCCTGCAGTAACTTGGCGTACGCCCCGAGGGTCTCCTCCTCGGGGGTGGTGGGGTCCGGCCGATGGGAGAAATACAGGTCGATGTAGTCAGTGCCCAGGCGCTGCAGCGAGTCCTCCACGGCCTGCACAATCCATTTTTCCTTCAGGCCTTCCTTGTGCTCACCCAGCTTCATGCCCACCTTGGTGAACAACGCGACCTTTTCGCGCCGCCCTGGGCGGGCCTTGAACCACTTGCCCAGCAGGGTTTCCGATTCGCCGCCGCTGTGCCCTGGTACCCAGGCCGAGTACACGTCGGCGGTGTCGATGGCGTTGAAACCCTGGTCGACGAACGCGTCCAGCACCGCCAGGCTGGTGGCCTCGTCGGCGGTCCAGCCCAGCACGTTGCCGCCGAACACCAGCGGTGCGATGCGCAGATCGGTGTTGCCCAGTTGTCGCTGTTGCATGTCATTGCTCCTGCATTGAAATGAACGAACCCCCCGATGAAAGCACAGAATGAATGGCGCGGGGATGAAATCAGGGCAAGCGGTCAGCGGTGAAGTCGGCTTCGGTGCGCGCCTGCAGGCGGCCCGCGCGGCAGGCTTTCTGGAATACCTCGAAGTCGCGTTCATTCTGCTGTCCGTAGGCCTGGGCGTAGGTAAACAGCGCCTCGGCCAATTGCTGGCTTTTACCGATGTAGCCGCTGATAACGGCCGCGGCGCCACTGGCCTTGGCGTGGGCCCGGGCCAGAGCACGGCCGCAGAGGCGGGCGTAGGCGACCAGGGTCTGGTCATCGAAGGTTTCCAGTTCCGCCGATACCTTCATGTCGCGCAACTGGCGTACGTAGAAATGGTGGCCGTTGGGGCTGGCGGTCCAGCCCAGGAACAGGTCGCTGGCCGGCTGCATCAGGCGCTGGCCGTCCACCACCCGCTGGCCGTGGTGCTTGAACGGGGTATGCACCTTGACGTAGTCCGCCAGCACTGAGCGGCGGGCTTCCTTGAATTGCAGGAACAACGGGTTGCGCAGCTCATCGGTGAGCAGTGCCACCAGGCAGCGCGTGCCGACACTGCCCACCCCCACCACCTTGAAGGCCAGGTCGTCCACTTCGAAACGCGACAACAGCTCGCGGCGGTCGCCTTGCAGGGTGGTGCTGTATTTGCTCATCAGCGCCTTGTACAAGGGCTGCCAGCGCTTGGCGGCCAGCCAGTCGTCATCGTGGTCCAGCAGCGAGTGCTTGCCCTGCAGGTGGAAGATTTCCGGCAGGTCATCACGAAGGGTGAGGCGGCCGTGGCGGTCCTGGTCGACGATCTTGGGCAGCAGCCCGGCGTGGGTGCGGCGGTGGGCTTTTTCGATGGTCTGGCGCAGGAATTCCAGGGTCCGGCTGTTTTGCGGCTGTTCCAGCAGCTCACCGGGGCTGATCCGCCCGTACCAGGTGTTGAGTGCGCCTTGCTCTGCGCACAAGGCCATGGTCGCCTGGTAGGCGCCGACCACTTCGTGGCATACCGCTTCCTCCACACTGGCCGGGTGGCGCAGGGCACGGGCGGCGATCAGGAAACTGGCGGTCAGGCGCTTGAGGTCCCATTCCCAGGGGCCTGGATGCGCTTCGTCGAAGTCGTTCAGGCCGAACACCAGGTTGCGTTCCGGGGTGGCGAAGCCGCCGAAATTCATCAGGTGCGCGTCCCCGCACAACGGCACGGTAAGGCCCATGTCTGGCGTGCCCGCCAGGTCATGGGCCTGCAGCAGCGCGCTGCCGCGGTAGAAGGTAAAGGGCGAGGCCAGCATGCGCCCGTAGCGCAGCGCCACCAGGGATTTCACCCGGCCTTTGCTGGAAGCTTCGATCAGCGCCAGCGGATCGCGGTCGATGTTGCCGGCGTGGCGGTGGCTGGTCCGGGGGCATTGCTTGCGGGCGGCTTTGCCTTGGGATTGAGGGGTCAGGGGCATTGGGTGGCTGTCCTTGGGGGTTCCCCAGTTGAGACTGCAAGGGGGAGGGCAAGTGCCCGGCGTCGGGTTTTCAGGGTTGTCGAGATCCAGACCGCGCGGCGCTCGGTTG